>PNJQ01000090.1 GCA_013821985.1 Opitutus sp.
CAAAGAGCTGAGCGGGCGACGAATCATCCGGCCACTGGCGAACAGAGCGGCGAAGCGGTCTGCGTCCGCCTCTCACTCGAAAATCGGTCCGCGCTGGAAACGCCACAGACTGATACCGACGAGCGCCGCGGCCATCGCGAGCAACACCCCGACCGTTGGCATTAGTTCGAGCAACGTGCAGTTATTCCAGAGCACCTGCGCGAAACCCTCCATCGCCCAATAGACGACCGTGAGCTTGCTGAGTTGCTGGATGAACTCCGGCATGAACGACACCGGAAACCACGCGCCGCCGATCGAACTCATCGTGAGAATCAACAGCGTCGCCAGCCCTTGAGCCGCCGCCTGGGTGCGCGTGATCGCCGCGAGCAACATGCCGAAGGCTGTGCAGGCGACCGCCGCCGCGAGACAGATCACGACGAGGTTCGCGAAGTTCGACGTCACATCGATGCCGAACATGAACCGCCCCGCGAAGAACAGCGCCACCAGCTGCACAAGCCCGATCGCGATGCCGAAAACATATTTGCTCCCCAACAAATGAGCGCGCCGCACCGGCGTCGATAGCAGCCGCAGGAAAAGTCCCGCCTTCTTCTCCTCGAACAGCGATGTCGCCATGCCGCTGACGGAGAACAGCAGGAACATCATCGCCCAACCGCCCACGACGCGCGTGGCGCCGACGTTCTTCACCTGCGCACCGGCGAGCTGTTCCTTTTCGATTTTGATGACGCGATCGAGGAACCCCGCCGCGGCATTCGTCTCGCCTGCACCGCCCTCCGCGGTCGTGCCCGGGTTCAGCCCCGGCAGTTCGCCGCGCGTCATCGCGTCGCGCACCTTCGCCTCATCGAAGCCGAATGCGCGGCTCACCGCGCCGGCCATCTCGCCGTAGAACTTGTCCGTGTTCTTCGCGCCGATTACTTCCGCCGCCTGCTTGCGCATCGACTGCATCAACAGGGACGGAGCAGCAGTATAGACGGTTTTCTGGAGCAAGCCCGTGACGGTCTGCGTCTCGATCTCGTTGCGCGGGTTGGTGAGAAATTTCATCCGCAATCCGAATTGCGCGTCGCCCGTCGCGTCGGCGGGGAACACGAGCGCGAAACGGTAGCGATCGCTCTTGAACTCCGCGCGGACGAACTCCTCGGTCAGCGGCTGAGGCGCGCCATGTTCATCGGTGCGGGTCTCGACCACGCGAAACGCCGATTCCTTTTTCAGCGCAGCAATCAACGATGCGACCTCGGGAGCACGACTGTCGTTGACCACCGCGAGCTTGATGCCGACAGGGCCGGTGTCGGTGCGCGTGACGCCGAACACCTGGCCGAAGACGTAGATCAGGACCACCGGCACGAAGAACGTCAGGCCGACGGCCACGCGGTCCTTCCGGAAATTCAGAAAATCTTTGCGCAGCAGCGTGAGGAGAAGGTGCATGGGAATTATTCGCGCAGGGTTTTGCCGGTAAGGTGGAGGAACAAATCCTCGAGCGTCGGGCGCTTCAGTTGAAACGCGCGGTCGGGCAGGCCCGCGGCCTGCGCGGCCGCGAAGAACTCCGCCAGCCGCACGCCGGGCGCGAGGTGCAGTTCGCAGGAGTCGGCCTGCTCGCGCAAGGTGCCGAAGCGCGCGAGCGCCGCGACTGCGGTCGGCGCGGCGCCGTTGCGCGCAAAGATCACGACTTCGCTCGAGGAAAGTTGCGCGAGCAATTCGTCGAGCGTGCCGAGCGCGAGAATTTTCCCGTGGTCGATGATGCCGATGCGCGAGCAAAGTCGCGTCGCCTCCTCCATGTAATGCGTGGAGTAGATCACCGTGAGCCCGTCGCGGTTGAGTTGACGGAGCAGATCGAAGATCGCGTTCCGCGATTGTGGATCGACGCCGACAGTCGGCTCGTCGCACAGGAGCAGCTGGGGTGAGTGCAGCAGGCTCGCCGCGAGATTGAGGCGGCGTTGCATGCCGCCCGAGTAGGTTTTGACGGCGTGCTTGCGCCGATCGCTGAGCTGCACCGTCGCGAGCGATTCGTCGATTCGCGTGCGCAGCGTCGCGCCGCCGAGTCCATAGAGGCGGCCGAAGATGCCGAGATTTTCCTCCGCGGTCAGATCCTCATAGAGCGCCAGCGACTGCGGCACGAATCCCAACGCGCGCGTGGCGGCAGCGGGCCGGCCCGCGAGCGAAATTCCATCGAGTCGGATCTCACCGCCATCCGGCACGCGCAATCCCGACACGAGCGACATTAACGTGCTCTTGCCCGCGCCATTCGGGCCGAGCAGACCGAAAAATTCGCCGCGGCCCACCGTCAGCGAGATCCCGGCGAGCGCGGTCAGTCCGCCGTAACGTTTCGTGAGATTGTTGATTTCGAGCATGGTGGGATCGCGGGTTGAGGGATTGAGCAGACGCGATTTCGCGGCTCCCGGCGATGCGGCGCGCACCGCCGAAAGTCATGGTCATGCATGACGGCCCGATTTTTCCCATCCCTGGGAATCAACGATGCCGCCCGCGTGACGAATCCGGCGCCACGTGCCTGGGCCGACCGACCCATGAAAAACTCTATCTGCGCGGACGCGCAGTCACTTACAGCGCACAGTGCAACTTGGCACATCGCTTGCGTGTAGTGATGGCAACAACCGAAACGACCATGAAGAAGATCACTTTCATCCTCTCCCTCGTGAGCCTCAGCCTCACCGTCACCGCGTCCGCCGCGGTGCAGACCAACAACCAGAACGACGGCAACGTCTATCAGATGCCCGCTTACCGCGTCGCGAGCCCGCGCTTCACGGCCGCCGAGAAGGCGATCGAAGGCGGTCTGGCCGAACTGCGCGCCCAAGCCCGCAACGCACAGCCGATCCGCACCGAACTGCCGGCGCTCGGCACGGTCGCGCAGCCGGCGAAGGCCGATCAAGGCCGCAGCGTCGCCGCGCAACCGGCGGCGCCGACGCAGGTCCGCAGCTGAGATTGATTTTAGTGTGTGTGTGTCCAACCCGCCCCGTGGGGGGCGGGTTTTCTTTTGCCCGCGGAACCCGGCGCGCTTGAGTGGCGGCATGTCCGACTCCGCCGACGACGCGCCGGTGCGCATCCCGATCACGGGCGAACTCGACCTGCACACCTTTCGCCCGGCGGAAATTGCCTCGTTGCTCGAAGACTATTTCGCCGAGTGCCAGCGGGCCGGCCTTCGCGAGGTGCGGGTCATCCACGGCAAAGGCACCGGCACGCTCCGCGAAACGGTGCACGCGTGCCTGCGCCGCATGCCCACCGTCGCCGCCTTCCAGCTCGGCAACGAAACCAGCGGCAGCTGGGGAGCGACACTCGTGACGCTGCGCGAGCGGACGAATGCGTGAAGTGGCGGGCGGATCGCCTCAGCCGCGCGCGTCGTTCGGCCGCTTCGGTTTCGGCAGCGGTCCCCAGAGGCGCAGCATCAGTTCCGCGAGGTTCTGCAGGCTCACCCGCGGAATCGCGCCGCCGCCGCGGTTGAGATCGCGCAAGGCCGGCACCTGCCCGCTCCGCTCCACGAAATACTCCCAGAGCTGTCGCTCGAGCGACCGTGCGGCTTCACCCACGATGCCGGAGCGCGCCTTGGCGGCGTCCATCGTCTTCGCCTGCCAGTGACGGCGCTCGTCGGGTTGCCGTTCCCAGTAGTCGAAAAGGGACTGTTCGTAGCGGTTTAAACTCATCGGAAATCGATTTTTACAACAGCGACCCGCCGGAGGGCGGAATTGCATTTGAACTCTCAGCCTGTATTAGTGTCCGGAGATTTCTCAACCCGACACACACATGTGGCAAAAACTTAAGGAACAACTCCCTGCGGTGCTCCTCACCGCAATTCTCGTGGGCGGCGCGATTTTCTGGTTCCACCAGAAGACCGTGCAGGACCTCTCGACCCGCCAACAGGCGGAGATGAACTCCTTGCGCGAGCAAACCCAGGCCGAAATGAAGGCCTCGTCCGAGGAAACGCGCCGGCACATCGAGTCCGTGAATCAATTGCTCAAAGACGCGATTTCGAAGCGCTCGGCTGACGTGTTCATGACCGACGAAGAAGTGCAAAAGCTGAACACCGAGAAGATGAACCAACTCGCCGAGGCCATCGCGATGAAGATCACGCCCTACGGCCA
The DNA here is from genome assembly GCA_013821985.1 of Opitutus sp. Lineage (GTDB taxonomy): Bacteria > Verrucomicrobiota > Verrucomicrobiia > Opitutales > Opitutaceae > Didemnitutus. Next base: position 4,086 of record PNJQ01000090.1, read on the forward strand.
GGTGCCGAAGACGCCCGAAGAAGCCGAGAAGCTCCAAAACGACCAGGTTGACAAGGTTTCCGCCCGCATGGCCGAGCGCATTTCGCCGATCCTCGCCGAAATGGCGAAGGATCAGAATCTCACTCGCGACTCGATCGGCCAATATAGCCAGCGAATCTCCGATCAGATCAGCGGCGTCCTCACCGCCGAAATGGCCCGCAACCAGGAGCTCAACACCAACCTGATGGTCGCCCAAGGCATCGCGCAGGACTCGATGAAACTCTCGCAGGAAATTACCGCGCTCTACCTCAGTTCCTTCAAGGACCAAGGCCTGCTCACGCGCCTGCTTACGCTGCCGGCCAACGTCGTCCGCGACGCCGCCAACCTCAGCATCGTGAACAGCACCGATCGCAAGAAAGCCGAGGAGCGCCTCGTCTCCGAAATGAACGAACTCGAGAAACGCCTCTCCACCCTGCAGGCGCAGATGCCGAAGAACTGATTCGGCACGTCCCCCGTCTCTTTAAACCTCAAGGCCGCGCTCCCCAGCGCGGCCTTTGTTTTTTCGGGCGCGGCGATCTGCCGCCGCGACGCCACTGAAGCTTGCACACGGGCACTCCTGAGAAATCTTCGTCATTTCCGCGACCCGCACTTTGTCGTCAGGGCTCCTACATCCTCGCTCTCCCCTCTTCGTGCCCCACACCCCGCTTCAACTCACCCCCGACCACGCCCGTCGCTTTCAGCGCCGTGCACTCCTGCTCGACGCGCCGGCGCCCGACGTCGCCACCGCCCTCGCACACCATGGCTATGTGCAGATTGACCCCCTGAACATCTGCGGACGCATGCACGATCTCATCCTCCGCAACCGCGTCGCGAACTACCGTGAGGGCGATCTCATGCGTCACCTGCACGGTTCCGCCGCGGAGAGCGATGCTCCTGCATCACCGCTTTCAGCCGACGCACGCACCGCCTTCGAACACCATCACCCGCAAACCGGGATTCTCGTCGCGTTCAATCTCGATGCCTGGCCCCACCTCCTCGGCGCCATGCGCCGCCGCACCCGCCTCGCCGGACCGTGGTCGGGTCGCCTCTCTCCCAAGCAAAAAACGCTCGCGGACAAGCTACTCACCGAGATTGCCGCTCGCGGACCGCTCAGTTCGGAGGACTTCGACGACCACGGTCCCGCCCGCCGCGTCTGGGGCTCGTCATCGCTCGTCAAGGCGACGTTGCAGAAACTCTTTTTTCACGGCCGCCTCCTCATCGCCAAACGCGGCACGGGTAACCGCCGCTACTACGATCTGCCCGAGCGCATTCTCCCCGCGGCGACGCTCAGTCAGACCGCAGCTCCGATCAAAGAAACCGCGCGCTGGAGCGTGCTCCTGAAGCTCCGCCAGCGCCGCCTCTGCACGCTCAAGCGCGATGAACTTCCGCTCGTCGCCGATCACGTGCAACCGGTCGCCGTCGAAAACTGCCCGCCGCTCTACTGCTTGCAGTCCGACTTGCCCATCCTGACGCAAAGCGAGAATCAAAAATCCAAAATCGAGAATCTCCTCCTGCTCGCCCCGCTCGACCCGCTGATCTACGACCGACGCGTCACGGCGGCGCTGTGGAACTTCAACTACACGTGGGAGGCCTACACGCCGCCGGCCAAGCGCGTGCGCGGCCACTACTCGCTCCCGATTCTCGCCGGCACGGAGATCGTCGGCCACGTCGATCCGAAAGCCGACCGTGCCGCCCGCCGCCTGCGTATCGCCGGCCGCTCGGTGAAACGCGGCCACAAATCCGCCGAAGCCGTCCGCACCCTCGCCCGCTGGCTCGGCCTGAAGTAGGAGCGGGTGGTTGCCGCCATCCCGGCGGCGACAATACCAGCGCGAAACGGTGGGCGACGCCCGAGCCGCAAAATTTCTCGCTCTCGCGCTCACCTCCGCGCTTGATTGCGCCACGGGCCGTCACGCACTCTGGACAGTTTGTGGACGACCTTCTCCTCACGCTCAAAACCACGTTCGGCTACGGCGCGTTCCGCCCATTGCAGCGGGAGATTATCGAGGCGTCTCTCGCCAACCGCGATGTGTTCGCCCTGCTGCCCACCGGAGGCGGCAAATCGCTCTGCTTCCAACTCCCCGCGCTCCACCGCACCGGCTTGACCGTCGTCGTCTCGCCGCTGATCGCGTTGATGAAGGATCAGGTTGATCAGCTCCAAGCCGCCGGCGTCGCCGCGACGTTCCTCAACTCTTCACTCTCCACCGGCGAGGCGAAATCCCGCCTGCGCGGCCTGCACCAAGGCGAGTGGCGCCTGCTCTACGTCGCGCCCGAGCGGCTGATGCTCGACGAGTGGAGAGACAACCTCACGAGCTGGAACGTCACCGCGCTCGCGATCGACGAGGCGCACTGTGTCTCCGAGTGGGGCCATGACTTCCGACCCGAATACCGCCAGCTCGCCAAGCTCCGAGCGCTCCTGCCGGACGTCCCCGTCATGGCGCTGACCGCCACCGCCACCGAGCGCGTGCGGGCGGACATCATCACGCATCTGCAATTGCGCCAGCCGGACGTATTCGTCGCGAGTTTCAATCGCCCCAATCTCACCTACCGCGTCCTGCCGAAGGACCAGCCACTGAAACAAATCATCGAATTCGTCCGCAAGCGCGAGGACGAGAGCGGCATCGTGTATTGCGCGACGCGCGCCACGACCGAGCGCGTCGCCGAGGCGCTGGCCGGCCGCGGGTTTTCCGCTCGCGCCTATCATGCCGGCCTCGACGCCGAAGAGCGTTCGCGCAATCAGGAACTGTTTCTCCGCGACGAATGCCGCATCATCTGCGCGACAATCGCCTTCGGCATGGGCATCAACAAGCCCAACGTTCGCTGGGTCATCCACCACGACCTACCGAAGAACATCGAGGGCTACTACCAGGAAACCGGCCGCGCCGGCCGCGACAGTTTGCCGAGCGACTGCCTGTTGCTCTTCTCCGGGGGCGACGCCGCGAAACAGACGCACTTCATCGACGAAATGACGGACGAGCACGAAAAGTCCGTCGCGCGCAACCAGCTCCGCGTCATGATGCATTACGCCGAGAGCAGCGGCTGTCGGCGCACCGAGCTGCTCGCCTACTTCGGTGAAAGATTTCCGGTCAACGAGTGCGGCGCGTGTGACAATTGTCTCGAGCCGCGCGAAACCTACGACGGCACAGTCGTCGCCCAAAAATTTCTCTCGTGCATCTACCGGATTCGCCAAACCGGCCGCTTTGGCGTGGGAATGAACCACCTCATCGAAGTCCTCACCGGCGCGGAGACCGAGAAAGTCGAACGCTGGGGGCACCACCGCCTCAGCACCTACGGCATCGGCAAGGAACTCGCCCGCCCCGCGTGGGCGGCCGTCGGTCGCGAACTGATGCGCCTCGGCTACGTCGCACAGGCCGAGGGCGAATTCCCCATCCTCGAACTGACCGCCGAGGGCATGAATCTCCTCCGCACGCGCGAGAAGATCACGCTCACCAAACCGCTTTCACTGCCGAAAGCGAAACGCGTCACGCGCCGCGAGGGTGAGATCGAGTGCGACGAGATTCTCTTCGCCCACCTGCGCAACCTGCGGAAAAAACTCGCCGACGAACGCGGCGTGCCGGCCTATGTCGTTTTCGGCGACGCCACGTTGCGCCAGCTCGCGCGCGAGTATCCGACGCGAATCGGCGAACTCGAAGGCATCACCGGCATCGGCGAAAAGAAGCGGGCCGAGTTCGGCGCAACGTTCACGGCCGCAATCGCCGAGTTCCTCGAGACGAATCCGCGCCTGAAGTTCGCGTGAGCCAAGCGCGGGCAGCGGCGCAAACGCTCGGCGGGGCGTAAAGCCCCTCCGACGGTCACGGCGCGCCTCAGCCGAACAGCCCCTGCATCACCGCCACGGCCACCATCGAACCGACGACGATGGAAAACACCTTCGACGTGAGCGTGATCGTGATCGCGCGCGCGAGCGACTTGTTGTGGCTGACCTTCCGCAACACCGCCACGAGCACGAAGGCAGCGACCACTTCGTCGAGGTAGAACATCGACGGAAGTTTAAGCACGACGTCGCCGAGCACCGTCAGGACAGCGCGCACCGCGGTGTCCGCCCCTGCGGCGATGGCGAGTCCGCCCCACTCGATGTTCAGGTCCCAATACTTCGTCGTCAGCTTCAGCGCCGCGAGCATCATGAGCGCCTTGACGATCACGTTGGTGGCGATTTCCGCCCATTGGTGAAGCGGCGACTCTTCCGGCTCCGTTGGCCCCGACTCCAGATCCTGGATGGCTTTGTCCATCTCGGCCTCGAATTTTGCGCGTTCCGTCGCGGCGTCTTTCTCCTCTTGCTCGGCTGCCTCGCGCGCCGCCTTTTCCTCCGCAGTCTCCGTCTCCTTGGGGGCGTCCGGGGACGCCACCACCGGTTCGCCCGCGGTTGCAACCGGTGCAGAGACCGGCCCCTCCGTCACGTCCAGCCCTTGCACCACGACGACCTTGCCGCCCTCGAGTTCAATGCGTCCACCTTTCGGATAGATCAAAATCTCGCGCCCGCCCCGCGTGAGGGCAGACGAGGGCTTGCCGAGTTCCTTCAGCAACTCCTCCTTCGTTTCGCCGTAGTAAACGGCCAAAACCGGACCGGCGAGCAGGGCGAATACGGCCGCGGGAAGCCAGGAGCGCATGCGCTGTGGAAACCGCAGCGCAGCGAACCGTGCAAGCGCATTTCCGAGTGCAACCACCGTCATCCCTCGTCGCGCCAGGCGCGTGGGGAGAACCCTCACTCCAACCGCATCAACGCCGCGAACGTGTCGATGCCTTCAAAGAGAAAATTCAGCCGCACGTTTTCGTTCTCGGCGTGCTGGTTGTTGTCATAGTTCACGACCGGCACGGTGATGATCTTGGCGCCGAGTTCCTCTTCGATGACGATGAGCGGCAGACTGCCGCCAAGAGTCGGGAGCTTCACAATCGGGTCGTCAGTGCTGCCCGCGACGGCGGCAACGACCGCGCGGGCCAGCGGGGAATTCATCGGCGTGCGCTGGGCGTTGTAGCCCTTGCCCCAGCCGACCTGGATCAGCTTCGGATGGGCGAGACGTTCCTCGTCGGTCGGTTCGCGGTCCAGCACGTGCCAGCCCTGCGCCTTGATGTGATCGACGATGCGGTTGACCTGCCGCTGCCAGTCGTTTCCGAGCACAAGCCGCAGGTCGAGAGTCGCGCGCGCGGTCGTGGGAATGATGTTCGCCGCGAGGCGGCCAACGTTGGCGCTTTGAATGCCGTTGATGTTCAGCGACGGCAGCTCGAAACCCTCGAGCAGGCTGCGGCCGGGCACCTCGGTGCGGTTCAATCCCAGTTCCCTCATCAGCGCCTCGTCGGTGAACGACGCCTCGCGCATCGCGAGGCGCTCACTCTCGGAAAATTGCACGTAGTCGTCATAGAAACCCGGAACGAGCACGCGGCCGTCGTCGTCCTTCATGCTGGCGAGCAGCGTGACGAGGCGGTGCGCGGGGTTCGGCGCCCAGTTGCCGTAGTTGCCGCTGTGGAGCGGGCGCTTCGGGCCGTAGGCCGTGAGTTCGAGGTTGATGTCGCCGCGCACGCCAAACTGCACGACCTTGCGACCGGAAACATGACGCGGGCCGTCCGCAATGATCCAGAGGTCGCTCTGTAATTTCGCGCGGTGAATCTGCAGGAGGTCGCGCAGATGCACCGAGCCGATCTCCTCCTCGCCTTCGAAGAAGAATTTCACGTTCACCTTCGGCGACAACCCCGCACGCACGAGCGCATCGTAACCGTTCAGGATGGCAAAGACGCCCGCCTTGTCGTCGGCCGTGCCGCGGCCGCTCATCCGCCAGGTGAGGTCGATCGGCTGACCCGGCTGCCACTCGAGAATCTTTCCCCCACGTTCGATCGGCGCGGTGATGAACACGGGATTAAACGGCTGGAGGCCCGCGGCCCACTGCGCGGCATTGACCGGCTGGCCGTCGTAATGCGCATAGAAAACCACCGTCGCCGTCGCGCCCGGCGCCTTCACCTCGCCGAAAACCGCGGGGTTCGTCGCGCGCGAGTGGCCCTCGAGCAACTCGGCGGCGATGCCGCGCTTCTTCATCATCGCCACGATGAACTCGGCATTGCGGCGGATGTTCGCCTGGTCGCCGGAAACATTGGGGATGGCGCAAAACTCGCGGTATTCCGCGATCAGCTCCTGCTGCTGCGCCGAGCGCACCGCGCGAACGTTTTCGAGCCACGGATTCGCGGGCAGCAGCGGAGCGATGAACAGGGCAAGACCGGCGAAAAGAGGACGCATGGGGGTCGTTGCACGCTTGGCTTCCAGGCGACGTTTCGCAACGGATAATCCGATGAAGCGCTCAAACCCGTCGCCGCTCGGCGAGAATCACGACCTCGCCTTCGTCGGCGAACCCGGGTGGGACGCTGCATCCGTGCCGGCCTCCACCGTCCGGCGGTGGCTCGCACTGAAAAACGCGCACGGCAAACCCAACTTCGACGTGCTGCGCCGCACGCTGAACGCCGACACCGGTGAGCGCTGGATGATCGATTTTCCGCCCGCGATGGACGCGCGCGAGGCCGAACTCTATGCCCGGCCTTTCGCGCATCTGCGGAAAACCGCACACGGGGCGAAGAACTTTCCCCATCACCCCGCCCCGAACCTTGCGCTGCGCGCCGCTCTCGCCCGTCGCACGCGCTATCTCGCCACGCCACTCGGTGGCGAGCTGGAGTGGGCGTGGGTCGAACCGGATCTCTGGCCGGATGACTCGCTGCTCGTGGTCGCGCGCGACGATGACTTCGCCCACGGGCTGCTCTCGTCGCGGTATTTCCGACTGTGGTGGGAATCGTTCCGCGACCCGAAGAATCCCGCACACGTCGTGAACTCCTTTCCGTTTCCCTGGCCCGCGGATGACACCGGCCGCCTCACCGCCGAGCAGGACGAAGCGAAGTTCGCGCTGAACCGCGCCGCCCGCAGCGGTGATCCCGACGCGATCGACGCCGCCGCCGAGCTCGCCTACGGCTGGGCGGGGCAGGAAATCACCAAGCTGCTCGAGCTGCACCGCTGGCGCATGCAAAACGGCTGACGCGGAAATCTCCGCAGGCGTTACCGGAACTTCCTCAGCCGCGCCGCAATGTCCGCGCGCAAACGGTCCACGTAGCCAAGCGTGAATTCCTCCACATCGAGACTCGCGTCGCGCACCAGCGGCGTGAGATCCATCGCCCACGTGAGGGCGTTCGATTCATCCGTGGCGTGCGAGGTGAAAAACGTGGCGTTGGCGAGGCGACGACCGGCGATGGCGAGATCGTAGCGTTTGCCGCCGGCAATCTGCGAACGGAACGCGCCGATCAACTCGGCGGCGAGGTCGGGACGGGCCGAGTCGTCCAGCACGGCCTTGTCGGCATCGAGCAACCAATCGAGATTGCGCCAAACTTCGCAGCCGAGGACGCGCGCCGGACGCTTCTCCGGCGGTAGCGCGCGGAGCGCGGTGAGGCACCGCAGGAAGACCGCGATGTGCGTGTCGTGCTTGTCAGCGGGATTGTGGAGATAAACGACACGCGGCGCCATCGCGCCGAGCAGCGCGCCGAGATCCTGGACAACGAGCGGGGATCGCGCGTCCTTCACGATGCTGGTGGGATGCGCGAGCTGGATTTGCGCAGCGTAGCGCCCGAGTTCGGCGGCGCGGCGCTGCTCGTCGCGACGCACGCGTTTCATCTCCTCGTCCGAAAACTTTGCAAATACACCCGCGCGCGGACTGCCGCCACCGTCGGTGACCACGACGCCCGTGAAGCCCGCAGCGGCGCGCCCATGGCACTCCGCGATGGCGCTGTGCGCCATGATCTCGATGTCGTCCTGATGCGCCGCGATGCAGAGGTGCGTGGTGCGCGCCAGCGCGGCGGCGACCGGCGAACCGTCGGGAATGAAAACGTCGGCAGCGGACTGAGAGAATTTCATGGCGCGGTGAGCAAGCCAGTCCACAAAAAGCGCCGCCGCCGCAAAAGACGAGAGCGGAGGCGAGGGACCGCGCGGCTGAAGCCGGTCCTAGTCGGCGCGGACGCTCCACCACTCGATGCGCTCGGCGCGACCGGCGGCGTTGAACTCGACCAGCGTGCCGGAGAGACGCACATCGCCGGTCGCAACTTCGAAGCGGCGTGGCATGCCGTCGAGAAAGCGTTGAATCACCGGCTCAATCTCGCGACCGAGCACGGAGTCGTGCGGGCCGGTCATGCCAACGTCACACTGAAATGCAGTTTGCCTCTTCAGCAGTGAAGTATCCGCCGTCGCGACGTGCGTGTGCGTGCCGAGCACGGCGGTGACGCGACCGTCGAGATGCCAGCCCATCGCCTGTTTTTCGGAAGTGGCTTCGGCGTGAATTTCCGCGAGCGCGCCGTCGAACCGGCCCGCGTTTTCCGCGAGCAGGCGGTCCGCGGTGGCGAAGGGGCAATCCACTTTCGGACCCATGAAATTCCGGCCGAGCACGGTGAACACGAGCAGGCGAAAGCCGCTTTTCTCCACGATGACGTGCGTGCGGCCCGGGCATTGCACGGCGAGATTCGCCGGACGGCACACGCGTTCGAACGAAGCGATTTCGTTCTCCCAACCCTTCTGGTCCCAGACGTGATCACCGAGCGTGAGCGCATCGACGCCGGCCTCGAGCAGGGTCTTCGCTATCGTGCCATTGATGCCGGCACCGGCAGCGGAGTTCTCCGCGTTCGCGATCACAAAATCGATTGCGTGCTCCGCGCGGAGCTTCGGCACGAGCGCGATCGCCGCTTCGCGGCCGGGGCGTCCCACGATATCGCCGATGAAGAGGAGTTTCATTGGACGAAGCGTGAATTGCGGCCAAACCCGCGGCGCTCTCGGGGACAGCGCCCTACCGGCGCTCCCGCGCGAACCGGCGAGCGATCCAGCTGGATTGCTTTGTCGCGCTGATCCCCGCACTGACAGGCACCTTTCACGGCGCGAGGTAGCTCGCGTTCCAGGCGTTGCCAAGGGCGGCGGGACTGAGGCGCGTGGACTTGCCGGACTCGGTGTCGATCAGCCAAAGCGAGCGCGACGTGGCGTTGCGAAAGGTCACGACGACGTGACGGCCATCGGCGCACCAGACGGGTTCGATTGCGTCCATCGGCGCCTTGGTCACGACCTTCGCGGTGCGCGCGGCCATATCATAGACGGCGGTCTGGTAGCCTTTGCCCATGCCGGCGGTGAAAACGATTTTGTTCGGGTCCGCGCGGCTCCAATCGGGTTCGGCGCAGTAGCGCGAGAGATTGGTGGCGAGGCGCTGCATGGCGCCGCCGGCCGCGGACATGACGTGCAACTGCGGACCGCCGGCGGCGTCGGAGGTGAGAACCAGGCGCGAGCCGTCGGGGGACCACGCGGGCGACGCCTCGACGGATTGGTTATTCGTGAGGCGCTTGATTTGTTTGCCCTGGGCGTTGCCGACATATACCTCCGGATTGCCCTCGCCGGAGAGCACCATTGCCACGCGGCTGCCATCGGGGCTGAAACGCGCGCCGCTGTTCGTGCCCTTCAGGCTGACAAACGTCTCGAGCGTGCGCGTGCGGAGATTCAGCGTGTAGATGTCCGGAAAGCCGTTGCGATAACTCGTGAAGATGATCTTGCCCCCGTCCGGCGACCAGCGGGGACCGACGATATTCTTGCCCTGCACCGGGTGGCTCTGCACTTCGCCGAAGAACAGGTCCCCCGTGAGGATCGTTTGCTGGCCACCGCGGTCGGACACGAACGCGAGTTTGCCCGCAAAGAAACCGCGCAGGCCGCTGGTTTTCGTGACCGCGACATCCGCCGCGCGGAGCAAGGCGTTGCGCAGGCTCGTGCCGGCAACGGTTTCATTGTGAATCACGGCGCCACCGCGCGCGATGCTGACGCTGACTTGATTGGCACCCGCGGCGGAAAACGTCAGCGCGAACGCGCCCCCGCTCGCCACGAGCCTGTAACGGCCGTGGGCATTGAAGGCGGTGCGCGCGAGGCCGAGCAGCTCGGTGTTGGACGAGTCGATCGTCACGGCAAAGGCCTGCGAATCGGTCGTGGTGACGACTTCGCCGATGTCGCGTTGCGCAAACGCGGTCGTGACGAGGGCGGTGAGAGTCAGAAGGAGAGCGAAAGTTTTCTGCATGGGACGGAGTCGGGAATTACTGGAGAAAAAGCGGCCGGGTTTTGGTTTTACTCCCGGACGACTAGGAACAACTTCAAAGCCTCTCGTTTTCCAAGCCATTTTCGAACTGTGAACTCCGACACTCTCAAGGAAGCGCTCAAGCAAGTGAAATATCCCGGCTTCAGCCGCGATATCGTCTCGTTCGGGCTCGTGCGCGCGGTGGCGTTCGACGCCGGCACAGCCAAGGTGTCGGCCGCGATCACGACCTCCGACCCGAAGGTGCCGACGATGTTGAAGGCTGAGATCGAAAAATGTCTGCGCGCCCAACCCGGCGTGACGGACGTCATCATCGAACTCGCCGTCTCCGCCGCAAAAACCGCCCCGCAACCCGGCCAGGCCAACCTCGGCGGGGGCACCGCGCCCGCCGGCATCAAGCACTCGGTCGCCATCGCCTCCGGCAAGGGCGGCGTGGGCAAATCGACCTTTGCCGTGAACCTCGCCTGCGCGCTCGCCCAAGTGCTCGAAGCGCGCGGCCGACCGGGTCGCGTGGGCTTGATGGACTGCGACATCTACGGTCCGTCCGTGCCGCTGATGATGGGCATCGAAGGCCGGCCCGAGGTCGATGGCGAGTCGCTCGTCCCGCTCGAGCGCCACGGCGTGAAGGTAATGTCGATGGGCTTCCTCGTGGACGACAATACGCCCGTCGTCTGGCGCGGCCCGATGGTGATGAAAACCATCCAGCAATTCGTGCAGAACGTGAAATGGGGCGAACTCGACGTGTTGCTCGTCGATCTGCCGCCCGGCACTGGCGACGC
>PNJQ01000091.1 GCA_013821985.1 Opitutus sp.
GGAACCACGAATGGACACGAATGAACACGAAGGACAAGTGGCTTCTCAAAGTTGTCGCGCGCTATCGCTGGCGCTCATGGTGGACTGATTCGTGTTAATTAGTGTTCATTCGTGGTTTTGAAAAACTCCGGCAGCGCGCGCCGGAACTCGGTCGCGAGCACTTGCTTCACCTGGGCGAGGTCGAGCGAGCGGCCGAGTTCGCGCTGCATCGACGTCACGGTGCCATCGGCGGCGGTAATGCCGCACGGGATGATGCCGGTGAAGGGCGTGAGGTCGGTGTTCACGTTGAGCGCGAAGCCGTGGAACGTCGTCCATTTTTTCACCGCCACGCCGATGGCGGCGATCTTGCGGCGCTCGATCCAGATCCCCGTTTTGCCCGGGTTGCGCGCGGCGGTGAGGCCGAACTGGGCGACGCTCGCGATCATCACGTCCTCGAGAAAACGCAGGTAGGCGTGGAGGTCCTTCCGTGGCGCGAGATTCACGATGGGGTAGCCGACGATCTGGCCCGGACCGTGATAAGTGATGTCGCCGCCGCGATTGGTGGTGATGAGCGCGATGCCGCGGCGGGCGAGTTCGGTTTCGTTCCAGAGGAGATTTTGTTCGGCACCGCGTCGGACGCCCATTGTGAAAACCGGTTCGTGCTCGGTGAACACGAGCGTGTCGCCGATCTCGCCGGCGTTGCGGCGGGCGACGAACTCCTCCTGACGCTGCCACGCCGCGGCATAGGCGGTGCGCCCCCAATCCACCAGGGTGCTCGTCGGCGCGGGTGTGGCGGTTTCGGGGGACATGGCTGATGCGAGCGTAGTCCGCGGCCGGCGCGCCGCCAGTTGAAATCACCGACCCGCCGTCCAGAAGGCGAACCCGCCGGCGAGGCACGTGGCACCGAGCACGAGGGCAACGGGCACGCGCAAAGTCGGTGTGCCGCTGGCGACCGCGATGATCGTTTTCACGAGCGTGTTGGCCACGGCGGCAAGCACGATGGCCTGCGTTGCAAGAGTCAGATCGACCTCGCCGCCCTCCGTCGCGCTCCGCGCCATGCTCAGCGAAATGGCGGCCATGTCGGTGAGGCCGGAGACGAAACTGAGCGGCAACAGGCTGCGCTCGAGGACCTCGTTCTCGGCGGCGACCCGCACGAGAAACACGATCGCCGCATAGAGCAGCGCGAATTTGATCGCGGTCCCGAGTTGCAGCGGGTTGCCGGCGGTTTCCGCGGGTTTGGTCGTGCGCTCGCGGCGGTGCCGCCAGCCAATCCAGCCCGCGTAGCCGAGCGCGGGCGCTGCCATGAGAGCGAGGGGAAGCACCAGGCCGAGGGCGAGCGGACGATTGATGGCGGCGACGAGCACGATCGTGCGCGGCAACATCACGGTGCACGCCACGACGATGCCGAGCGCGTAGTGGCGCGACGCTTTTTCGTCCGCACAACTTTGCTTGGCGAGCGCGAGGGTGGTGGCCGTGCTCGAGGCGAGTCCGCCGAAGAAACTCGTGACCATCAATCCGGTGCGCGCGTCGAGCAGGCGCGTCATCACGTAGCCGAAAAACCCCAGCCCGGAAATGAGCACGACCATCATCCAGACGTTGTAGGGATTGATCGCGCGCAGCGGACCGATGGACTCGTTGGGCACGAGGGGAAGAATCACGCCCGTGATGGCGACGAATTGCAGCGTCGCCCGAATATCCTCGTCGGTGAACTCGCGCGTCCAGGCATGCACGCGGGTTTTAACGCCGAGCAGCACGACGGTGATGGCGCTGACGAGCACGGCCTCCTTGGCGTGGCCGTAGAACACGAGCGCGCCCACCAACAGCGTCAACAAGGTGGCGGCGAGCGTCGTGCTGCCAGCCGGGCGGACGGCGGATTGCGCGCTCGTGCGCCAGAGGAAATGGCCGCCGATGATCGCGAGCGTCACGGGCAGGATCGCCGGCGAATATTCCTCGCTCACGAAGGCCGAAACGCAACCGAGCACGCTCCAAAACGTGAAGGTGCGGACGCCCGCGAAGGCCTCGCTGCCGGGCTTGTCCGTCTGATCGCTCCATTGCCGAATCAGGCCGATGACCGCGCCCAAGCCGGCGCTGGCGATGATGGAAAGCAGCAACGGGTGCACCCGCCACCCTGCGCGCAACGCTCGGCTGCGGCAAGCGGCGCGCCCGCGCTCGATTCCGAAAAACCGGTAGGTGAAACGCCGGAGATGCGTTGTGCAGCAGGACGAAAACTGGTTACGAACGAGCGCGCGGTCTGCCGCGAAGTCTAGGCCCGGCAGTCCGGCAGCATCGACACAAGGTGGCGCGATGCGAGCAAACCTTGAGTTTGGGCACAAACGCGGCGACGGTGGGTCAATGACCGCCATGACTTCCCGTCGCGTCTTGTTGCGAAACGTCGCCCTGCTCAGCCTGTTGATGTTTGCGCCCTTCGCGCAGGCCGACCATCCGCTGTGGGTGTTGATCGACCCCGCGTCGGGTGATTCCGTATTCAGCACCGATGCGGAGGAAAAGAAGCGGCTCGTCGCGGGACACTGGAAGGTCAACGCCGAGGTTCGAATCTGGTCCGAAGGCGCTGCCGACCGCTCGGAGTTGCATCGTTTGGTGCGAGTCGCCAACGATCGGAGCTCCCGGCTCGTTTCCGCTCGTGCCGACGAGATTGCTACAGCGAAACGCGCGGGATTCGTTGACGAGGGTGCGCTGGGTTTCGTGGCGCTAAAAGAACTGAACGACAGCTTGGTGCCGGTCCGCCGCTTCAAGAATGGCGACCGCTTTCTCTGGCTGATCGACGAAGCCGACCGGGCGTGGGCGGAGAATTCCGGTTGGCAGCTCGTAGGCGAGGATTTCTGGGTGATGCCGGCGGGCAAGTGAGCGGCCGCGCCCGAGTCGGGCGCCGGGGGCAGCGTTGACCTACTTTCCGTTTGCGCCGGGCCGGCGCGGCTCCAATCCTGCGCGGTTCCATGAGCGAGATTCCTCCCGACATCAGCCACGACCAGTATGCCGTGCGGCTCAAGAAGCTGCAGGACATGCGCGCTGCGGGCGCGGACCCGTTTCGCGCCAACTGCGAGCAGACGCACTTCTCCGCCGAGGCGCTGAAAGCCTACGTCGATGGCCAGGACTACGTCGTGCCGGTGAAAGTCGCGGGTCGCCTCGTCGTCATGCGGGACATGGGCAAGAGCCAGTTCGTCAAGATCCTCGACCAGCAGGGCCAGCTCCAACTTTACCTGAAAAAGGACCTCGTGGGTGACGACGCCTACGCGGCGTTCAAGAAACTCGATCTCGGCGACATCATCGGCGCGGAAGGCACGCTCTTCAAAACCAAGACCGGCGAAGTCACGGTGCGCGTGGACAAGTTCCAACTCGTTTCGAAGGCGCTGCGTCCGCTGCCGGAAAAATGGCACGGCCTGACTGATCCCGAGCAGGTTTATCGGCAGCGTTATCTTGACTTGATCGTGAATCCCGAGTCGCGCGCGCGCCTGATGCTGCGCAGCAAGATCGTCGCGAGCATCCGCGCGACGCTGGCGGGCCGAAAATTTCTCGAAGTCGAAACGCCCGTCCTCGAAGGCGTGGCCGGCGGCGCCGCGGCGCGTCCGTTCGTCACGCACCACAACGCGCTCGGCACCGATTTTTTCCTGCGCATCGCGCTCGAGCTGCGCCTGAAGCGCCTCCTCGTCGGTGGCTACGATCGCGTGTTCGAGATCGGCCGCATCTTCCGCAACGAGGGCATTTCGCGGAAGCACAACCCCGAGTTCACGATGCTCGAGGTTTACCAGGCTTATTCGGACTTCCAAGGCATGATGGACCTGATCAAGGCCATCTTCGCGGACCTTTGCCGCGACGTCATCGGCTCGACCGAAATCAAGCACGCCGCGAGCGGCCAGATGATCAACTTCGCGGGCGAATGGCGCAGCGTGCGCTATTTCACGCTGATCGACGAGGCGGTGGGGTTTGCCCTCAGTTCGTTCCGCGGGACGCCGGATTACCGCGAGAAGGCGATCGAGGGCGCGAAGCAGCTCGGCCTCGAGATCCACGACGGCTGGGAAACCTTCGAGATCGTGAACGAGATCTTCGGCAAGAAGATCGAGCCCACGCTCATCCAGCCGACGTTCGTCACGCACCTGCCGAAGGAGCTTTGCCCGCTCGCGAAGCTCAACGCCGACGACGCCGGACTGATCGACGTTTTCGAACTCATCATTGGCGGCATGGAAGTCGCGCCCGCCTACTCGGAGCAGAACGACCCGTTCGTGCAGCGCGAAATGTTCGAGAAGCAAGTCGGTGAGGAAACGCAGAAGATGGACACGGACTTCCTGCTCGCGCTCGAGCACGGCATGCCGCCCGCCGGCGGCATGGGCGTGGGCATCGACCGCCTTTGCATTCTCCTCACGGGTGCGGAAAGCATCCGTGACGTGATTTTGTTTCCTTCGCTGCGGCCGACGGATGCAAAAGGCTGAACGGCTGAAGAGCTGAAGGGCTGAACCACGCAGTTTCCCCTGGCGAAATCGGAACGCGAAGGCAGTCGTCCACTTCAGCCTTTCAGTCCTTCAGCCCTTCAGCCTTTCTTCCGCAATGCCCTGGCCGATCTACCTCGCCCTCAAGCAACTCTTCCCGACGGGGCGGCTGTCGTTCTTCACGCTGATTTCGATCCTCGGCGTCGGGTTGGGCGTGGCGCTGATGCTCGTCTCGACGAGCGTGATGGGAGGATTCGGTCACCAGATCCAGCGGATGATCATCGACACGCAGGGTGAGGTGCAGGTGCGCGCGCGCGGGCCGCTGAACGAGGCCGCGGCGCAGAACGTGGAAAAAACACTCGCGGCCGCGCCGACCGTGGCAGCGTTTGCGCCCTATGCCGCGGGCGTGGTGATGCTCGAACACGAGAAGCGGCCGGCGTTTCCGTCGATCACGGGCTTCGAGGTCGAACGCATGAAGGAAGTCATTCCGCTGCAGCGTTACCTCGTCGCGGGTTCACTCGACGAGCTCGACGACGACTCGGTGATTCTCAGTTCCATCCTCGCGCGCAATCTCGGCATCGGCGTCGGTGACATGGTGAGCGTCTATTCGCCGTTGATGATGGATCGGCTGAAGAAGAACGAAGTGCTGCTCCCGCGCGAAGTGCGCGTCGCGGGCATTTTTCAGATCGGGCATCAGCAACTCGACAGCTCCACGGTGCTGTGCTCCATCCGCCTGATGCAGGACCTCTACGGTCTCGGTCGCATGGTCCACGGCTACAATGTCCGCTTAAAACCCGGCACCGACGAGTATCTGGCCGCGAACAACCTCAACGCCGCGCTGCCCGCCGGCAGTTACGCTTTGACGTGGTTTGAGGCGAACGCGGACTTCCAGGCCGTGCTCAGCTTCGAGCGAAACATGATCTTTTTTCTCCTCACCTTCATCATCATCGTCGCGGCGTTCTCGATTACGAGTTCACTGCTGATGTCGGTCGTGCGCAAGACGCGCGAAATCGGCCTGCTTGCCGCGATGGGCGGCAAGGCGCGCGATGTGGCGCTGTGCTTCTGCGCGCAAGGGCTTGTCATTGGACTCGGCGGCACGGCGGTCGGGCTTGGCATCGGATTCGCTTTGCTCACCTGGCGCGACGCGCTCGTGCAACTGATCGCGCGTTTCACGATGGGCGAGGAGGCATTCGTGAAGTTCTACCAGTTCAGTTCGCTGCCCGCGCACACCCAGCCGAAGGACGTGGCCACGATTGTCGTCTTCTCGCTTGTCGCCGCGACGCTGGCCGGATTGATCCCCGCGTGGCGCGCCGCGCGCCTGAAACCGGTCGAGGCATTGCGGTCGGAATAAGGGGGGAGAAACTGAACAACTGAAAAGCTGAACCAATCTTCGCTTCCGACTTCATTCTCGATCGCATGTCAGCCCTTCAGCCTTCCAGCCCTTCAGTCCTTCGCGCCTCCGGCCTGCGCAAGAATTACCGCAGCGGCGACGCCACGCTCGAAGTGTTGCGCGGCATCGACCTCGCCGTCGCCGCCGGAGAAAGTGTCTCGATCCGCGGCGAGTCCGGCTCCGGCAAAAGCACGCTGTTGAATCTCCTCGCGGGACTCGACCGGCCCGACGCCGGTGAATTGCACTGGGGCAACGAGGCCACGGCGAAGCTCACTTTGTCCGACCTCACGGCGCGCCGGGGGCGCTTCCTCGGCATGGTCTTCCAAGCCTACTACCTCATCCCGGAAATCGACGCGTTCGCGAACGTGCTCATGGGGGCGCGCATGCTCGGCACGCCGGGCAAGGCGGAGCGCGACCGCGCGGCGGCGTTGATCAAGCGAGTCGGCCTCGCGGAGCGCGCGTCGCACACGCCCGCGCATCTCTCCGGCGGCGAGCGCCAGCGCGTCGCGGTGGCGCGTGCGTTGATGAATCGGCCGAAAGTCCTGCTCGCGGACGAACCGACCGGCAATCTCGACGAGCGCACGGGTGACGAGGTGATTCAACTTCTGCTTGAAGTCTGCGCCGAGGAAGGAACCGCACTCGTGCTCGTGACGCACAACGCCGCGCATGCCGCCAAGACGCAGCGGGAATTGTTCCTGCATCAGGGCCAGTGGCGCGGCTGATTTCGCCATTTCCGCACGCGTGATGGGCGGACAGGTTCTGCCGAGTCGGAGGCAGATTGCGCATGAGACTCGAATTGCTGGCACCGTCCGCAGCGGAGGCCGAGCGGCGCGCAGAGGACCTCCGTGCGCACCTCACTTCAATGCAAGCAGGGCATCTTTCGTATGGCCCCGCGCCCGGCACGCCTTACGTTCCATTGCCATGCCCAAGCCCAAGATCAAGTGCGGTGTCGCTGGCGTCGGTTCGCTCGGGCAACACCACGCGCGCATTTACGCGTCGCTGCCGAACGTCGAGTTCGTCGGGATCTTCGAGACCAGCGACGCGCGCGCCGCGGAGATTTGCGCGAAGCACAACTGCCGGCGCTTTGCGACGATCGCCGAACTCGGCGCGACGTGCGACGCGGTGAGCGTCGTCGTGCCGACCGACCGTCACGCGGAGGTTGCGCTGCCGTTGCTCGCGGCGGGCTGCCATTTGTTGATCGAAAAACCGCTCTGCGCCTCGCTGGCGGAAGCGGAGCAAGTGCTCGCCGCCGCGCAGAAATCGGCCCGCATCGTGCAAGTGGGCCACGTGGAGCATTTCAACCCGGTGATGAGCTTCCTCGAAAAGCACGCGAGCCACCCGCAATACATCACCGCGGAGCGCCTCGCGCCCTACCAGACGCGCGGCACGGAGGTCGGCGTCGTGCTCGACCTGATGATCCACGACATCGGCATCGTGCTCGCGCTCGTGAAGTCGCCGATTCGCAAAATCGACAGCGTCGGCATCAACGTGCTTTCGAAAACCGAGGACATCGCGAATGCGCGCATTGAATTCGAAAACAACTGTGTGGCGAACCTCAGCGCGTCGCGCATGAGTCTGAAAAAGAACCGCGAGATCCGCATCTTCCAGGACAACGCCTACCTTTCGCTCGATTTCATGAATCAGAAGGGCCACTTGGTGAAAAAGAGCGATCTCATCGCCTACGGCCTGAAATTAAAAATCGGCTTGGCGAAGGCCGGCGACGCTTCGTCGATTCCGGTGAACGACATCCCGATCGAGAAAGGCGAACCGCTCGCGATCGAGCTGGCTCATTTTGTGCAAAGTGTCGCCGAAGCGACGCAGCCGAAAGTCGGCGCGGCGCTCGGCAAGTCGGCACTTGAAGTTGCGATCGCGATCACGGAGCAAATCCGAAAGGCGCAAAGGTAGGTCGGGACCGCTGGGCCCGCCGCGAACAAGCGTGATGCTGCCGAAACGGAAAATGCTCCAACACGACGTCCCGGCCTGGGTCGAGACGGGTCCGGTCTGCTTCCTCACTCTGAGCTGCGCCGAGCGGAGGACCCATCGGCTTGGTGACCCGGGAGTGGCTGCAACGATCTTCGAGGCAGTTGAGTTTCGACAGCGGACGATGCGTTGGTATGGGCCTCTCTTCGTGTTGATGCCCGACCACCTGCATGCGCCCGTTTCGTTTCCAGCACTGGAAGGCATGCGTGCGGTAGTCGCGAATTTCAAAGCGATGACCGCGAAAAAAGCCGGCGACGCGGGTAAGTCGCCGTGGGTTCGGGAGGTGGAAGTGAACGGCGGGCCCAGCGGTCTGGCTCTACTCCCGGCATGAATTCCCAAATCCAACTCCCTCCACCGGCCACGGGTGCGGTCGATCTGCTCATCGTGTCCGCGGAGCACTCGGGTGATGCGCACGCGGCACGCATGGTGCGGGAACTGCGGGCGAAGCGACCGGACCTCCGGGTCTGCGCGCTCGGCGGGCCGCAGCTCGAGGCGGCTGGCGCGCAGTTGCTCCGCGATCTCACCGTCGGTTCGACGATGGGTTTCGCGGTGCTGGCGAAAATTTCATTTTACCGCGCGCTGATTGCGGAGGTGGTGCGCTGGATCGGAGAACACCGACCGGAAGCCGTGTGCTTCGTCGATTCGTCCGGACTGAACCTCCGCATCGCGAAAAAATTATTCGCCCGGGGATTTTCCGCCAAGGCCGGCGGGCCGACGCGCACGCTTTACTACATTTGCCCGCAAATCTGGGCATCGCGTGCCGGACGGCGTTTCGCGATGGCCCGTCACCTCGACGCGGTGGCGGCGATTTTTCCGTTCGAACTGCCGGTATATGCGGACACGACGTTGCAGGCGGAGTTTGTCGGCCATCCGTTGCTCGCCGCGGAGCATGCGCTGCCGGTCGCGTTTGACGCGGCGGGGCCGGTGTTGTTGTTGCCCGGGAGCCGGCGGCAGGTGGTGAGCCGCGTGTTCCCCGTGTTGCTGGAGGCGTTCGCGGCCGCCGGGGGCAATCATGCGGCCGTCGCGCTTTTCCCGAGTGAGGAAATCCGCGTGCTGCTGGCGAAAATGAAGGACGCCTCCGCGGTCGGGTCGCGGGTGGTATTGCGCGCGGTCAGCGGCGAGCCGGTCGGTGCGGCGGCAGTGTTGACCGCGAGTGGCACGATGTCGCTCGAGTGCGCGCTGGCCGGCATCCCCGGCGCGCTGACGTATCGCACGGATCCGCTGACCTATTTTCTCGGGCGGCTGCTCGTCACGGTGGATCGGATCGGCATCGCGAATTTGTTGCTCAACGAGCCGATGTATCCGGAGTTCATCCAAGGCGACGCGACGCCCGCCGCGCTGGCGGCGCAGTTGCGGGAGTGTTTGGATTCGCCGGAGCGGTTGACGAAAACGCGCGCCCAGGCGGCGCGGCTGCAGACGCTTTTGCATGCGCCCACCCAGGGCAGCGCCGCCGACTGGCTGTTGCGTCAGATCGGATAATCGCGGGCCGAAGAATTAGCATTGGCGTCACCGGGACGAACTCCATGGTCGCGGGCAATGGCTGTCCACGATTCGAGCTTCGATGCCAGCCGCTGGAGGGCGTGGCGCCTCCCGCTGTTGGTCGGATGCGCCTCCGCCGTGCTCGCTGTGGGCGCCTGGTGGCTGGCGCGCCAGGAAATACGGCGCATTGAGGAGGCGCGCTTTCATCGCCTGAGCGGACGTCTGGTCCATTCGATCCGAAATGCCTTTCACTCCACCGAGCAAACGATGGAGGCGCTGGGCGCGATGACGCGGCTGGATGCCGAACCGCCGTCGGCTGTGGACTGGTCGGCTCTCGTCGGCAGCGCCCAACGCTACCTCGACGACGGGGTGGCCGGCTTCGGATTCGTCATGCCTGTGCGTCGGTCAGAGACGGCGGAGTTCGAGGCAGGGCGTCGCGCCGCGGGTTATCCTGATTTTCGCGTGGAGGTCGGCGGCACGCAGGATCCTCGCTATCTCGTCACCAACATCGCGCCCCTTGAAGCCAACATTCGGGCGCTCGGCGCGGACATTGGTGCCGGAACCACCCGTCGGACCGCGGCGGAGCGGGCGGCGCGCGCGGCGAATTTTGCGATGAGCGCCCGCATCCGACTGGTTGCCGGGCAGGGCGAAACGCAGGGATTCCTGCTCTTCTGGCCGGTGTTCCGCGGCCCGCCGCCGCCCGATCCCGCGGCGCGGCTCGGTGCGGTGCACGGGTGGGTTTACGCGGCGCTGCGGCTCGACCGGTTGCTCAAGTCGGCCAACGACGGTGTGGCCAACCAGCTCGATTTCGAGATATTCCAGGGAACGGAACCGACGGCGGCCACGCTGGTGCACGATACCGACGGACACCTCGCCGGCACCTCCGCGCGGGCCATCGGGGCGGAGGACTACGCGGGGCGGACTTTCTGGACGACGAGAACGCTCGAGTTGTTCGGGCAAGAGTTTCTCGTCCGCATCAGCACCCTGCCGGCCTTCGATGCGACGGGGCGGACCCGGCTGGCGGACGCGATGCTCGGTGGCGGACTCGCCATCGCCGCTTTGGTGACCTTGCTGACGTGGGCCTTCGCCACGTCCCGCGAACGAGCGTTGCGGCTCGCGCAGCGCATGACCGAAAACCTCCGCCGGGCGGAAGCCGAGGCGCAACGCCTCGCCCTGGTCGCGAGCCACACCGCCAACGCGGTCGGCCTTTCCGATCCCGACGGCAAGGTGATGTGGGTAAACGAGGGTTTCACGCGCTTGTTCGGCTACACGCTGGAGGAGGCGCAGGGGAAATTCGGACCGAATGTCATCCGCGGACCGCAAAGCAACGTCCGGCTGATCGCCAGCGTCGCCCGCGCCGCGAGTGAAGGCCGGGAATTCCACGGTGAGCTGCTCTGCTACGCGAAAGACGGGCGCGAGATCTGGACGGACTTCGAGATGCAGCCGTTGCGCGACGGTGCCGGCCGGCTCACTGGTTTCATGTCGCTCCAACTCGACATCACCGCGCGCAAGAAGGCCGAGGCCGAACTTGCACGGCGTGAGGAATTGTTTCGTTTCATCCTTAACAGCCTGCCCATGGGCGTGAGCTGGGAATCGTTCGAAGGCGCAACCGAACGCTGGGTCAACGATGCCGTGCTCGCCCTCACCGGCCTCAATCGCGAGGAAGCGCTGCAGCCCGAAAGCTTCCGCGAAGTCACGCACCCGGAGGACTGGGAGCGGCAGCGTGAGGCCTACGCGCGCTTGCATCGCGGAGAGACGGACCGTTTCTCCCTGGAGAAGCGCTACGTGCGCCGCGACGGATCGAACCGCTGGTGCATCCTCCACGTCCGCGCCTACCACGGCCCGGACGGCGCGATTTTGCAGGAGGTCGCCGTCATCGTCGATGTGACCGAGCTCAAGCTCGCCGAAGCCGAACTGCAGCGGCAGGAAGCGTTATTCCGCTTCATCTTCGATTCGGTGTCGGTGGGTCTTTCGTGGGCGGTGCCTAACCGGGACGAAACGCGCCTTGTCAACTCCGAGCACGTGCGCATCACCGGCATCTCGCCCGAGGAGGCCCGGATTCCGGATCGCTTTGTCAGTGTCACGCATCCCGACGATCGGGCGGCGCAGGCCGAGTTGTCCGCCCGGATGGCGCGCGGCGAGATCGATCGTTTCACGGTGGAAAAGCGCTACCTTCACTCCGACGGCGCGATCACCTGGGTGCGTTTGACGCGACGCGTTTACCGCGACGAAACGGGCCAGCCGACCCAGGAACTCAATGCGCTCGTCGATATCACCGAGCTGAAGCAAACGCAGGCCGCCCTGGCGCGCGCCAAGGGCGATGCCGACGAGTTGAACCTCCAGCTCGCCACCGCCATCGAGCAGGCGCAAGCCGCGGCGCAGGAAGCGCAGAAGGCCAACGTCGCGAAGAGCCAGTTCCTCGCAATGATGAGCCATGAAATCCGCACGCCCATGAATGGGGTGATCGGGATGACTGACCTGCTGATCGACACGCCGCTCAATCCGGAGCAGCGCGAATTCGCGGAGACGATTCGCTCCAGCGGGGAAGCGCTGCTCACCATCATCAACGACGTTCTCGATTTTTCGAAGATCGAGTCCGGGCGGCTGGACCTCGAGGACGCAGAGTTCGTGCTTCGCGACTGCGTGGAGAGCTCCCTCGACCTGCTGGCGGCGCGAGCGAGCGAAAAGCAGCTCGATCTGCTCTACGAGATTGCCGAAGGCACGCCCACGATCGTGCGGGGCGACGTGACGCGGCTCCGGCAGATCCTCGTCAATCTCATCGGCAACGCGCTGAAGTTCACCCACCATGGCGAAGTCGTGGTGCGCGTCGAGATCGTCGATGCGCCCACGCCTGCGGCCGGTGCGACCGACGACCGCGGCACGCCGATGACGCTGCGTTTCTCGGTGCGCGACTCGGGCATTGGCATCCCCGCCGAGGCAATCCCGCGGCTTTTCCAGTCATTCACCCAGGTTGATTCCTCCACGACGCGCAAATACGGCGGGACCGGCCTCGGCCTTGCAATCAGCCGCCGGCTGGCGGAGTTGATGGGCGGAAGGATGTGGGTCGAAAGTGCGCCGGGCCAGGGTTCGACGTTTTTCTTCACCGCGCAGGTCGGCGCGATGCCGAGCCGGCCGCAACCGTTCCGTCCCGGCACGCGCACTTCCGTCGAGGGTCGTTCGCTCCTCGTGGTGGATGACAACGCCACCAACCGGGAAATCCTCCAGCGGCTCGCAGTTGGCTGGGGCATGCACGCGGTCGCGGTGCACAGCGGTGCCGCGGCCCTGGCGTTGTTGCGCAGCGGCGAGCGTTTCGACGTGGCGGTGCTCGACATGCACATGCCGGAAATGGACGGCGTTCAGTTGCAGGGCGCGATTCGTCGCGAGATTCCCGGTCAGCCGCTGCCGCTCATTTTGCTTTCCTCGCTCGGCCAGCGTCCGCCGGAAGGCTTGTTTGCCGCCAGCCTGACCAAGCCGGCGAAGCCGCGTGCGCTGCTCGATGCGATTGCCCGGTGCCTCGGCGAAATGCCGCCGCGGCCGGTCAGCGCTCCGCCCGTCAGCGCGCCGATCGAGCGGCGCACCGAACGGGTGTTGCTGGCCGACGACAACCCGGTGAATCAGCGCGTGGCCCAACACCTTTTGCAGCGCCTCGGTTTTTCGGCCGACTTGGTGGACGACGGCCGCGCCGCGCTGGAGGCGATGCTGTCCGTTTCCTACGACATCGTCCTGCTCGACGTCCAGATGCCGGAGCTCGACGGCTTCGAAGTCACTCGCGCCTTAGTCGCCGCCCGACCCGGACCGGCCCAGCGTCCGTGGATCGTCGCGCTCACGGCAAACGCGATGCACGGCGATCGCGACGCGTGTCTGGCGGCCGGGATGGACGACTATCTCAGCAAACCGATCCGCAAAGCCGAGCTCGCCGAGGCCCTCGAGCGCGGCGTTCAAGCGAGGCGCGACCGCCGGTAGCTGGCCGCGACTCGCGGCGGTGGAGTTGGATCGACGCGAACACGATTTGCCGGACTGCGGTAAAACGCGTGCCCCGGGCGATAAACGGCTTGGTTTTGGAGGTCAGCTGCCGATGATGTCCGCGCTTGGCCATGGAGGTATCCACGTTTTTAGCGGACGCAGGCGGGGGCATGATCGCGCGGGAACCGGCGGCCATGTCGCGTTTGGCCGTGATTTGGGGAGTCTTGCCCGCTCCGGGCTGGCTAGCCCTGCTGCTGGTGCTGATCGGCACGCTGGTGACGGCTTGGATTTGGGCGCGGCGCGCTCGGCGGCACATTCGCCACCTCGAAGCCGAACACGCGCGGCTGACGATTGTGGCTCATCACGCGGTGAGCGCGGTGTTGTTCACCGACGCGGATTGGCGCGTGCGATGGGTGAACCCGGGCTTCACGCGAATTTTCGGCGTGCAACCGCACGAGGTGCTCGGGCAACCCGTCACCGTCAGCGTGCCGGGCATGGAGGAGGACACGCCGCTGTGGCGCGGCCTGCGACAGGCCGGCTTGGCGCGGCTGGTTTTCAAGGGCGACCTCAACGTGAAATGGGAGGGACGAAACATCGCGATGGATGTCGAGACCCACCCGCTGCTCGATGCCAAGGGCAAGGTGCGCGAGTTCATCGTGCTGCTGCACGACATCTCGGCGCGCCGCGGCGTGGAGGAGGAACTGCGGCAGACAACGCTGCTGCAGGAGGCGATCCTCAACGGCACCGACCACATGATCATCGCGACGCGGCCGGACGGCACGATCGTCGCGTTCAATCGCGGCGCCGAACGCATGTCCGGCTACCGCGCGATCGAATTGCTGCACCAGAAAACGCCCGCGGTGCTGCACGTGCCCGAGGAGATCGTCGCGCGCGCCGCGGAGCTCTCGCGCGAACTCGGCCGGCCGGTCGCGCCGGGCTTCGAGGTGTTCGCGGCGCCGGCGAATCTCGACCAGAGCACCGAGGTCGAGTTCTCGCTCGTGCGCAAGGACGGCTCGCGGCTGCCCGCCATGGTGCTCGTCACGGCGATGCGCGATCGCGCCGGCGCGATCATCGGCTACATGGGCGTGGCGCGCGACATCACCGAGTTGAAGAAGTCCCAGGACGAACTCGCGCGCCGCGAATCCGAGCTCCGCTTCCTGCTTAATTGCCTGCCGATCGGCGTGCATTGGACGTATTTCAAGGACGGGCGCGCCGTCGCCTTCGACAACGACGGCACCTGCCGCATCACCGGGCTCACGCACGAGGAGTTGCAGCAACCCG
>PNJQ01000092.1 GCA_013821985.1 Opitutus sp.
ACCAACTCCTGACCGGCCGCATTGAAGTGCAGGAAGGCACCCAAGCCACGCCCGAAGCGCGTGCGCGTTTCTACCGCCGCCTCCTTGACCGGCTCGCGAACGAGCCCGGCGTGGAGGTTGTCGCCGTCACCAGCCGCAATCTCATCGGCAACGGCGTCCCCGCCCAGGTCGGCCCCGAAGGCGTCGTTTATCACCACGACAATGAGCGTCCGACTACCTGGGTCGAAGTCGTGTCCACGGGTTATTTCCGCCTCGTCGGCGCCAGCGCCGTCGCCGGCCGACTCTTCGACGCGCGCGACGAGGCCGCCGACGCGCCGCGCGCCGCCGTCGTCAACGAATCGTTCGCCAAAAAATTCTGGCCCGGCGCCGACCCGCTCGGGCGGCGATTCCGCTCGAGCCAAACGCAGGACCACTGGGTCACGGTCATCGGAGTCGTGCCCGACCTCCATATGCAGGGCATCTTCGCCGAGCCGGGTCGCAACGAGGCCGGCTTCTACCTTTCTCAGGACCAGATGGGCTGGGGCTGGCTCGACCTCTTCATCCGCACCAAGGGCGATCCGCTCGCGCTGGTCGAACCGGTGCGCAAAGCCATCGCCTCGATCGATCCCAACCAGCCGATATATGCCGTCGGCACGCTCACCAGCGTCACGGCGCAGGCGATGCGGGCCTTCGACATCATCGGTCTTCTGGCCGTCGTCTTCGCGACGATCACGCTCTTCCTCGGCGCGATCGGCGTTTACGGCGTCACCTCCCAAGCTGTTAGCCGCCGCATTCGCGAGTTCGGCATCCGCATGGCGCTCGGCTCCACCGTAGGGCAACTCCTCGCGCTGGTGATGCGTCAGGGCGGACGTCAAATCGTGATCGGCCTCACCCTCGGACTCGGCTGCGGCTATCTTCTCACGCGCCCGCTCGAGCAGGTCTTCGGCGGCAGCATGGCCAATCACCCGGGCATCTACTGCGCCGTCGTGCTGGCGATCGGCCTGGTGGCCTTCGTTGCCCTCTGGCTGCCGTCACGCCGCGCCGCCCACGTGGATCCCGTCGAAGCGCTGCGCAACGACTGATTCTTTGCCGAGACCCCTGATTGATTGTTCGACTGACTGACCGACAGAACCGACTGCCAACACAACACGACTGATTGCTACGGCGCAGGCTCGGCGAAACCGCCTGCCGCCATGTTCCACGTTCTCCGCCTCGTCTGTAGGCATCCCCTGATTTTGCCCGCATTTCCGCGGGCGACTGCGTTCGCGTGCGGCGACGGCGCAGGCGTTTTCGTGACCGAATAACTCCCCCACCCGCCATGCACCACGATCTGCGCTTCGCCGCCCGCACGCTCGCCAAATCGCCCGGCTTCACCCTCCTCGCCATCGCCATGGTCGCCCTCGGCGTCAGCGCGAGCACGGCGTGTTTCTCGTTCCTCAACGCGTTCTTTCTCCAAACGCCGCCCTTCGCGCGGCCGCACGAGATCGTGTCGCTCCACACGGTTGACGAAAAGAATCCCGGACTGATGGCGCTCTCGACGCCGAACTTCGAGGACTACCGCCGCGACAACACGGTCTTCACGGGCATGGCGCTGCACCTCTCGCTCGGCGCGCGCCTGACCGAAGGGGAAAAGAACTCCTACCTTTTCGGGCAGATGGTGAGCGCGAATTACTTCGAGCTGCTCGGTGTCCCGGCCGCACTCGGGCGCGCGCTCAATCGGGCCGACGACGCGGAGAACGCCGCGGCGGTCGTCGTGGTCAGCGATAATTTCTGGCAGACTCGCCTCGGCGGCGCCGCCGACGTCCTCGGCCGCACGCTGCTGCTCGAAGGCGAGCCGTTCGTGATCGTCGGCGTGATGCCCCGCGGCTTCAAGGGCGTGAATTTCTTCGAGCCACCCGATTTCTGGGCGCCCACCTCCGTCCATCGCACGCTGCTGAAGGGGCAGGCATTGGATTTCTACCAAAGCCGACGCGCCGTGAGCGTGCCGGTCTTCGCCCGCCTGAAACCCGGCGTCACCCGCGCGCAAGCCCAGCAGGCGCTGCAGCCGATCGCGGCGGAACTCGCCAAGGCGTTTCCGGCGGATAACGCCGGCCGCTCCGTCAGTCTCCTTCCGATCACACAGTCGATCATCAACCCGAATTTTCGCGCCGACCTCGTGAAGGCAGGCAATCTGCTCCTCTCGCTCGCCGGCCTCATCCTGCTGATCGCGTGCGCGAATCTCGCGAACCTCCTCCTCGCGCGCGCCGGAGGCCGGCAACGCGAGATCGCGCTCCGCGTCGCGCTCGGCGCGAGCCGTGCGCAAGTCGTGCGACAGTTGCTCACCGAGCACTTCTTGCTCGCCGCCCTCGGGGGCGGAGCGGGCATCGTGCTCGCAGGCTGGATCCGCGATCTCCTCTGGGCGCTGCGTCCGCAAGGATTTCCGACGACCGTTAATATTGCGCTCGACGCTCGCGTCATCGCGTTCGGCCTCGGCGCGACCCTGTTGACCGGCCTGTTGTTCGGCCTGCTGCCCGCGTTGTCGGCCGCGCGCGTGGACTTGATGGCCGTGCTCAAACGCGACCGGCAGGGCGGTTCGCCGCTCTTTTCGTTCCGCCATATGCTCGTCGTCGCGCAGGTGGCGCTCTCGGTCGTCGCGCTCGTCGTGGCCGGACTCTTCGTCCGCAGCCTCCAGCGCGCGAACACCGTCGATCTCGGCTGGGACCCGCGCAATCTTGCGTTGCTCTCCGCCAACCTTGTCGGACGCGGTTACGATCAAACCCGCAGCCTCGAATTTTATCGCCGGGCCATCGAGCAGCTCAAATCGGTGCCGGGTGTCCTCGATGTCTCCGTCTCGTCCCGCCAGTTCCTCACGGGCGTGAACCCGCAACGCACGATCCGCCCGCAGGGTAGCGATGATTCGCTCCGCACGCGCGGCAAACTCATGAGCTACGCCTGCGTCCTGCCCGGCTACCTGCGGTTCATGAACATCGGTTTCATCGCGGGCCGTGACTTCACCGCCGACGACGATCTCCAGCATCCGCTCGTTCTGATCGTGAACGAGACGTTCGCGCGCCAGATGTGGCCCGGCGAAGACCCGCTGGGCAAAACGGTGAAACTCCACGGCAGCGAATCGCTCCTGCAGGTCGTCGGCGTCGTGCGCGACATCCGCGACACCGAGATGCGCGCCGACCCGGCGCCGTTCGCCTACTTCCCGCTGCAGCAGACGTTTCATGGCAACAATGTCTTTCATATCCGCACCGCCACCGACGCCAACGCACTCGTGACGACATTGCGCCAGGAACTCCAATCGCTCGATCCTGCGGTCGATATTTTCGGAGCGCGCAGTGTCGATGAGTCGATCCGCCGCGCGATGTGGGGCCCGCGGACCGGGGCAGCGCTGATGTCGGGCTTCGGCCTCATTGCCCTCTTCCTCGCCTCGCTCGGCATCTACGCGGTCATGTCGCAAGCCGTGCAGCAACGCACGCGCGAGATCGGCATCCGTCTCGCGATCGGCGCACAGGCGCACGCCGTGCTGAGATTAATTCTGCAGCGCGGCGCCCTCGTCGCCGGCGCCGGCTTGCTCGCCGGGCTCGGCGTCGCGCTCGCGTGCACGAGTTATCTGCGGACGTTCCTCTTCGAAATCGAACCCACCGATCCGCTCACATTCGCCGCGATCGCGGTGATCCTGTCCGCCGTCGCGCTCTTCGCCTGCTACGTGCCGGCCCGCCGCGCGACCAAGGTCGATCCGCTGGTGGCGCTGCGGGCCGAATGAGCGACGGCGTCGCGCTCTTCACCGTGCAAACTCGTTTCCAATCGCGTTTCCAATCCTGCCTTAGCGTCGCCTCCGCGGGACAGCGGCTGATCGTGGGGCTCCGTTCCGAAAAAAGATTACCGCATCCAACGTCATCCGGTTTCGCCGCGCTGGTCGTGGACTCCTTGACGTTGGTCGGCGGCGGGTTGCCTCGCGGCCGTCTGCGCAGCGGAAATCCCGCGATTGTCGCGCCGTCGCAAGACGACGGCTAAGGGTCGCACTTATAACAACGACGCCTCCTTGATTCTCTCAACCCATGTCCAACGCGCTCATCCAAACTCTTCGCTCACTCGGCCGAACTCCGGCGTTCAGTGCCATTGTCATCCTGATCATCGCGATTGGCATCGGCGCCAACACCGCGATCTTCTCGGTCCTGCGCACCATCATGCTCCGCCCGCTCCCGTTCGCGGAGCCCGAACGCATCGTCCGCCTTTACGAAGCCTCCGAGGCGAACCGCAGCGCGGAACAGACGCAGTTCAATCTCTCGCCGCAGACGTGGATCTATTGGCGCGAGCACAACACCGTGTTTGAGGACATCGGTCGCGCCACGGGTGTCAGCATGGTGCTGCGCTCGGATGGCAGCGAGGCGCAGCGTCTGCAAACGACGCGCATCTCCGCGAACTTCTTCTCCGTGCTCGGCGTGCGTCCGGTGCTCGGCCGCGATGTGCGCCCCGAGGAGGATCGTGCGGGCGGCGAGCGCGTCGTATTGCTCAGCGATGCTTTCTGGCAGCGTCAGTTCGGCGGTCGCGCCGACGCGATTGGCCAGACGCTCGTGCTCGACGGCGACACCTACACCGTGATCGGCGTGATGCCGGCGAATTTCCGCCATCCCTACCGTTCCGAAATCTGGGTGCCGTTCGCCACCGCCATCAATCCCGCCGTGCACGAGGGACGCTTCCTCTACGCGCCGGCGCGGCTCAAGCCGGGCGTGACGATCGAACAGGCGTGGAATGCGCTGCGCGACCTTTGCACGCGCATGCACGAGGAACGTCCCGATCCCAACAGCCCGCGCGCCGCACACGTCATCCCGATTCACGAAGGCTTCGTGCAGAATCTGCGGCCCAAGCTGCTCGCGATCTCCGCGGCCGCAGCGTTCGTGTTGCTCATCGTGGGTGCGAACGTCGCCAGCCTGCTGCTCGCCCGGCACGTCGAACGCTCCGGGGATACTTCGCTGCGCACCGCCCTCGGCGCCTCGCGCGGACGGCTCATGCGCGAAGCGCTTTTGCAAAGCGGTGTGCTCGCGGTCGCGGGCAGCGCTCTCGGCGTCTTCCTCGCCTGGGTTTCGATCAATCCGCTCTACGCGCTCAGTCCGCTCGGCAGTGATGTCACCGGCGGAACGATGCGCGAATTCGCCACGACGGTGCAGCTTGATCCAACCGTCCTCGGCATCTCGCTCGGGCTGACTTTGTTCATCGGCTTGGGCTTTGGTTTGCTCCCGGCCCTGCGCGGCAGTCGCGCGGATTTGAACGACGCGCTCAAGGGCGCGGGCCGCAGTGGCACGCTCGACCGTGGCACCAAGCGCCTCCTCTCGGGTCTGGTCGTCCTCGAAGTCGCCGTCGCGGTCGTGTTGCTCGTCGCGACCGGCCTGATGATGCGGAGCTTTAAGAACCTCACCGAAGCACCGTGGGGCTTCGCGACGGAAAACCGGTTGTCGTTCGACGTCAGCTTCAGCACGCGCCTGCGTCCCGACGGCGAATCTCGCGTCGCCTACGTCGAACAATCGCTCGAACGCATCCGGGCGTTGCCCGGCGTGCTGTCCGCCAGCGCGACGACGCCACACATCATGTATTCGACGCGCAGCCTCGCCGCGGTGTCCCCGGTCGGCGGCGCCGAGGCACCGCAGCCGCGCGGCATGTTCCTCATTCACCACCGCATGGTGTTTCCCGGCTTTTTCGCCGAGCAGGACGTCCGCATCCTTTCCGGCCGCGCCTTCACCGCCGCTGATCGCGCGGGCAGCCAGCCGGTCGCGATTGTCAGTGAAACGATGGCGAAGCGCTTCTGGCCGGGCAAGGACGCCGTCGGCCAGGAAATCAAGCGCGGCCGCATCGAAGACCCGCGGCCGGGAATCCTCGTCGTCGGGGTGGCGGAAGACATCAAATTGAGCGCTTCGCAAACTGACGGTGACGTCGTCTCGAACTGGTATCTCCCCTACGCGCAGAACCCGGGCATGCTCGGCACGAACGTGACTTTCATTGTCCATGGCGCGGTGCCGGCGGACACGTTGACGAACGCCATCCGCGCAGAACTCGCGCGCGTCGATCCGAGCATCGCGCTCTTCGACTTCAACCTGATCGAAAACATGGTGGAGCAGTCGCAGTCGCAGGACCGCTTCGCGCTCATCCTCATTACGCTGTTCGGCGCTGTCGGCCTCCTCCTGTCGGCCATTGGACTCTACGGCATGCTCTCGCTGCAGGTCGCCCGCCGCACGCGCGAAATGGGCGTGCGCGCTGCGCTTGGCGCGGATGCGACCTCCCTCATTCGTCTCATTGTGCGCGAAGGCATGGGCCTCATGTTGGTCGGTCTCGGCTTCGGCGTCGCCGGCTCGCTCGCACTCACGCGCGTGCTGCAGGCGCAACTGCACGAAGTGAGCGCCACCGATCCGTTGACCTACCTCATGGCCGCCAGCGTGCTCGCGGTGGTCGCCGGCATCGCGTGCTACCTGCCCGCCCGCCGCGCCAGTCGCGTCGATCCCATGGTCGCGCTGCGCTCAGAGTGATGGCGCAGAAACTGAACTCCACCATGTTACCTCGATTAACCGGCAACTTCTCCCGTCAGCAGAAGCCTTGGCGAAGGCTGATGGTCGCGCTGCGCACCGACTAGCAGCCGCACCGCGCCGCCCGGGTGAATCCAGTCGAGGCACTCCGCGCCGAATAGCCCACTTTCTCCGCTCACCGGTAATGCTCCCGTCCACGACATGATCCAAGCACTCCGTCACACCGCCCGGCAACTGGTGAAGTCGCCGCTGTTCGCCACCGTCACCGTCCTCACGCTCGCGCTGGGTATTGGCGTGAACGCCGCGATCTTCACGCTCGTGCGCTCGATCTTGTTGCGCGATCTGCCGTATGAGAACCCGCGCGAACTCGCCAACCTCGCGCTCGTCGATCCGAGCGGCACGAGCCAGAACTACGGCATCACCGGGCCGGAGGTGCGCGACATGCAGAAATCGCTGCGCACGTTCAAGAGCACCGCAGGCTGGGTGTCGTGGTCGTTCATGCTGCGCGGCCGCGAGCAGGCGACCGTCGAGCCGGGCGCGTTCGTCTCGGGCAACTTCTTCTCGCTGCTCGCAGTCAACGCCGTGCAAGGCCGGACATTCACTGAGGGCGACGACAAGGCCGACGCGCCGATCGTCGCGGTGATCACCGAAACATTCCGCCAGCGCGCGCTCGCGGGCCAACCCGTTGTCCTCGGCACCACGCTGCAACTCGGCGACCAGACCGCCACCATCGTCGGCGTCGTCCCGGCGAGTTTCAATTTCGGAGAAAACTCCGGCATCTTCCTGCCGCTCGCCCACAATCCCTTCGCGACCAACGCGCGCGTGCGGCTCTTCAACGTCCTCGGCCGCCTCGCGCCGGGCAGCACGCCGCAACAGGCGACCGCCGAAGCGACTGCGCTGCTCACGGAACTCAGCAAGCAATCGAGCAACCCGATCGGCGAGCGCGTGCCGCTCGTGCGCAGCCTGCACGACGAACTCACTCACCGCGCCCGTCCGGCGCTCCTTGCCATCCAGGCCGCCGGCGCGCTGCTGCTCGCGGCGACGTTTGCCACGCTGCTGCTTCTGATGTTTGCGCGCAACAGCACGCGCGAACGCGAATTCTGCATCCGCCTCGCGCTCGGCGCCGGCAAGCGCGACATCGCACGCCTCATTCTGCTCGAAAGCGGATTGCTCGCCCTCGTCGGCGGCGGCCTCGGCGTATTGCTCGCCTCGTGGACACTCGACAGCCTGCTCGCCCTCGCGCCGGAAGGATTGCTGCCACGCAATGTGGCGATCGGTTTCGACGCCAATGTCTTTCTTTTCGCCGGCGGCCTCGTGCTCGTGGGCGGATTGGTGTTCGGTCTCGTCTCCGCCTGGCGGCGCCGTGAAGGCGATTTGAACGAGGTGCTCAAATCCGGCGGACGCTCGCCCGCCACCGCCAACCCGCGTTCGCGTCAGCTGCTCGTGATGGCGGAGATCGCCGTCGCGATCGTGTTGCTCAGCACGATCGCGCTGCTCGGTCGCAGCCTCGTGCGCCTGCTCGAACTCAAACCCGGCTTCGCCACGGAAAACCTCGTCGCGTTTCAAATCCGCACGGGCGGCGAACGATACGCGACGCCCGCCCAACGCACGGCGTTCTTTCGCGAGCTCGAACAAAAATTCAGTTCGATTCCCGGCGTCGTGAGCGTTGGCGGCATCAACCGTCTGCCCTTCCTCGAAGGCGGGCCCGACAACACACGCTCGAACGTGACGACCCGGATGTTCGTCGAAGGCCGCAACTACGCCAACGACGCCGCGGGCGAGGAGCCCGACTACCGCGTCGCGAGCCCGGACTATTTTGCGACGATGAAGATCCCGCTGCGCGCAGGTCGCTACTTCACGTGGGACGAAGCGAACAACGGCCGGAACATCATCCTCATCAATGAAGCCGCCGCGCGGCAGTATTTCCCCGGTCAGGACCCGGTCGGCCAACGCGTGAAGTTTGCGCTCTCCAATGCGGACACGCCGTGGATCGAAATCGTCGGCGTCGTGGGCGACGTGCGCCATTTCAACCTCGAGATCGCGCCGCGTCCGGAAATCTACCGACCGTTCCTCGTCAACCCGATGACTTCGCCCGCGATGGCGGTGCGCGTGCAAGGCCAGCCCGAGGCGTTCATCGCGACGCTGCGCTCCGCGGTGCGCGAAATGGACCCGGGCCTCGCGCCGTCGAACTTCGTGACGATGGACGAACTCGTCGTGCGCTCGCACGCGCCACGCCGCTTCCTCCTCCTCGTGCTCAGCACCTTCGGCGCGCTCACGCTGTTGCTCGCCGTGCTCGGGCTCTACGGCGTGGTCAGCCAATTCGTGATCGATCGTCGCTTCGAGTTCGCCACGCGCGCCGCGCTCGGCGCCAGCCCGCGGGACATCACGTCGCTCGTGTTGCGCCGCTGGTTCTCCATCGCAGTCCCGGCCTTGCTGGTCGGAATCTTGGGCTCGCTCGCCGCAGCGCAGTTGATTCAGGGGCTGCTCTTTGGAATCTCCTCCCACGATCCCGCCGCCCTCGCCGGCGCCACCCTCCTCATTGCCTTGGTTGCGCTGCTCGCCTGTTACCTCCCCGCCCGCCGCGCCGCGAAAGTCGATCCGATGGTCGTCCTGCGGTCGGAGTGACCGAAAACTATTCCAGGTCCAACGATGTCACCTCAACTCACGCGCGCGTTTTCTCGTCAGCCGAAGCCTCGGCGCAGGCTGATGGTCGTCCTGCGGTCGGAATAAACCCCATCATGTCGATTCCGACCATGCCAACTCGGTCAACGCTCGCGTCATCTCGTCAGCCGAAGCCTCGGCGCAGGCTGATGGTGGTGCTGCGGTCGGAGTGAACGACGCGCCCGCCGCTTAAGCTTAAACTTCCAACTTAAACCGGCGCGGCGCCCCCGCGCCCGCGACTCATGCTCACCGACCTCACCCAGGCAATCCGCTCCTGGATCAAGACCCCGCGCCTCACGCTCACGTTGCTCGCCTGTATCGCGATCGCCGTCGGCGGCGCGTCCACCGTGCTGACGTTCGTCCACAGCCTGCTCCTCCAACCATTGCCTTTTCCGGCGGCCGACCGCCTCGTGCTGCTCGAGCCGAAGCGCGATCATCGGACAGGCGGACGCGCTTACCTTTCCTACCCGAACTTCGTGGATCTGCGCGAAGCGAGCCGCAGTTTCGAACTGCTGGAAGGTGCCACGGTCACCCGGCTCGTTGCCCTCACGCCGGGCGGAGCGGAGCGCCTGCGCGGCGAGACGGTGACACCGAATTATTTCCGGGCTCTCGGCCTCCAGCCTGCACTCGGCCGCTGGTTCAGCGATGAGGAATACGCCGGCCGCGCCACTGCGGCGATCGTGCTGTCCCATCGCCTGTGGAAAACCCGCTACGCCGCCGATGCCACGCTGGTCGGCCAGACGATCACGACGCGCAACGGGCCCATGACGCTCGTCGGCGTCATGCCGGAAAGCTTCATTGGCCTCGCCGAAGACGAAGGCACGGATTACTGGCTCGCCGAAAAGCAGCACATCCATCCCACGATGCACACGGATCGCGCGGGTCCGACGACCCTCGTCTTCGGACGCTTGCGAAGCGGGGTCAGCCGCCAGCAGGCGGAGGCGGAAATCGCCGGGCTGGTCAACGGCCTCGTGCAGACGCATCCCGAGGCAAATCGCGGACTCGAGGCGAAGCTTCTTCCGCTGGGCGACAAATGGCGTGCGCAGTTCCGTTCGGGCCTACTTATGATGCTGGTCGGCTCGCTCTTTCTGCTGGTGATTGGCTGCGGCAACGTCGCCATCCTGCTCCTCGCCCGCCTCGTCGGTCGCGAACGCGAGCTGGCCGTGCGGCTCTCGCTCGGCGCCGGCCGCCGGCAGTTGCTGCGCCTGATGTTCACGGAAAGCGCGGTGCTTGCGGCGGTGGGCGGCGGACTGGGCATCCTGCTCGCGGTGTGGTTGAGCGAAGTCTTCACCCGCGTGGCAGGCTCGTCGTTGCCGGCGCAAATGTCGGTCGCGTTCGGAATGGGACCGCTCGCACTCTGCCTCGCGGTGGTGGTGCTGACGGGCATGGGATTCGGCCTGCTGCCGGCCTTGCTCGCCACCCGCCTCAATGCCGCTTCCGCGCTGCGCTCCGGTGGACGCGGTCTCGCCGCGAGCGCGCTGCAAGGCCGGTCCGGCCGGTTGCTCGTCATCGGGCAGACGGCACTCGCGGTCGCTCTGCTCGCAGGGGCAGCGCTGTTCGTGCGCAGCTATGAAAAATTGCGTTTCACCAATTTCGGTTACCGCACCGAGAGCCTCCTCCGCTATCAAATTTCCGCGCAGCAGGAAAATTACGCCACGCCGGAGGCGCGCGAGACGTTTTTCCGCAATCTCGACACCGAACTCCGCGCCCTCCCCGGCGTGCGCAACATCGGCTACATGTCGCCGACGCTGCCGCCCTACGACGCGGCCGATGCGATGATCCGACTCAAGAGCGGGGATTTCGGCACGGCCAATGGCGAACTCGAAGTTAATCAACGATTCGTCACCAACGAGGCGCTCGAAATCCTGCGCGTGCCCCTTCGTGCGGGCCGGCTTTTCGGTCCCGAGGACCGCCGCGGCGGCCAGGCGGTGGCCATTGTGAGCGAGTCCCTGGCGCGCCGCATCCATCCCGAGGGCGATGCCTTGAACCGGACCATTCTCTTCAACAACACCGAGGTGTTGGTCGTCGGCATCATGGCCGACGCGCGCTGGAACGGACAACGCGACCGCAATCCCAGCGGTTACGATTTCTTCCTCTCAATGACGCAATTCCCGCAGCTGTCCCGCGGCGCGCTCTTCGACACCACCGTGGATCCACGCTCGCTGATCGAACCGGTTCGGCGGACGGTTACGGCACGCGATGCGACGACGGCGTTGCACTGGATCGACTCGATGGAGCAGGTGCTGGATTTCCAGACGAGCGACGAGCGCTTCTGGACCGTGCTTGCCTCGACCTACGGCGCGACCGCGTTTCTCCTCGCCGTGATCGGCCTCTACGGCGTGCTCAGCCACGGTGTCGCGAGTCGCACGCGAGAAATCGGCGTGCGCATGGCGCTCGGCGCAACCGCTGGCGGCATCGTGCGGATGGTCATTCGCCAAGGCATCGGCATCGTCGCGACCGGACTGGGCGCGGGTCTCGCGCTCACGTTGTTCGCTGGGCGATTCGTCGAGTCAAAGCTCTACGGTGTCTCCGCGCGCGATCCAATCGCGCTCGGCGCGGTGGCCGCGGTGCTGCTTGTCGTCGCCGTCATCGCCTGCCTCCTCCCCGCCCGCCGTGCCGCGAAAACCGATCCGATGGAGGCGCTGCGCGCGGAATAATCGCCCGCGTTCGCTCAAATTCTCTTTCCACTTAATCTTCCGACTTCAACTGGCGCGGCGCCCCCGCGCCGCGCCGCCATGTTAACGCTGCTCCGTCCCGCCGTCCGGTCGCTTGCCCGCGCCCGGGCTTTCTCGCTCACCGTCGTGCTGATCCTCGCAGTGGGAATCGGCGTGAGCACGGCGGTGTTTTCTGTGCTGCACGCAGTGGTGCTTCGTCCGCTGCCCTATGCGAACCCGGCGCAACTGGCGCGCGTGTGGTCAACAATGCCTCAGCGCAACAATGTCACCGCCCCGGTCTCGCATCAACGGGTGCAATTTCTGCAGCCAGCGACGGGCGAAGTGTTCAGTCAGATCGCGACTGTGTCGAATGCGACTTACACGGTGGGCGGACGGGGTGACCCGGAACTGCTGACCGCGCTCAAAGTGAGTGGTCCGTTCTTCGACCTGCTCGGCGTGCGACCGCTGCTCGGCCGCGCGTTCACCGCCGACGAGGATCGCGCCGGAGCGGCTCCCGTCGTGATTGTTAGCGAGGCCTTTTGGAAGCGCGCGCTGGCCGCCGCACCGGACGCCGTCGGACAAACGCTGTTGCTCAACGGCGAGGCGCACACGCTCGTCGGGGTCATGCCCGCGACGTTCACGACGCCGTTCGACGGCAATGAACTCTGGGTGCCGCGCGCCTTCGAGGCGGCGTTTTTACCCGCGACCTCGGTGGCCCGTGGCGCGGGCTTTCTCCAAGTCATCGCGCGGCTCGCTCCCGGGGTGACCCTCGAGCGCGCGCAAGCGGTGCTGACCACGGTGGTCATGAATTACCCCAAGGAATTTCCTGGGTTCATGGACGAGTCATTCGGGCTGCAGGTGAACTCGATGCAGGAGGAAATCTCCGGGCCGAGCCGCCGGCCGCTGTGGCTGCTCTTCGGCGCCGTGGCGGTCGTGTTGCTGATCTCGTGCGTCAACGTCGCCAATCTTTGCCTGACGCGCACCCTCGGCTTGCGCCGCGCCATTGCGGTGCGAACGGCGCTGGGCGCGAGCCGTTCGCAGGTGTTGCGGCAGTTTTTCGCGGAGGGCCTGCTTCTCGCCGGTGCGGCCGGCGTGCTCGGCTGCGCCTTCGCGGCGTGGAGCCTGCCGCTGCTGAGCGGGCTAGCAGCCAACTACGTGCCCCGGTGGTCCGAAGTGGGGTTGAACCTTCCGGTGCTCGCCTTTGCGCTCGCCACCGCCGCAGCGTGCGGCGTGTTGTTCGGCGCCGTGCCGTGGCTGCAAGTGTCGGCCATTTCCTGTCAGGAAGCGCTGCGTGACGGCGCACGCGGCACGACGCGTTCGCCGGCGAATCTGCGTTTCCGGCAAGCGCTTCTCGCCGCCGAAGTGGCGCTGGCGCTCGTGCTGACGGTCGGAGCGGGCTTGCTGGTCGTGAGTTTTGCGCGCGCGCAGCGGGTCAACGCGGGCTTTCGCACCGAAGGGCTCTTTCGCGCGGCGTTTCCGCTGGCCGGCGCCGACTACGCGGAGATGTCGCGGCGCGCTGACTTCGTCGATCGGATGTTGGAGAAGGTCCGCCAAACCCCGGGGATCGAATCGGCTGCCGCGGTGCTCGGCGCACCGTTTGCCAATGAATCGTCGCTCTTCACTGCCGTTCTCCCCGGTCGGCCGGCGAACGATCCGAAGGAGCGTCACATCGTGCGCTACGGCATCGCGACCGCCGGGTATTTTTCCGTGCTCGGCACGCCGCTCATGGCTGGTCGCGAGTTCACGGAATCCGACGCGCGCTCGGGCGATCGCGTGGTGATCGTCAACGAGACGATGGCGCGCCGGCTTTATCCGGAAGGCAGCGCGCTCGAGCGGGAATTCATCCGGCCCTACGACGGCACCGCGTGGCGCATCGTCGGCATCGTGCAGGACCTGCGCACGGCGAGCCTCGTCGATCCGCTTCAGCCCGAAGCCTATTTCCCGCACCGCGGCAGCACCTATACGCAGATTTCGCTGCTCGTGCGCGCGAAGGGCGATGCGTCGCTGGCGGTCGCGGCGTTGCGCGGCGCGTTGCGCGAAATCGATTCGAAGGTGCCGCTCGTGCAAGGGCGCGCGGTGACGGACATGATGGCGGAATCGCTTTCGCAGCGTCGCTTCGCGGTCGTGCTGCTCCTGGTGTTCGCGAGTGCCTCCGCTCTTCTCGCTGCGGCGGGAATCGGCGC
>PNJQ01000093.1 GCA_013821985.1 Opitutus sp.
AGGCGGATGAACATCAGGATCTCATCCTGCCGATACGAGTGGATGTGAATGAGCCGTTCGCCGCGCAAAATTTCCGCGACGGCCTCGAGGCGCAGGTCGCGGCGCGGCGGCAGCGGCGCGCGGCCGGCCTTGAATTCCACCCACGCGTGCTCGTAGTCGGCGGCGCGCTTGAACGCATCGAGCATCGTTTCGCGCACGCCCATGCGCGAACCGGGATAACGCGTGCGCGGCGCGGTGCCGTTGGCGCGCGTGGGATTCTCGCCGAGCGCAAATTTCACGCCGGGCTGCGCGCCCTCGAACAGCAGCGCCTCCGCCGGTTGGCCCCAGCGCAGTTTGATCACGGCGTTTTGTCCGCCCATCGCGTTGGCGGAACCGTGAAGCAGGTGCGTCGTGGTGACACCCCCGCCGAGCTGCCGATAAAGATCGATGTCGGTCGGATCGAGCACGTCGGCCACGCGCACCTCGACCGTGAGCGAACTGCCGCTCTCGTTCACGCCGCGCTGAATCGCGATGTGCGAATGGCAATCGATCAACCCGGCCGTGACGTGCCGCCCGGTAGCATCGATCACGGTCGCGCCGGCGGGCGCGGAAAGATTTTTTCCGACCTGCTCGATCTTGCCCGCACGCACGAGGAGGTCGGCATTCTGCATCACGCCCGCCGCTGCGCTCGTCCAGATTGTGGCGTTCTTCACCAGCACCCATTCAGGGCGCGCGGGAATGGCCGCGCGACCGAAGGCGCCGGCCGGATACGTGTTGGTGGAAGCGATGATTTTCTTCGCGGCGACGTCATCGGCTTTCTCTGCCGACTTTTCCGCCGTGCGCGGGCCGCGCGGCTCATCTGCCGGCGCCGGGCCAGTGCGCTTCGCCGTCCAACGCAACGCCGTGCCGTCCGGCAATTCGCCGGTGCCGACGAGGCCATCGGCGGCGGCGCGACCGTTGAGCCGCACAATGCCACTGACGCCGCCAAACAGGTCGGCGGGTGCAAGAAGCACGACCCCGTCTTTCTGCGGCAGCGCGGTGACGTCCTTTGCTCCGGCCTTCGCCCGCACGCGATTCGGCTTCGCGCCCCGGATGGTGAACTCGGCCGGCCCGTTCGCGCCCTCGAACGTCATCGCCCAGACGCCGCGTGCATCGAAGCGCTGCCACGCATCGAGCGCGAAGGCATCGCCGTCGATGAACACGAGCTCGATCTCGGCCTCGTCCGACGTGAACAGATCGCCCCGCGCGACGACGACGTTTGCGGCCTTGCCTGCTTCGAGCGTGCCATGGGTCGCGGCGACACCGAAAAGTTCGGCCGGCGTCGTGGTGAGAGCCGCCAGCGCCTGATCGGCGGTGAGACCGGCCTTCACCGCCGTGCGCACGCGCGGCCAGAAATCCGTTTCGCGACGCAGCTCGGAGGCAGTGAGCGCGATGGGCACGCCCGCGGCGGCAAGCCGGCCCGCGTTGGTCGGCGCGAGCTCCCACTGCTGCAACTGGTCGAGCGTGACATCGGCCGCCTTTTCGGGCGTCTCGATTTCCGGCGCTTCGGGAAAATTCAAGGGCAGCACGACGGGGGTCTTCGCCTCGGCGAGTCCGGGCAGGAGGCGGTATTCGGTGCCGTTGCCGCGCACGGCAAGGCGGAGCTTGAACTCGCGTGCGATCTTCTGCGCGCGCGGAACGTCGAGTTCGTCAAGCGTATCGACGAGGAGGAGTTGTTCGCCATTCACCACTGGCGCGAGGGCGGCGAGCGTGGCATTAGCCTCCGGGCGCTCGACGGCCCCGGCGCGCTTCGCATAGGCGGCGTGCGCTTCGCCATACCAAGACGCATCGAGCAACGACTGGCGGAGCAGCGCGATCGAGCCCATCAACGAAGTCGGATAACCGACACCCGTGAATCCGGGGGCGAACTCGAACGCGGCCGCCTGCGCCACGCCGCTACGGACGAGACTGGTGTTCGCCGAACCGCCGTTCAACGCGACAAGCGCCGTGCGACCACGCAGGATGCCGCGCGCAGGAACGACATGTGCGACGGTGAAGCCGAGCGCGCGAAGTTTCTCTGCCGTGCGCGGGTCGGCAAGCAGCGCCTGCTCGGTGGAGCGGTCCGCGACGATGAGGGCATTCCACGCGCGCGTGCCACCGGCATCGACGGCCGCAGCCGCCGGGACTGCCGGTGCGCCGAGCGCGGGACGTCCCACTGGCGCGGGTTTCCAGGGCTCGGGCAGGAACGCGTGCGAATAGCTTTCGAAAAACCCCGGGTAAACCGTCGCGCCGCTCACGTCCCACACGCGCGCGTCCGCCGGTGGCGTCACTTCCGCGCCGGCGGCGACTACGACGCCGTCGCGCACGACCAGCGTGCCTTTTTCGATCACGCGGCCGGGCGCCACGACAATGCGGGCGCCGACCAGCGCATGGGTGCGAGGGCTGGCGTCGCGCAAACCCTCGAGGGGCGTGCTGCTCGTCCGCGGCGCGGCGCTCGCGAGCGGGAGCAACAGCAGTGAACCGACCAACCACGCGCCACGGCGCACGGCGTTGAACAAACGCGTCTGCTTCATAGGGGTAAAGAAGGCCGCGAACCTGAACTCCCGTGCGCAGCGGCACAACGCGGAATTTTTCGCCGGTCGCGCCCGGCGCGACGGGGCAAACTGCCGGCTGGAAGCCGGCGCTCCTTTGGCCAAGCCTCCCGTCCTTCAACTCCTCTTGAAATAGTCTGTAGCCGGGGTCGCTGACCCCGGTGAGAACCATCGCGAACGGTCCACCGACCGGGCTCAGCGAGCCCGGCTACAGAAAAACTGAAATACTTAAGCAATCTATGCCAACTATCCTCTACACGGTGCGGGCGTCGTGCCCGAATCTCCAGACGCGCGGCCGCTTTCTCTCGTGGCTCACACCGAACCACGTCGCTGAAGTGATGAAAGGCGGCGCGAGTGCCGTCCGCATCGTGTTGCCGGATCGCGAGAGCGACGCCGCGCCCGCCGTGGTGGAGACACAATACGTTTTCCCCTCGCGCAAGGCGTTCGAAACCTACGTGCGCGACCATGCGCCGGCGTTGCGCGCGGACGGCTTGAGCCATTTTCCGCCGGAGAGCGGCGTCACCTATACGCGACAGGTCGCCGAGATCGCAACCGAGCTGGGCGGTTGAAACAGCGTGGTGCTTCACGCCCGTGCCGACGGTGGTGGAGCGCGTTGCGGTCTCTTTGGACCGCAGACGAGAGTCAACGCGTTCCACCTCGCGCTGCCGCAAACCGACGTGCCGGGTTCCTGCGCGATAACTCAGTCGAACTCGCACGCCATGCCGATCGGTTGGCCGGGCGGCGGCGCGGGAAGGCGCGGGGCGACGAAGTCCTTCGGGTTCTCAAGGAACTGGCCGATGAGACGCGCGCCGTAGAGGAAGTGGGCCTGTTGCGCGGGGGAATTCGTGGACGCAGCGTCGCGAGCAAGACGTTCGCGCAATGCCATGAGGCGCGTCGTCGCAATCGCGCGAACCTGCGTCGTCGTCGCGGGCTCGGCAGCGAGCGAGAGGAGCTGCGCGAGAAAAACGCTGCTCACGCTGCGTTGAATTTCGCCGGCGTAGTCGGCTCCCGCGGGTTGGCCCCACGTGGCGTTGAGCGCGGTCTCGATTACTTCGTCCAGACTCGGTTGACTGGCGTCGCGCGCACTTTGCTCGACGAGCCGGGCGGCACGGCCGGGTTCGAAGAGCGCGCTGAACGTCATTTGGGCGAGCGTCTCGGCGGGCGCGAGCGCATCAAAGCTCCCGGCCGTGCGATTGGCGAAGAGTTCGCGGTGACGATCGTAGCCTTCGGGTCGCGGCGGAATCAGTTGCAAAATCGACTCCGGCAACGCGAGCACCGACGGCTGCAACGCCGCGAGCAACGTCGCGAGCGCGCGACGTTGTTCCTGCGGCGCGACCGAGGTGAGCGGAGTCTGACCGTCGCCGCGCAGCGCGTAGGTGTAGGTGACGCCCGCGAGCGATTTTGCCGCGGCCTCAATTTGGTAGCGGTGCATCAGGTAAAGCGGCACCAGAGTTTCCTCGAGCGTCGCGAGCGGGCGGCCGACGGGAATCGCGTTCTCGCCGAAGCGCGCGAGCGCGGCGGCGCGCACGCGGAGGAGGCGCTGGAGCTCGTTAATCGCGTTCGCGCCGTTGTCCCAGAGATGCGCGAACGGATGCGGACTGCCGAGCGGGCGCGCGTCCTGATCAGTGAGATACGTGAGGCCGCGGGCGCGCGCGTCGTCGAGCATCTTGGTGAGCGGCGCAGGATCGGTTTCGCCGGTCGGCAATTCGGTGTAACCCCAGGCAATCGTGACTTTGTCCCACTCGCCGATGCCGGTGGCGTAGGCGTCCGCGAGTGCGATCGTGCCGTCGTCCTTCAGCGTCGCCACGGGATGCGGGTAATCCATCACCGACGCGCGGCCTTGGGTGCTCGCGATGTAATTGTGCGAGAGGCCGAGCGTGTGGCCGATTTCGTG
Organism: Opitutus sp.; assembly: GCA_013821985.1. Classification (GTDB taxonomy): domain Bacteria; phylum Verrucomicrobiota; class Verrucomicrobiia; order Opitutales; family Opitutaceae; genus Didemnitutus. Next base: position 4,444 of record PNJQ01000093.1, read on the forward strand.
CGCCGAAAGCTGGCGCAGACGCGCCAGCGCCATCTGCTGCATCTCAGGCGAGACCGCTTTGCCCTTTTCGTAGGGCGCGAGCAAACCCTCGGCGATGAGGTAATCCTGGCGCACGCGCAACGAACCGAGCGAGACGTGGCCCTTGATGATTTCGCCGGTGCGCGGATCGGTCACGCTGCTGCCATAGGACCAACCGCGCGTCGCCCGGTGGACCCATTGAATGACATTGTAGCGCACGTCCATCGGGTCCGCGTCCTCGGGCAACAGTTCGACGCGATACGCGTTGACGAAACCCGCGGCCTCGAACGCCTGCGCCCACCACTTCGCGCCGTCGAGCAGCGCGGAGCGGATCGGCTCCGGCGTCGCCGGATCGAGATAATAGACGATCGGCTGCACGGGTTCGCTCGGCGCGGCGCCGGGAGTTTTCTTCTGCAGGCGATGCCGCGTGATGAAGCGGCGCTGCACCGGCTCACCGAGCGGTGCGGAGTAGTCGGCATAGCTCGTCGGAAAAAATCCGCCGCGCGGATCGAACGCGCGCGGCGTGTAGCCAGGCCCGGGCAATTGCACGAACGAGTGGCGCGCGCGCACCGTCAGGGCGCCCGGGTCGGGCGCGACATCGCGCACCCATTGGCCGGGCTCCGTGCCGGCAAAGGTCAGCGTGACCTCGATCTCGGAGTTGCGCGGGAATGCCTTCACGTTCGGCAGGAAGAATGCGCTGCGTTTCTCATCCAGCGTGTAGGCGCCCTGCCTCGCGCGCTTGAGCGCACCGATGACGTCATGCGCGTCGCGCAGAAAAAAGGCGGTGCCGTCGACCAGCACGCGTCCGCCCTCCTCCGCGCCGACCTCGAAGCCGCCGATGACGGATTGCGCAAACGAGTCGGCCACGGCGCGCTTCTCGGCGTCGGTGCCGCTCGCGCGGAACGCGAGGTTTGGTTGGACGAGGAGAACCTTGTTGCCGCTGCGTTGAAAGCGCACGACGCGCTCGCGGCCGAGCTGGCCGCGATCGAGCCCGATGTCGTTGGAGCCGAGCCCGGCGGGGAGCGACGTGACGTAGAGAAAATCGGTGTCGAACCGCGCGATCTCGAACCAGAGTTTGCCCGCGCGCTCGTCCCAGTAGAGCGGCAAGAAGCCCGGCAGCGCTTTCAGCGTCGCGACTTTGGCCGCAATCGTGGTGACCGGAGCGGGGCCGTTGGCCGATCGGCGCGGCCCGCAACCGACGGAAGCGAGCACGGCGATTGAAAGGACAAACAGCGTGGGATAACGCATGGAGGCGACAGAAGCGCGCCGCGGGGATTCGCGAAGCGCGCAATACGTGCCGCGGGAAGCGAAATCTGGCCAGACGAAATCGGCAGAGCGCGTGCGCAAACGGTTCAGTGCAGCCGGGCCGGTGGTGAGCAGCTCAACACGCCTGATGCAAGGCAGGGTCTCGAAGCCCCGGCGCGAAAAAGGATTACGGGCGAAGCTCGGCGGTTTCGGAAACCCCGCCCCACATTTTCGGAGCAGGCTGGAAGTCTGCGCGACGTTGGGCCGCCCCTCAGAACCGATACGCGGCGGTCACGCCGATCTGGCGTGGGTCGGCGCGGAGTTCGTGCGCGTCGAACAATTCTTCCGGCATCACGATGTCGGCGGGTTCCGCGCCTCCGCGACCCAGTCGCTCAACAGGCGCACCGACGGTGTCTGCGCCAATTCTGCGGACAGACTCGCCAGCAGACCCGCGGCCTCTTCGAGAATCATCGCGCGGGCGGCGGGCTCCTCGGTGGTCAGGGCGTGGGCGAGTTTCACCTGCGCCGCGCCGACGCGCCAAAACTGGTTCTCTTGGTGGCGCGCAAGTGTCGCCGCGTAGAATTGGCGCGCCGGCTCGAGGGCTTCGATCGCCGGTCCGCGCCGGCCCTGTCGGATGAGGGCGAGAGCGAGCTGCGCATGAGAATCGGCCAGTGCGGCGCGGTCGAAATCGTTGCGCACCCCGATGGCGGTCCCGTTGGCGATCGAGGTGCGAGCGGCGCGTTCGGCTTCGCTCCAGTCGCCCGCGCGGACCGCGGCATCCTGGACCGCATAAGCCGCCCAGCCAATCATGAGAGTTTTCCATGATTTGGAAAAATCATCTGGCGCGGCCATTTCCTCGCTGCGGGCCAGGATTGGTTTACCGACCTCGAGGTTGCCACGGACCTGCTCCGGCCGGTTGCGCATCGCGATGCTGAGAAGTTCGATCAAGTCCTTCGCGACGGCCCGCGTCACGCCTTCCTGGCCTTCGTCTCGGGCCGACCGCGCGAGGTAGCGCCGAGACTCCGCGACGAACTGTTCGGCGGCCGCGGTGAGGCCGCGCTCGGCCTGGCTGACGGCCAAGTTCGCCGCAATCCGTGCAAACGTATTCGCGAGCGAGCTGGACATCGTCACTTTCTCTTCCAGCTCGAGCACCGTGCGCAGTTTGTCGTCGGACTCACCGACGCGGCCCAAACTCCGCAGCCGGTTGGCCGCCCGTTCACGAGCGATGGAGACATTGCTCCAGCCGGTGCCGCCCGTCGGGTTGAGGCGGACGTAATTTTCGTAATGCGATTCCGACAAGCGTGCTTCCACCAGGGACTCACTGACGCGTCCCTGCGCATTCAAGGCGTTGGAGATGATGCCGTGGACGATGCCCAGCCCGTTGAGCGCCGAGAGATAACCAGGATTGGACTCGAGCACGCGTTCGAAGTTTTCCGCCGCTTCGCGCGCCGCCGCGATCGCCTCGTCCGAACGACCCAGCACGTTCAACCCGCCGGCCTGCCGGATCGCGATGGTCGCCAACAACGCGCGGGCTTCCGGGTCGTCGGGATTTTCTGCGAGCAACGCCTCCGCGATGACGCGACCTTCGCGATACAGCGGGACGCTGCGCTCGGGGCCGTCGTTGGCGGTGCGCAGGTGCTGGAGGCCCAACTGCATCAGCGCACTCGCGAAATCGATGCGGAGGTTGCGGTTCGCGCCAGCCGCCGTCGCGAACGGACGCAGCACGTCCACCGCTCGCGCGTGGACCTGCAGGCTTTGTTGAAGGAGCTGTTGATTGCTGAGCAACTGCCCCTGATTGCGGAGCGCGAGCGAGAGTCCGGCGGCGGTTTCGGCCGAGCGATCACCCTTGGTCTGCAGCGCCTGCAGGATGTCGATCGCGCTGGCCAGCACCGGGGCCGCCTCGTCGGTGCGGTTCTGGGTGTTGAGCGCAGCGCCGTAGCGTGCGAGCGTCAGGCCGTGGTTGCGCGCGGTCTCGCCGGTCTGAAGTTCCGGCGGAAGATTGCGGTAGTATTCCGCCGCGCGGGCCGCGAGCTGGATGACGATCTCGACGCGCCCGGTGGGCTCGAGTTGCCGATAGAAATCATCGACCAGATAACCGACGATTTTCTCTGCTTCCCCGCGCGCGGTATCGGCCAGCCGGCCGACTTGGGCCGCACGTTGCTCGGCCACGAGCGCCGCCTGCTCGGCGGCGCGCGCGCGCCGGAGATTGAGGTAGCCGAAAACCGCACTGCCTGCCGCGGCGAGCATGAGCACAATCGCTACGGCGGCGACGAGGCGGGCGCGCGCGAGTTGTCGGCGCGTGCTGGCCTCCCGCTCGCGCTGCGCAGCGAGTTCGCGCGCCGAGGCGGCGAGCGCCTCACGTTCGCGCCGAACATTGCGGCTCGCGACGATCACGCTGCAGAGGACGTCGTGCGTGATTTCGACGCGGCGCTGGTCGAGGCGGTCCTCGGCACGAAGCAGGCGGCGGTCCACGAGTTGCGCGAGCGCGCCGTCGGGTGCGCCAGCCGCGGCGAAGGCCTTGCGCACGCGTTCCTCGCCGATGCTTTCGCGAAAACCGGAATCGGTCAGCATCTCGTCCTCGATGAACATGCGGACGCCTTCCGGCTGGTCACCGAGCGCGCGTTCATAGAATTGGCCGAGGATCGTGTCGCGTGAACCGGCGAGCAGATCCGCGGAGATTTCGGGCTGACCGCTCGCGAGCCGCGCGTTGTTGAGTTCACGGCAAATCAGGCTGAGCAACGACGGCTCCACCTCGGCGAGCGCGAGCGCCGCGCCGCCCGCGACGAAGCGGACGATCGCGTCGGCCACGGATTCGCTCACCAATTCCGGCGCGGGCCGGCGCACGGCCGCGAGCGCCTGCGTGCCGTTCATGCGGGCGAGGCGCATGCGATTCTGCGTCACTGATGGCATCAGGTCCTTCAGGCCTTCGAGGTGCGCAAGGTAGTCCTCGCGCAGCGAAATCAGGATCCGGTAATCCGCGCGCGCAAAGTCGAAGCGCGCGGCGTCGGTCTCATCGCGATCGATCCGCGCCTCGAGCGCGGCGGGTGGACGGTTTTCCACCAGGTCCGCGAGATCACGCAGGAATTCCTGGGCGCGCCTCCGGCCGGCATCGTCCGTCTGCGCGAGCGTGAAAATCTCCTCGAACTGATCGAAGATGAGAATCGGCGTGAGCGTGCGGCCCGCCGCGTCCTTCAGCACGTCGTCGCGGTGATGGAGAAATTCCCACAAGGTCTCACCCTCCACGGCGGTGCCGCTGCGCGTCCAGGTGCCGGCGGCCTCGGTCGCGCGGAAGACAGCGCGTTTGATCTGCTCCGCCGGTGGCGGCGAGTGCGGATCGTAATCTAGCCGCACATAGACGGGACAAAATCCTTCGGGCCGCAGGCGCGGCACCAAGCCAGCCTGGAGAATCGAAGTTTTGCCGAGGCCGGATTGGCCGAAGAGCACAGTGAGCAGCTTGCGCTGCACGCGGCGGCCGAGTTCGGCCACCTCTTCTTCGCGACCATAGAAATAGCCGCGCGTCTCCTCGGTGAAGGAAACAAGGCCGAGCCAGGGATTCGCGTGATCGATCGTCGCGATCGGGGCAGCGAGGTTGCTCATGTGCGGCGCGCGTTGAAGAGTTCCTGCAGGCGGCGGGTGAATTCCGGCGGCGGCTGGCCGGCCGGCACGCGGGTGAAGTGCACGGCCTTGAATTTCTCCGGTGCCACGGCGACCGCCTCGGGCGTGTCATCGATGCAGACGGGCAGCACGAAGACGGCGCCATCGGCCATGCCGTAGGTGCGGTCCACCGCGTAGTTCCACTCGCGTCGAAAGTAGCCTTCGTGGCGGCGTTGCGTGGTGGCCGAAATGACGGGAATGAAGAACGAGCAGCGCGCGATGTTGCTGCGGATCTTGCGGTCGTAGTCGTCGCCGCCTTCGAGCCGGTCCATGTCGAACCAGACGGTGAGTCCCGCGGTTTCCAGTGTAGACTTGAGTTGCTGCACGGCCGGCAGATCCTCGCGCGCGTAGCTGATGAACACAGCATTCTCCGGCATCTCGCGCGCAGGAGGGAGAAAGCGCAGCGGTGCCGCCGAGCCGCCGCCGCCCGTCGCATGCGCCGCACGCCGCGCCATCCAACGGCGGTGCAATTCGGCAACAAATTCCTCGGCGCCGCCGAACAGGCGCGTGCGCATCGAGACTTGCTGGAGAAAGGAAACCAGCCGCACGTCCCGCAGGCTGTGGCTGTCGGCGAGGATTTCGCCGACGTCGCGCGGATCGGACAGGCGGTGGCGCTTGATCATGCGCAGGAAGAGTCGCGCGAGCCAATTGGAGAAATCGCTGCCGATGACGAGCAGATGGCTGTGTTCGAGCGCGTGGAAGAGCTTCTCCGGCGTGAGGTGTTCGCTCTGCAACGCGCAGACGAATTCCAACAAATCCTCGTCGGAGATCACGTAGGTGGGCGACGCGCTGAGGCGTCCGAGCAAATGATAAACGACGGGGCGTTGCAGGTCGTCGCGTTCCACCGGCAGATCCACCACGCGGTTCGGCGCGTAGGCGATGACATCGGTGTTCGGCGCGCCGCCGAAGCGCACCTGGTTGATCGCCTGCTCGAGCAGCGGATCGAACGTCGTGGAAACGTAGAGGTTGAAATCGGTGATCTCTGCCAGTTGGCGCAGCGCAAGCGACGGCGCAAACGGCGTCTCGCGCATGATGGTGCGCAGGCGCGTGTAAGCTTCCTCACGCCGGCCGCGGTTGCTGAGGTAGGTGCAGACGACATCGTTCAGCGTGAGCGGCAACGGCAGCGCGGACGTGTCCACGTTGAGGCGCACCGCGAGCTTTTCCGCGATCCAGCCGAGCAACAGGCGCGGGCCGTTCTCCGTTTCCACCTTCAGCAACTCGGGGCCGATGATCGGCACCACGCGTTTTTCCTCGATGTAGTTGAGCAGGTCTTCCCAAACGTCATCGTCGAAGGACCCGTTGGAAACAATCGACGACGCAGCTGCGCCGGCAGGAGACGCGGTGTTCATAGTGTGTGGGGTGGCCAAAGCGACGCCGAGCCGGGCTGGTTCCGGAAAGCTGGGCGGGGGTTACGCAGTGCATCGAATGTCCGGTCCACCCGAGACTGGCCAGCCGGAAAGCGCCCCCAGCCGCACCGTGCCATTCGGCTCGGCGTCTCGACGGCGGCGAGCGGTGCCAAACCACACACCCCGCCCTGCGCCCCCTCGAGAGGGGAGCACAAACCCACCCAGCGCCGGGATGTGTCCGGGAACACGCGCGCGTGAATCGCGCGTGATTGGCGTAGCGCAGGCTTCCAGCCTGCTGATTTCTTCGGAGCAGGCTGGAAGCCTGCGTTACGTCGGAGGCCGCGCTAGAATCGATACGCGGCGGTCACGCCGAGCTGGCGTGGGTCAGCGCGGTTTTCGTAGCGGGTCTCGACGTAGTCGGGATCCTCGTTGCCGAAGAAATACACGCGCTTGTCGTAGGTTTCATCGAAGAGGTTCTTCGCCCACAGCGTGAATGTCCACTCGCGCCACGCGTAGCCGACACTCGCGTTGACGACGCGGAACGCGCGGCGCGCTTCGTTTTGATTATTCGAATCGAACTGCTCCGCGCGTCCGATGAGTTCCGCGTTAGCGAAGAAGCCGCCTGCGTTGCGGTAACGCGCGCCGAGCGTGTAACCGTGATGCGGCGTGTTCGCGAGGTCGCGGCCGCCGCCGGTGTTGCCGTTCGTGAGCGTGAACGGTTGGAGCTCCGAACTCATCAGACCGAGCGTGCCGTGCAGGGTGAACTCGCGCGTGACGTCGAACGCCGCACTGGCTTCGAGTCCGGTGACGTGCGCGTCGTGCGCGTTGGCGGTGAAGAAACGGTAGTTGCCGCCGAACCCCGCGGAGTCGCGCACCTGCGTGTCGCGCCGCGCGAGATGGAACGCCGTGAACTCGCCGCGCACCCGACCGTCGAGCCAGTTCCCGCGGACGCCGGCTTCGAAATTCCACAACGTCTCCGAATCGTAGGTCAGCGGATCGGCGGGCGGGCTAATGCGCGCATCGACGTTGATGCCGCCGCCCTTGTAGCCGCGCGTGACGGACGCGAACGCGAGCAGGCCATCGCGCAGTTCGTGCTCGAGGGAAATCTTGCCGCCGACGAGCGTGTCGCTGAACGAGGGCGTGAACGTCACCGGCGCGTCGAAGGCGCCGCGACTCGCGCGGTAACGCGTCCGCGTGCCGGTGCCGTCGAGCGCGATGCGCTCGGCGCGAAGGCCGACAATGAGACGCGTGCGCGCCGAGAAATCGTGACCGATCTGCCCAAACAGCGCGGTGTTGGTGGAGTGATAGATCGTGCGCAGGCCGCGGACGTTGCCGGGGTCGGTGTTGGCGTAGCGCGACCATTCGTCGACGTCGGAGTAAAATGCGCCGAGCGTCCAGCGGCTGACGAATCCTTCGCGCGCAGCGGCGGGATTGGAGTCGAGGCGCAGTTCCTGATTCACGACCCAGCGCGTGCGCGAGAGATCGCTGAAGCCCATGTAGGACGCGGCGGTCCAGTCGTCGTCGTAGGCGTAGCGCGAGCGCGTGCGGGCGCCGCTCGTCACCGTGGTGAAGCGCACGGCGTCGAACCCACGGAACGTGCCGCGCAGACTCGCGGCGAGGGAGCGTTGCTCGTCGCGACCGGGCTGGTCGCTGAACGTGCGCTCGCCGTTGTTATCGAGCGCGAACTCGTCGTAGCCGTTGTTGAAATTCGCGGCGAGCACGGCGGCTTCCCACGTCCACGCGTCGTTCGGATTGAACGTGAGGCGCAGGCGCGCGGTGGTTTCGTCCCGCGCGTTGGTGTCCCGGTTGAGCGTGACGTTGTGGCGGAAATTGTCCGCGCGCGTCTGTTGCACCGCGAGACGCGCCATGAGCTTCTTGGGATTCGCCGCACTGAGCGGACCGCCGAGCGCGAACGCGCCGGAAAGAAAATCATCGCTGCCGGTGCCGGCTTCGATCTGACCCGTCCAGAAGGGCGTGGGCGCATTCGACACGAGGCGCACGACGCCGCCCGCGGCGTTGGCACCGAAGGCGCCCACCTGTGGACCGCGCAGCACTTCGACTTGTTGCACATCGAACGTGCTGCCGATCGTGCCGAGGCCGGTGAAGTCGAGGTCGTCGATCACGAAGCGGACCGTCGCATCGGGCGTCTCGCCTTCGAATTGCGAGTTCTCGCCGATGCCGCGGATCTGAAAATGACGCGGGCGCGATGTGCCCCCGGTGAAGGTGAGATTCGGGACCGCGTGGGCGAGATCGCCGAAATCGCGCACGGCCCCGGCGCGCAAGGCCGTTTCGTCGTAAACGGTCACGCTGGACGGCAGGCGGTCGAGCGGAGATTCCCAGAGGTCGGCGGTGACCCGGAGAGGTTCGAGGCGCACGGCGGATTCGGAAGGTAGCCCGGCCTCTCCGAGGACGGGTGCAGAACCCGCGCCCGGCTTGTCCGCCGAAGCCTCGGTGAAGGCGGAAGGTCGCGGGCTACCTTGCGCGGAAGGCGGCGCTTCGTCTGATTGCGTCGTCGTGGACGGCGGTGCTCCGTCACCGCCGGAAGCTAATCGCGGGGCCGCCGGAGCGGCGCCCTCCATTATTTGGGCGCGAGCGAGTGTGAGCGCCGCGAGCGCGAGGGTGATGGAGATGATTCGTGTCGGATGTTGCATCGGTTGATGCCCGACCCAAATAGACTCCCGTTGAAGGGGCGTCGCTCGGACGCCATTT
>PNJQ01000094.1 GCA_013821985.1 Opitutus sp.
GACGAATCGCGCATGATCGTCACCGGCGACGTCACGCAAATCGACCTGCCGCGCTCGAAATCCTCCGGCCTCCTGCAGGCGCCGCGCATCCTGCGGAACATCCCGGGCATCGAGGTCCATCACTTCACCGCCAGCGACGTCGTCCGCCACCCGCTCGTGCAGAAGATCATCGACGCCTATGAACACGCCAAGGCCTCGACCAACGACGCGCAGCGCCCCGGCCACCCGAGCGAGTCGTGAACTTGTAACGTAATACGTTACAAACTGCCGTGCCCGCCCCCGTCCCCCGCACGATCGAAATTCAGAACCGCCATCCGCGGCTTCGCGTTCCCGCGCGCGAGCTGAAGCGGGCGCTCGCTCTCCTCGACGCCGAGTTCCGCGTTCTGCCGGCGGATCTGCCCGCCTTCGCGCCCGCCCGCGCGCGCGAAGTTCTTGCCGCGCTCCGGCAAGCCAAAATCCAGAATCCAAAATCGAAAATCTCCGCCTGCCCGCCCGGCGAACTCTCGCTCGTGTTCCTCACCGACGCCGCGCTCGCCGCTCTGCATGCGGATTTTATGAACGACCCGAGCACGACCGACGTGATCACTTTCGAAGGCGACGCGACCGCGGGACTCGCGGGTGAGATTTGCGTTTCCGCCGACACCGCTGCGGCCTACGCGCGCGAGCACGGGCGGGATTTCGCGACCGAGCTGACGCTCTATCTTGTCCATGGCTGGCTCCATCTCGCGGGTTACGACGATCTGCGACCCGCGAAGAAGCGCCGCATGCGCGCCGCCGAGGCCCGCGCATTGAAAATCTTGTCTGCCCACGCCGCGATTCCTGGGTTCCGCGTCGGTCCCCCAGCCCCCAGCCGAAGCGCGAAGCCTCGCCGAAGCCGTTCGGCGAAGGCGGGCTGAATTCACTTTGCGTCCGCGCAACATTGCACGACCCTACCGCTGTCCATGGCCGAAACCCGTCTCGCCTCTCTCCGTAACGCCTTTTTCACGGGCCTGCTGCTGCTCGCCCCGATCGCCGTGACCTGGCTGGTTTTCAGCTGGCTGGTGGAGAAAGTCGGCGGCGGCTTCCGCGATATCTTTTTCTTCTACGTGCCCGAGACGCTCCGCAACCACCCGAGTCTCGGCGCCGTGTGGGACATTCTTTCGACGCTGATCGTCCTCGTGACCGTGACCGCCCTGGGCTACGTCTCGCGCCTCTTTCTCGGGCGCTACTTCGGCGGCGTGGCGGAGCGCTTCATCCTCGGCATCCCGGGCATCGGCACGGTTTACAACACCGTGAAGCAAATCGTCGATACGTTCAGCAGCCAGAACCGCAATCTCTTCACCAAGGTCGTGCTCGTTGAGTTTCCCCGGGCCGGCAGCTATGCCATCGCCTTCCTGACCAATAAGACGCAGGGCGAACCGCAGGCGAAAACCCGGGAGGAGGTCTGGACGCTCTTTGTGCCGACGACCCCGAATCCGACGAGTGGATTTCTCATCATGGTGCCGCGCGGCCAGATCACCGAACTCGAGATGTCTGTCGGCGAGGGCATGAAGATGGTCATTTCCGGAGGCGCCGTCGTCCCCCCGTGGCCGGCCAGTTCCGCCGGCGCGTCCGCCGTCATCCCGCAGAATCCCGCGCTCACCTCCGCGCGCGAGTGAGCCCCTCCGCGGATGCCGGGCCAGCAACTTCAGACCGCAGCGATCGTGCTCGGCCGCCAGCCGTCGGGGTCGGACGCGTTTGAGCAGCTGACCGCCTTCAGCGAGCAGGATGGCATGCTGCTCTGCCTCCGTCGCGTTGCCACGAAGGCCGCAACCGCCTCGACCCCCTTGGATTTGTTCGACGAAGCCGACCTCTGGCTCGAATCCTCCAGCCAGGGCCGCACGTGGTTCATCAAGGAACACCGCCACCTCACGCGTCGGCCCAGCCTCGGTCGCTCCTATGCCGCGCTGCAAGCCGCCGCCCAACTGGCGCGCCTCATCCAGCAAAACCCCGTGCCGGACGAATCGCGCATGCCAATCGCGGCGCTGCTGCGCCAGACCTTGACGACACTCGAAGGCGGCGCCCGTCCCGACCTCGTCTGGTTCAAGGCACTCTTCTGTTTTCTCCGCGACGAGGGCTACCCGGTGAAACAGCAATGGTGGCAACAACTCAGCGCCACCGACCGCGACGCCGCCACTTCGCTTCTCAACCAACCCATCGCCGCGCAAGATCCCGCGCCGCCACTGGTCGCCCGCCTCACCCAGCGCCTCGAGACGTGGGTCGCCGGCGACACCGAGATCCGGTTGAAGTAACAACCCCGCTGATCGAGGTGGCCGCCGGCGTCCCTGCCGGCGCCCCACTCCTCGCTTGCGCCGCATCGCGAAGCGGAGAATCCATAAGCTGATTCGATGCAATTCTCCCTCGCCACCAAGACCGCCAGCCTGAGCGTGGGGGAGTTTGCAGATTTCGCTCTCGGCCCCCGCGATGGCGGTGGCAGCGGCGCGGCAGGCATCTGGCGCGCGCAACTCGGCCAGCACTGGCACAACGAACTCCGCACCCAGATTGAGCGCGAACAGACCGTCGGCGGAGTCCTGCGCCCCGGCATTCTCTTCGAAGTCCCGATTGAGGGGCGTCTCACGCACCGCGGCTGGACGCTCGCGCTCGGCGGACGCATCGACCAACTCGTCGGCGATACGTTGCGCGAAATCAAAACCGTTCTCCGTCCTCTCCCCGCCGACGAACCCGAACTCCGCGCCGATTACCCGTCGTATTTTCTTCAACTCGCCGCCTACGTCGTGCTCCGCCGCCTGCACGGAGCGCCGCAGCCGCGCGCAGAACTCGTTTTCGTCGAAGCGTCCTCGGGTCTCTCGCAGACGATCGCACTCACGCCGTTCGACGAGGCTCTCGTCCACCACCAACTCGACGCCGTCGTCGAGTTCCTCGAATTGCAGCGCCGCGGCGCCGAACGGCGGGCGCATCTCCATTTTCATTCGCCATTCCCGTCGCTGCGCCCCGGTCAGGAAACCATTCAAGCCGACCTCGCGACCGCGCTCGGCACGGCACCGGTCGTGCTGTTTGAAGCACCCACCGGCTACGGCAAAACCGGCTGCGCTTTGGAGTTTGCCCTCGGACAGTTGAAGATCGGCGCGTTCGACCGGCTCATCTGGCTCACGGGAAAATCCACCGGACAAATTCAGGTCGTCCACACGCTCCAGGCGATGACGGCACGCGGCGGACTCCCGTTCTGGCAGGTGCGCAACAAGGGCGAGCATTGCGTCAACGACGTGTTCCATTGCGTCCGCGACGGCTGCTCATTCCTCAATGGCGCCGCCGAACGCTGGCCGCAAAGCGGACTCGCGCGCTTCTACAATGACGACGCACAACCGCGCGAACTCGACGTCGTGCGCGCCGCCGGTCGCGAGGCGGGCATCTGCCCTTACGAGATCACGCGCACCGCCCTCGCGTTCAACGACGTCTGGATCGGCGACTACAACTACGTCTTCGCCCCCGACAACCGCGGCCTCTTCTACGAGCAACCCGGCTTCGACGCGCGACGCACGCTCCTCATCATCGACGAGGCACACAATCTCCCCTCGCGTGTCGCCGACGCCTACTCGCACACCGCGAGCGATGCCGATGTGCGGGGCCTGCTCGCCGAACTCGATCACCTCAACGCGCCCGCGCCGCTCATCCTCGCCGTCGAAACCTGGGCCCGCGTGCTCGGCAGCATCGATCCATGCGAAATTCTCGACGGGACGCGCGAGGCCGACGTGCGCGACGCGCTCGACCGGCTCGCCGCGCTCGTTTCGACGACGCCGCTCGATTACACCGCGCTCGGGCCGCATCACAGCGACACCCTTTGGCAATTTCCAAAGCTCGTCGATTTTCTTTCGGACCCGCGCCTCCGCCGCCTGCTCTGGTCGCGCCGCGCAGGCGAACTGGAGTTCACGTGCGTCGATGCCTCCGAAGCCATCGGCACGACGCTGCGTGAATTTGGCGGCGCGCTCGTCATGTCCGCGACACTCGCGCCGTTCGACCAGTTCGCCATTGCCTGCGGATTGGATTCAGCGAGCGGGACCCAGCTTGTTCGCGCTACGAAATCCGGCGCGAGCAATCTCGCTGGCGCGACCTACACCGCTCTTCGCGCGCCGGCCCCGTGGCGGCACGGCGCCTATGACGTCGCAGTCGATCTGCGCGTTTCCACTGCGTTTCGGGAACGCGCCGCGAACTACGCCACGACCGCCGCCACGATCGAGCAACTCTTCGGCGCGGCGGGCCGCGCTGTCGCGGTATTCTTTCCGTCCTACGCCTACGCCGAGAACATCCAGCGCACGCTCGAAAACTCCCACTCGGTGCTCCGCGTGTCGCTCCAACCGAAGCTGCCCGACCTCGCCGCGCAAGCCGCGTGGGTTGACGAAACGCTCGCGCTCGCCGACGCGCTCTTTCTCGTTCTCGGCAGCAGTTTTGCCGAGAGCATCGATCTCCTCGGCGGCCGCGTGACGCACGCGATGGTCGTCGGCCCCGCACTGCCCGAAGTGAACGCCGTGCAGAAGGCGCGGCTCGACGCGTTTGGTTCGCTCGGTCGCGACGTCGCCTTCCGACGCGTTTACCAGATTCCCGGCCTGCAAAAGGTGAACCAAGCCCTCGGCCGCCTCGTGCGCGGCCCGGGCCAACATGCAAAAGTGCTCCTCCACTGCCGCCGCTTCGCCGACCCCAGCTACGCCGCCCTCCTCGACCCCGAGTGCCAGCAATATCGCGAGATATTTACCCACGAAGAGCTGTCCCAGTGGCTGTGTTCGGTTACTCGATCATTGTGAAAGGAAAACGTGCGCCTGTGGCGATGCGATCGATCGATCCGGCTGGCTTCATTTTCAGCACCACCACGCCGAAGCCGGAATCCGAACCGGGCGCAGGAACCCAGCTGTCGCCTCTTCTCACTCGCGGCACACCGTATTCTACCACTTGCCGCCGAAAGGGAGCCGTGTCCATCGCCGGAGTTTGGCCCACGCGGCGCGCGAGATTGCTCGCATAACCCGTGCTTCGCTGCACGACGCAGAACTCGGGCGCTTCCTGAGAGCCTGGCTGCGCCGAAACGAACACGGCGCGCAAAGTATGCTGCGCGTCCGTTTCGCGCGACAGGTCGCCGGCGGCGAGAGAGCGTATTCGCACGCCATCGCGCGCATGCGCAGCATCGTCCAGCAGCGGAAACTCCACCAGCTTGGTCGCGCGGGAGAAACGCAGCGAGTTCCGAATGCGATAGGATGGGCTGTCGGTATCCAGTCGCTGCGCGAGGTGTTCTGGCACCAACAACGCGGTGTGCGCCAGCTCGCCCTCCGGTGGTCGCACCCACCCGAGTCCGCGCTGCTTCGCCAACGCGATCTGCTGCTCTACGAATTCCGCCGTTTCTCGGTCAGTTTCGCCCACCGACGGACCAAGATCCAACAGTCGGCGGGAAGCCATCCGCAAACCTCCGGAGACGGTGAGACGCGTCGACTGTGTGACCTCCTGTCCATCGGACCAGCGCAATTGTATTTCCACGTCTCCGCTCAGCAGCCGGAAATCCTCTGGAATTTCATGCACTCTCAACGCGAGATGCACACGGCGATAGCCCATGGGTGGGAGCGTGTAGTTGCGACGCTCGAACTGTGCCGACTGAAGTTCCACGCGCACGTCGCGCAGTCCAGTGGTTTCGTCCTTACGATCGTTCAAGGTCACGAAATTCCACTTTGCCCCGGGCAAGCCCAGCACCATGAACGCGACCCCGAGAACGCCGATCGCTACGCTCAGCTTGGTGCGTCGCGTCACAAACTGAATCCAGTTGATCGCGACCGTCAGCACCCCAGTGCAAACGAGGAATAATGCAGCCCTCGTCTCGATCACGCCCGCGGGCTGTCCCGGTCGGAACACCGTGGCGCCGGCACCATTTACGGCGGCCAGAACGACCACTGTCGCGAGAAGCATCAGCAGCGTCCGACCGAACGTCGCGCCCGTGCCGGTAACCGCCGCGAGGGCCATCGCTGGACCAACAATGACGAGCTGCACCAACGCCAACATGCCCGCCGAGCGCAGCATCATCCCTACACTCATGTCACACGCGATCCACCACGGCACGGAACCTAATATCGGAATGACGACGAACAATGCCACCACCGCGAAGCTCTTCGCCGCGAGCAGGCGCAGTCCCGAGATCGGTCTCGTCGACCAAAACAAGCGACTTCCGACCAAGCTGTCTTCCATCACGATCGCGGCGCTCAAGAAAAACGCCACCCCAGCACCCATCAGCGCAAACACCGTATGCGTATACTGCTGCCGCTCGAACCAATCCTCGCCGCGGGCCGCGTCGGAAAGGGCAAATCCCGACACCGCGAGCTGCGCGCCAACCAAGGCGAGGTAGACCAGATACCCGATCCGGTGCCGCCGCAAATCCTTCAAAAAGATGTGCCAGACGAGTTTCATGCGGCGACTCCTTTCGCGGCGCGGCGGCCCTGTCGTGCGAGGCAGATGAAAATCTCGCGCAGCGTCATCGCGTGTGCCGTGACCCGCGCCGACGGAAAGCGCACCAGGCAAGCGGCCTCGGTGACGGCGGGTTCGTAGGCGCTCTCGATAAATTTCGCGCGCGCCCCCTCTTGCTCGTATTCCCACCACGACGCTGGAAGCAACAGCTCGGCGGACAGTGCCGAGGTCGGGAACTCGCCGACTTCCAATTCGATCCGACGAAAGCGCCGCAGCAGCGCCTCGGTGCTTTCCTCCAGCACGAGTCGGCCCGCATCGATGACGACGGTGCGATCCACGAGCCGCTCCACGTCGTCGATATCGTGCGACGACACGAGCACGGTCCACTCGCCGAGTCGCGCGGCCTCGATCAGGCCGCCGATGAACTCGTGGCGCGCAAGCGGATCGAGTCCGCTGAATGGTTCGTCGAGCACGAGCAGCTTCGGCCGATACGCAAGCGACGAGAGCAGCACCGCCTTCATCAACATGCCGCGCGAGAGCTGCGACAACTTGCGGTCGAGCGGCAGATCGAAATCGCGCTGGAGCTTCGCCTCGAGTTCGCGATCCCACGTCGGGTAGAACGGCCGGCAAAAATCGAGCAGTTGGCGGACGGTCATCCACAGCGGTTGCGACTGGTTTTCCGAGACGTAGCCGATCTGGCGAAACTCGCGCTCGCTGAGGTGACGTGCATCGACGCCGAGCACCCGCGCGGTTCCGGCGCTCGGCGTGAGCAGATTCATCAGCAGCTTGAGTGTAGTGGTCTTTCCCGCGCCGTTCGCGCCGAGCAACGCGCACACACTGCCCTCCGGCACGCTGAACGACAGATCATGCACGGCTTCCGTGCGCCAGTAGCGGCGCGAGAGATGGTCGGTTTCGATGAGGTTCATGGGGAAAGTCACTTGCGTCCGAGTTTTCTCCAGTGCGCCGTGAGGCCGTCCTGCACCTCGGCGAGCGTCAGCCCGAGCTTCTTGGCCTCGACCACCACACGCTCGAGTTCATCGCCGAGGAGTTCGGCTCGTGCAACGCGGTCCACGCCGCCGCGTTGCGCCACGACGCTTCCGACCGCGGGCGTGGTGACCAGCACGCCTTCGGCCACAAGCGTGGCGATGATCTTGTGGGCAGTGTTGGGGTTGATCTGCAGTTCCTGGCTCAACACCCGCACCGAGGGAAACGGCTCACCCGCTCTCAGCTGTCCTCCCACCACCGCCTTCTTCACCGCGAAAAGCACCTGCTCCGTGATCGGCAGGCCCGACTTGATTTCGACGGTAAACGGCAGCATTCTGTCCTAGTTGAACTAGGACAGATAGGACAGCAAGAGAATTTTCCCTTCCACGTTGCTCACGGCCCTGCAGGCAAGCCTCAGATCGCGGTCATCTCACCGACGAAATTGGCGAAGACCATCTTGCCGCCCGCGGTGGGCAGCACACCGGTGATCTCGGCGGACACCCGCTTACCCACGAAGGAACGCGCATTGCTCACGACGACCATCGAGCCGTCCGACAGAAATCCCACCGCCTGCCCCTCGTCCTTGCCTGGCTTGGTCAGCTCCACCTCGATACTTTCCCCCACGACGATTTCCGCCTGCACCGCCTGCGCAAGCGCGTGCAGATTCAACCACGGCACGCCGTGGAACTGCGCCATCTTCGCGAGGTTGTAGTCCGTCGTGAGCAGTTTGGCGCGGAGCGACTGCGCAATGAACACCAGCTTGGCCTCGATGTCCTGCCGGCGCGCGACATCGCTCTGGTGAATGCGGATGTCGATGTGTTTGATCCGGCGGAGCTCGTTCAACACATCGAGACCGCGCCGGCCGCGGGCCTTTTTCAACGGATCCGCGGAGTCGGCAATGCTCTGCAGTTCGCCCAGGACAAAAGAGGGAATCACCAGCGCCGCGCCGAGAAACTGCGTCTCGCAGATGCGCGCAATGCGGCCATCGATCAGCGCGCTCGTGTCCACCACGATGAGCGGCACATCGACGTCGTGCGGCACAAACCGCACGTAGGGAATCACGAGATTGAACTCGTCGCGGCCGCGCAGCGCGATGACGGTGCCGAGATACATGCAGATCACGAACAGCGACAACCGCACGAGATAAATGACGGACGGATCGCCCTGTTCCAGCAGCGGTGAAGTGCCGAGCAGCCACGCGATCAACCCGCCAATGCCCAGTCCAAACGTGATCGCCGTCAGCCCGCGCAGCGAAAATCCCTTGAGCAGCACATCGACGAGGATCACGAGCAGGCCGATCAATCCGCCCACCGCCACCGCAATACCGCGGTAAGCATCCCATTCCTGAATCGTGTAGGCGACCAGCCAGCTCCCGGCCAGACAGAGGAGAAAAAAGACCAGGCGGATCGCGAGCAGCGTCTTGTTCATGGGGTCACTCGAAGGTCCCGCGCCGGATCAGCCACAGCAGCACGAATGGCACGACGAGGAAAAGGAGCATGACACCATAGAGGATGTATTGCGCGCGCTGCGCTTTCTTCATCAACTCGGGGTCTTGCTCCTCCATGCGGGGCAAAAAACCCCGCTTCACCTCCCATGACAACGCAATACTGGCTCGTGAAACAGGAACCCGAGGATTTCTCCTGGGACGACCTCGTGCGCGACGGCCGCACCGCGTGGACCGGTGTCCGCAACTACGCCGCCCGTCTTCACCTCCGCGCGATGCGCGGGGAAGATTCCGTGCTATTCTACCACAGCGGCGACGCGAAAAGCGTGGTCGGTCTCGCGCAGGTCGTCCGCCCGCACTATCCCGACCCAACTGACGCCGAGCAACAAGGCTGGGTCGCCGTCGATCTCGCGCCGGTGAAGCCCTTCCGCAAGCCCGTGACGCTCGCTGCCATCAAGGCCGATGCGACGCTCAAGCAGATGGAACTCGTCCGCCAGAGCCGGCTGTCGGTCTCGCCCGTGCGTCCGGCAGAATTCGCCCGCCTGAAGAAACTCGGCGGATTCTGACGCGGCCCGCCAGGTCGTTGGCACCCGGAGCCGCCTGCCAGCAGGCTCCGCCAACGGAAGCGTCGTCTGCCTTCGACGGGAGGGCCGGTGCTCGTCGCCGACGCGGATTGAGGTCAATTCACCGCGGCCGCGAGATCGACTTCCACCACGATGCGGAAGCCCCGCTGCGGCGAGCGCTGGCCGCGCGCGACACTCTCCACCGCCGCGTCTGCCGCCACCCACACCGGCGCCGTGCCCGGGTCGCCCCCGGCGAGATGCAGCCATTCGGCGAGCCCGCCGTTGAGCTGCGAAAAATCGGCCGCGTCCGCCGCGGC
Source organism: Opitutus sp. (assembly GCA_013821985.1). Lineage (GTDB taxonomy): Bacteria > Verrucomicrobiota > Verrucomicrobiia > Opitutales > Opitutaceae > Didemnitutus. The sequence continues at coordinate 9,720 of PNJQ01000094.1, forward strand.
GGCCTGCATTTCCTCGCGCCGCGGGAGCCGGACCGTGTGGCCGAGCACCCACGACAGTCGCCGGCAAAATTCCTCCGCCTCGATGTGCGTCAGGGATTCGACCGCCAGCGCGTGACCGCCGGTGCGACTCGGGTTCGTGTTCATCACGCGGACGAAATCCGCCTGCGTCACTTCGGTGCGCAGCAGGGAGGATTGCGGTGAACCTGGAAGCGGCGCGAGCTGTTCGTAACAACGGTCCTGCATCGCCGCGAGATCGGGGGAACGGACGTTGAGATACCCGAGTTGCAGCGGCAGCGTCGCATCGACGCCGCGGGCGCGCGGCAGATTCGTGCGCACTTCATTGCAGATTTCCAGCGCGTCCTTCACGCTGGCCTGCGCCTGAAACACGCGCCGCCGGCGCAAGTGCTCCCGGGCCTCACGTTCGCGCGCGACGGCGCGCTGAACGAGCGGCACGGCGAGAATCGTCTGCCGGTCCGCCTCGATCTGCTCGAGCCGCTCCATCGAGACGAATCGGCTGCGCGGAAATCGCTCGTTCAGCATTCGCTGCGCCACGGCGGCATGGAGGAAGGATTTCTCGGCGTTTTCCACTGCCCCGCCGGATGCGAATCGCCGCCCCTCGTTCCATGCGGCGACCACGCGCGCGTCGAGGCCATCGTCGGTCAGCGACGCGATTTCCCCATCGATTCGCGCGATCGCGACGATGTCCGAGTAGCGTGAGCGCCCAAACTCGCGATTGAGCCTCTCCTGCAGCGTCCGCGCCTCGCGGTAAAGGGCGAGCGATTCCTCCCAACGCGCCGCGCGTTTTGCCTCTTCCGCGCGCTGCTCCAATTCCTTCCCGCGGGCGATGATCGGCTCGGCGGTGGCACGAACGAGCTCCTGCTCGAGCCGCAATTCGCGGTCGAGATTGCGCACGGTCGCGCCGAGGCCGCGGTTCAACTCGCGTTGCCACCGAAGCGCCTGCCGCCATTCCTCCTCCGCAGCTCCGAAGTCGCCGCGGCGGCCGAATTCGACCGCCGCCCGTTCGTGCGCAAGACTGAGGGCCATCCGATCGCTGCTGCGCAGACGGTCGAGTTCCTCTTCGGTGCGTTGGATGGCCGCGGCCCGCGCGGTGATTTCGCCCGGCCGCGCCGCCGCGGCGGCCCGCTGGGCGCGCAGCAAATCTTCGAGGCGTTTCGTTCGCTCCGCGCTATCGACGTCCGGCTCCGCCAGCGCGCTTTCCGCGACCGCGAGCTGCTCCAGCGCGGCGCGTTCGGCCGTGCGGGCGGCGGCGAGTTCAGCCTGCCTCCGCTCCTGATGACGCAAGACCGCCACGCCGCCCCCGACGAGAGCAGCCGCGACCAACAGCGCCAGCGCGGCCCGGCGCCGCCACACCCGCGGGGTCGCTGCGCCGTCGCTCTCCGTCAGCTTTTGGAATGGCATCGTTTCCACGCAACGCCGGTTTGCGTGTCATGGCAATGCGTTACCAGCCCACGGGCTCGACAAGCCTGCGGCGCGCGTCTTGCGTGGTCGCGTGCTTCCGCGTCTGACTATTCTCGCTCCGGGTCTCCTCGGCGCCTCCGTGGCGCAGGCGGCGCGGCATTTCGGCGCGGCGAAACACATCACGCTGTGGGCGCGCCGGCCGGAAATTCGTTTAAAACTGCTCACGCAGCCGTGGTGCGACGCCGTTGCCGACACCGCCGCGCTCGCCAGCGCGAATGCGGACCTTGTTGTCATTTGCGCGCCCGTGGATCGCGTCGTCCCACTCGCGGCGGAAATCGCCCCGACAGTCTCCTCGCACACCGTCGTGACCGACGTCGGCAGCGTGAAGGGTGAGATCTGCCGCGGTGCACCGCAGGTGTTGAAAGGCCGCGGTGCATTCGTCGGCTCCCATCCGATGGCTGGATCGGAAAAAACCGGCTGGGAACACGGTCGTGCCGACCTGTTTGTCCGCCGCACGGTTTTCGTCACTCCCACTGAGGGAACCGAGCCGCGCGCGGCCGAGCGCGTGGCGGCGTTTTGGGGCGCGCTCGACGCCGAGGTCGCCACCGTCACGCCCGACACGCACGACGAAATCGTCGCGCACATCAGCCACCTGCCGCAGGTGCTCGCCTCGACCTTGTGCGCCGCTCTCGCGAAGCGCGAAGGCGGCTGGCGCAACTTCGCCGGCGGCGGCCTGCGCGACACGACCCGCATCGCCGCGAGCGACCCGAAGCTCTGGCGCACAATCCTCGAGCAGAATCGCGACGAAGTGTTGCGCGCCCTGCGCGGCTATCAGGACGAATTGCACCACCTCGAACGCGCCTTGGCGAATCGCGATTGGTTCGAGGTGCAGGCAATTCTCGAGCGCGGCCAGGCCTTTCGCGAACAGTTCCGCCCGCCCCCGTCATGAACGCGCTGCCCGAAAAATTGGCGATCGAACCGTTTGCGCGGCCGGTGCGCGGCGAAGTGGTGCCGCCGGGTTCGAAGAGTCTGACAAACCGCGCGCTGCTGCTCGCAGCCTTGTGCGAGCAGCCGGTGACGCTCACCGAAGCGCTGTTTAGCGAGGATTCGCTCGTGATGGTTGAAGCCCTCCGGCGGCTCGGCTTTGTCGTGGAGGAAAACAGCGGTCGCCGCACCTTGCGCGTCAGCGGGCAAGCAGATGCTTTCGCGGCCAAACGCGTCGAATTGCACGTCGGACTCGCCGGCACTGCCGCGCGTTTCCTCACGGCGTTCTGCGCGGCCGCGCCGCGCGGCACGTATTTGATCGACGGCACTCCCCGCATGCGCGAGCGACCGATGCGCGGTGTCATCGACGCGCTTCGCGCGCTCGGCGCGGACATCAGTTGCCTCGCGGCGGAGGGACATCTGCCGATCGAGATCCGCGCGCACGGTCTCCGCGGCGGCGCAGTCTCCATCGATGCGAGCGAGAGCAGCCAGTTTCTTTCTGCGTTGCTGCTGGTCGCGCCGCTCGCCCGCGGGCCGATTGAAATCACCACGGTCGGCAGCTTGCGGCTGCCTTTCGTCGAACTGACCGCGCGGTTGATGGAGCAATTCGGCCAGCCGGCGCTGCAACGTTCCGGAGCGGACAGATTTCTCGTGGCGCCCCGGCGCTACAGCTTCGCCGGCGATGCTTTTGCCGTCGAACCCGATGCGTCCGCGGCAAGTTACCTGCTCGCCCTCCCGCTCGCCGTCGGCGGCGAACTTGTGGTCAACGGCCTTGTGCCGGCCGAACGCAGCCTCCAGGGCGACATTCGGTTTGCGGACGTGCTGCGCGAATGCGGCGCAATCATCGGCAGTCACGCGCACGGCACCCTCACGCGCTGGGATCGCGGCTCGACCCGGCGCGGCGTGACGCAGGACTTCAGCAATTTTTCCGATACGTTTCTCACGCTGGCGGCAATCGCACCGTTGCTGCACGGACCGACCCGCATTTCCGGCGTCGCCCACACGCGTCAGCAGGAGACGGACCGAGTCGCCGGCGCTGCGAAGGAGCTGCGCAAACTCGGTCAGCACGTGGTGGAAACTGCAGACGCGCTCGAAATCCACCCGCGTCCGCTGACCCCGGGCGTTGCAATCGAAACGTATGGCGACCACCGCTTCGCGATGAGCTTTGGTGTGCTCGGGTGCCATGATTTGCACGGCAATGGGCGCCCGTGGCTGACGATTCGCGACCCGGCGTGCTGCGCGAAGACTTTCCCGGCATTCTTTGACTTG
>PNJQ01000095.1 GCA_013821985.1 Opitutus sp.
ACGGGGATTTGTCCGGAAGCGGGCCGGAGAGTCAAGCACGGCGAAAAATCCCTTGAAACTAGCTGGGGCCGGGGCGTCCTCGGCCCGGTATTGCCACGAAATGCGGAAACAACCGGGGGAGGGCGCCCTGGCTCCATTTGCTCAATACCGCGCGAGACTGGGATCCACTTGCCGCGCCCAGGCGTCGATGCCTCCCGTGATGTTGGTGATGTTGTCCAATCCGTTGGCGCGGAGGAACTGCGTCACCCGGCCGCTGCGACCGCCGTGGTGGCAGAGCACGAGGACGTGGCGATCGGCGGGGATTTCCGCCAGCCGCGCCGGAATCTCGCGCATCGGCAGGTGTTTGCTGCCGGCGATGTGCACGCGCGCGAGTTCGTCCGGTTCGCGGACGTCGAGGAGCAGGGCGGAGCCCTGCCGAACGAGTTGCGCGGCGGAAGCGACGTCGATTTCGAGGGGAGCGGGCATGGAGAAGCGCAGGAAAATGGGTCCGGCGCTCCCGATTGCAAATCCAGTTCGCCATTGACGGGTCCGGCGGTGCGGAAATCTTCCAATCCATGCCTGAACGCTACGTGGTAATCATGGCGGGCGGACGCGGTGAACGCTTCTGGCCGGCCAGTCGCCAAACCACCCCGAAACACCTCCTCCCGATCGTCGGCGAAACGCCGATGCTCACGCAAACGGTCGAGCGCGTCGCCGGCGTCGTGCCGCGGGAAAACATCTTTGTCATCACGACCCAGGCGCAACTCGCCGGCGTGCGCGCCGCCTGCCCGCAATTGCCCGAAGCCAATCTCGTCGCCGAACCGATGGGACGCGACACGGCGGCGGCGACCGGTCTGGCGATGCTGCTGGTGAAACAGCGTTCGCCCAACGCCGCATTCGCCATGCTGCCGGCCGATCACGTGATCCACGACACGGCGGAATACGCGCGGCTGCTCGACGTCGCTTTCGCCGCGGCGGAGAGCGACGATGTCCTCGTCACGCTTGGCATCAGGCCGACCGAACCCGCGACGGGATTCGGTTACATCGAGCAATCGGGCCCGTGGAAAAAAATCACCGGTCGCGATGTGATGGCGGTGAAGCGCTTCGTCGAAAAACCCGACCTGGCCACGGCGCAGGGTTATCTCGCGACCGGCAACTACTTCTGGAACGCCGGTATGTTCGTCTGGCGGGTGCCGGTGGTCGAAGCGGCGTTCCGCGCGCACGCCGCGGAGTTGCACGCGGGACTCGCGGCGATGGAAAACGCGGCGAAGACGAGCGGCTGGACGCAGGCCCTGGCCGAGGGCTACCCGCAGTTGAAGAAAATTTCCGTCGATTACGCCGTGATGGAGAAATCGACGAATGTCGTCGTGGTGCCCGCGACCTTTGATTGGGACGACGTCGGCGCGTGGCCGGCCGTCGCGAATCATTTTCCCCAGGACAGCGCGGCGAACATCCTCCGCGGACTCGCGATGGTCGAGGGCGGCTCGAGCAACATTGTCGTCTCCACGGGCGATCACTTGACGGCCGTGGTCGGAGCCAGCGACCTCGTGGTCGTGCACACGAAGGACGCGACGCTCGTCTGCCCGAAGGACAAGGCGCAGGAGATCAAGGCGCTGTTGAAGCGGCTCGAAGCCGACGCGGAGAAGAAGAGGTTTCTCTGAATCGAAGAACCACGAATGGACCCGAATTCACACGAATGCGGAGTCGGCTCGCGTGAGCCTGACCATGCTCGAGCATGCGTGTCCGCCCTTTGTGCTCATTCGTGTTCATTCGTGGTTGTGCGGTAACGACCATGCGCTTCCTCGGCATCGATTACGGCACGAAGCGGATCGGACTCGCCCATGGCGACGAGATCGGCGTCGCGACGCCGTTGCCGGCGGTGCTCGAGCCGGCTGGCGAGACGCGCTGGACGAAACTCGGCGAGGTGATTCGCGCGCGACGCGCGACGGATTTGGTGGTCGGGTATCCGTTCAACATGGACGGCTCGGTCGGCTTCAAGGCGAAGGAGGTCGATTCATTCGTGGCCGAGTTGAAGACGCGCTTCGGTTTACCGGTGCACTTGGTGGACGAGACGCTGACGAGTTACGCGGCGGAGGATTCGATCGCGATGAAGGACCGGCGCGGCGTGCGCGACAGCGGCCTGATCGATTCCCGCGCGGCGACGATCATCCTGCAGGATTACCTCGACCAGCGGAACCCGCCGGTAATGCCGACGGAGTGAGTTTGTTTTTGCCACCGATTACACAGATGACACGGAGGCAGAGTGCCTTTATCCGTGCTCATTCGTGCAATCCGTGGCTAAAGAAAGTCAGCGTTGGAAATGCGTCGTCGCTTACGATGGCGGGGCGTTTGACGGGTGGCAGAGTCAGCCGAGCGGCAAGGCGATTCAGGACGTCATCGAACATCGGTTGAAGGACGTCCTGAAAATGGACGTGCGCATCCACGGCAGCGGGCGCACCGATGCCGGCGTGCACGCGCTCGCCCAGGTGTTTCATTTCGACGCGGCGTGGACGCACGGTGCGGCGAAACTTCGTGTTGCGCTTCAAGGCGGTCTGCCGGACTCGATTCAGTTGAAGACGCTGCGTGCGGCCCCGGCGAAATTCCATGCGCGCTTCGATGCGAAGGGGAAAACGTATCGCTATGAAATTTTCCTCGGAGAAGCAGACCCGTTTGCGACGCGCTACTGCTGGTCGGTCGGTCGCGAGCTCGACTGGAAGGCCATCGCCGAGGCTGCGGCGCGGTTGCGCGGGAAACATGACTTCAAGGCGTTTTCCGCGGAGGGCGGCACCGAGCGCGAGACGACGGTCCGCGACTTGCGCCGGCTCGATGTCATGCGGCGCGGACGGCGCGTGCGGCTTGTTTTCGAGGCGGACGGTTTCCTCTACAAAATGGTGCGCAGTCTTGTCGGCACGCTCGTGAATGTCGGTTTGGGCAAACTTTCGGCGCGTGAGGTGGAGGCGCTGCTGAAATCCGCCAAGCGCACGCCGCAGGTGCAGACCGCGCCGCCGCAGGGATTGTTTTTGGTGCGGGTGAAATATTGAGCGCCGTGAAAGCCGTATTGCGCCAGTTCGCGTCGGGCACGGTCGATGTGCTCTTCCCGCGCGCGTGTGTGGGCTGCGGGGATGCGGTGGAGCAGGGCGGATTGCGTCACCTGTGTTCGAAGTGCGAGCAACAGTTGCACCTGGTCCACGCGCCCCATTGCACGACCTGCGGGCACCCCTTCTACGGCGAGATGGTCGAGAATCGCCTCTGCGAACATTGCGAGACGCTCGTGCCGGAATTCGCGGAAGGCCGCACGGCGGTGTTGCTCAAGGGCGCAGGCCGATCGCTCATTCACGCGCTGAAATACCACGAGGCGCTGCATGTGCTCGAAGACGTCACGGCGCTCATGCGCCGCGTGCCCGGCTACGTCGATTACGTGCGGGGAAAAGTCCTCGTGCCGGTGCCGTTGCACCCGCGGAAACTGCGGGAACGCGGGTATAACCAGAGTCGATTGCTGGCACAGTGCTGCGTTGAGGCCGCCGACGGCGACGGCATGGTCAAGGAGTTGTTGGTCAGGCAAATCGACACGTTATCGCAAACACATTTCGACCGCGCGACGCGGCAGGAGAACCTTAAAAATGCCTTTGCTTTGGCCCCCGGCGCAGTCATACATCCCGGCCACCATTACCTGCTTATCGATGACGTCTTCACCACGGGTTCCACGCTCAATGCCTGCGCCGCAATCCTGCGGAAAGCCGGCGCGCTGAAGCTCGACGTCGTCACGTTCGGTCACGGCTGATTTTCTCTCATGGTTCATTTTCCCAAACCCAAGCTCGCGACTTCCAAGAAGAAGAAAAACATCCCGGAGGGCTTGTGGACGAAGTGCCCGGTCTCCGGCGAAATCATCTTCAACAAGGATCTCGAGGCAAACCAGATGGTGGTGCCGAAGAGCGGTTATCATTTCCCGATCGGCTCGCGGCAGCGCATCGCGGCCTTGCTCGACGAAGGCTCGTTCGAGGAGCACGACAACGCCGTGAAGTCGGCCGATCCGTTGAAGTTCGTCGATTCGGCAGCGTATCCCGACCGCATCAAGAAATACGAAAAGGAGAGCGGCCTGCCGGAAGCGGTGATCTGTGGCGTGGGCCAGATTCACGGCATCAAGGTTTCGCTCGCGGTGATGGATTTTCGGTTTTGCGGCGGCGCGATGGGCGCGGCGGTGGGCGAGAAGATCACGCGCGCCATCGAACGCGCGATCAAGTTGAAGTGCCCCTGCATTATCGTCAGCTCGTCCGGCGGGGCGCGCATGCAGGAAGGGATTTATTCGCTCATGCAGATGGCCAAGACGAGCGCGGCCCTCGGCAAACTCGCGCAGGCGAAACTGCCGTTCATCTCGGTCCTCACCCATCCGACGACCGGTGGCGTCACGGCCAGCTTTGCGACGCTCGGCGACATCATCATCGCGGAACCAGGCGCGCTGATCGGCTTTGCCGGGGCGCGCGTGATCAAGGAGACGACGAAGCAGACGCTGCCGGCCGGTTTCCAGACGGCGGAGTTTCTGCTCAAACACGGTTTGATCGACCAAATCGTGCCGCGCACCGAGATGCGCGATCGGTTGCGCGATTTTCTTTCGGCGCTCCATCTCAAGAAGAAGGCGCGGGCCGGCGGCGGTTCAAAGGCCCACGAGCCGGCGGCGGCAGCCGCGCACTAATCGGGTCGCGATGCCGCTGGCGCCCTTCGCCGACTACCCGGCGGTCACGGAATATCTCTACGCGCTCAAAAGCGGCGGCGTAAAATTTGGCGTCGAGCGCATGACGGCGCTCAGCCGAGAACTCGGCCACCCGGAGCGGCGCTATCCGGTGGTGCACATCGCCGGCACCAACGGCAAAGGATCCGTCTCGGCAATGCTCGAGCGCGTGTTTCGCGCCGGAGGACTGCGGACCGGCCTCTATACGTCGCCGCACCTCGTGAAACTCGGCGAACGCGTGCAGGTGAATCGCGCGCTGCTGAGCGAGGACGAAATCGTCGCCTACGTGAACGAACTTACCCCTGTGGCGGAACGGCTCGGCGCGGGTGGCGCGGATGAACATCCGACCTTCTTCGAGTTCATGACGGCGATGGCGTTTCTGCAATTCGCGCGGCAGCGCGTCGATGTCGCGGCAATCGAGGTCGGGCTCGGCGGCCGGCTCGATGCGACCAACGTGGTGCAGCCCGAGGTCACGGTGATCACCTCGATCGGCTTCGATCACATGGATTACCTCGGCGATACGATCGAACAGATCGCGGCCGAGAAGGCCGGCATCATCAAGCCGGAGCGTCCGCTCGTGCTGGGGCGCGTGCCGGCGGACGCGGAGCGCGTCATCCGGGCCATCGCGCGCGAGCGTCAGGCGCCGGTGCACTCGGTGCGCGAGATTTTCGGCGAGGAGATTGCGGCCTATCCGGCGACGAGTCTCGAGGGTGATTACCAGCGTTGGAATGCCGCGACCGCCACGCTGGCCGCCCGCCTGCTGCGGTTCCGGTTTCCGTCGCTCGACGACACCACGATCGCGCGCGGATTGGCCGACGTGACCTGGCCTGGACGCTGGCAGCGCACGCGATTCGACGGACGCGAATTGATCCTCGACGCCTCGCATAACCCGGAAGGCGCCACGGTGCTCGAGAACAGCCTGCGTGCGCTCGTCGAGCGGACGGGCCGCAAGCCGATTGTCGTGACGGGAGTGCTGGGCGAATTTCGCGCGCGCGCGCTGCTCGAGGTGATCTGTCGCTACGCTCGCGAAGTTCACCTGGTGCCGCCTCATCAGGCGCGCGCCTGCACGTATGATGAACTCGAATCGTTTGCCCCGGCGCACGGCGCCCCGCTGCTCCATCGCACCACGCTCGAGCAGGTGTTTCCGAATGCAACCCGTTGCGCCGTGGGTGGTCCCGACGATATTGTCGTGGTCACTGGTTCGATTTATCTGGTCGGTGAAGTGCTGACCCGCCTCCAGCCCGAGCGCGGAGCCGGGGAAGGCACGCTGCAGGATTTCTGAACTGCCGGCCGGAAGGCCCGCTATTTCATCGGCAATATCGGCCTTGCCGCCCGGGGCTCGCTCAATATTGTTCGCTTCACTATGGTCACCGACAAATTGAACAAACTCCGGGAATATCAGCGTCAAATGGCGAAGATCGAGAAGGAGCTGGCGCGTTACAACGCGAAGCTCGCCTCTCTTCCGGGCAAATATGGTTTCAAATCGATGGACACGTTCATCGATGCCTTGCGCGGAGCGAAGGGATCCGGCACCGGTGGCGCGGCGAAAGGCGGCGCGAAATCGTCTGGCCGCAAGCCGCGCGCGAAGATCACGCCCGAGATGAAGCAAAAGCTGAAGTCGCTCGTGAACTCCGGCAAGACCGGCGGCGAAATCGCGAAGCAGCTGAACATCTCGTTGCCCAGCGTGCAGAATATCAAGAAGGAGCTCGGCCTCGTGAAGGCCCGCAAGTAAGCGAAGACATTTTCGCGACGAACCGAAGCCGGGCGGGCCAGCCCGGCTTTGTTATTTCCAGGCGAGGAGCTCGCGCGCGGACGGAACGTCCTTGATGATCTGCGACGGCTGCGGGCCGACTCCGAGATAACGGAGGTTCGGCAGCTCGGCCGGCGGGCGGCCTTCATAGGCGACGTCAATCAGGCTGCGCACCATGGCCGCGACATAGCTTTGCGCCGCGGCGGGCAGACTCGCGAAGGTGCGCACGGTTGAAATGTCCTCGGTCCAGCCGGCGTGACGCGTATAGACGGGACGGAGCGTCTTGCGCAGCGCCTCGTTGCGTGGCACGTGCGCGTAGCGTGTGCCCGCGGCGTCTTCATAGGCGACGCAGATCAACAATTCGTCCGCGCCCGTGAGTGCGTCGATTTTGTTGATCATCAAATCGTGATAGCCGCCGTAACGGAGCGCGTCGCCTTTTTCCACGGCGTCATACCAGCCGACCATGCGCTGCCGGCCGGTGACGGTGCCGAACTCGATTTGCTTCAGCTTTTGGCAAATCGGCAGCGCCTCATCCATCTGCGTGAGGAACGTGTGCGTGCCGACCTTCGTGTCGTAGGCCTTGGCGACCGCAAACGTGTGGATCGGCTGCACCGGCACGCCAGCGCTCTGGAAGAATTCCGGCGTGAACGTGTGCGAGGCCGTCACGTTCGGCGAAAAGCCGTGACGCTTGTCGAGCCAGTAGGCCTGGCCGAACTCGCCGATGATCGAGCGGCCGGCGGCGAGTTCGCGCAGCACCACCTCGCGCACCTCGCCGATGTTGCGGCGCAACTGCTGGCCGGCTTCCCAATAAACGCGCGTCAGCTCTTCGACGTTGAGCGTGAACGGCTGCGCGCCCTTGAAGCAGCGGAAATCGAAATCCGCGGCGGTGAACAATCCCATCCCGATCGCCTCGGCGTTGGCCTTGGCCTCGGCGGTGGAAAGCTTCTCGAAGAATACGTCCCAGGTTTCGGCGCTGACCTGACAAACGTGCTGAATGGTGCGGCAGGCGCGATCGGCGCGCGCGGCGAGCTTGCGGGCGAAGAAATTCGGGCCGCCGAGAAAATCCGCGAAGGTGATCTGCATCTGGCCGGTCTCGTCCTGGTAGGCGGGCGTGATGCCGCGGCCCGTCGAACCGCGCGGTTCCTCCTTCGCGACGTTCACGCGGTAATCCTCCCAGGCGAGGTCGAGCAGTCGGTGCGAAAAGTCCGAAACCATCGCCCGCTCATCGACGAGCAGACGGCTGAAGATCGCGTAACCCTTGCGCTCGAGCGGCTGGGCTTCCCACAGAATCTTCCGCGGATCGGCGACGACGCCCGCGCCGATGGCAAGGTGCGCCACGCTTTGCTCGACCACGCCGGCGGGCAGGAGGTTGAGCTTGATACCGCCCGCGGTGTGACCGGAATTCGAGCCACCGTTGACCTTGAAGACAACGGAGACCGCGGCGGGCGTGCCATGCAGTTCCTGCACGACCTCCGGAATCAAACGGCCTTTGCCTTCGTCACCGAAGGAAATGCCGACATCGGCGATGAGCTGACTGCGGAACGGGGAGAGCGACATGCTGGTGGCGGCAGCCAAGGAGCGAGTCCCCAGTTGCCGACAACTTTTCCCTGAAACGTCGGGGCCGTCGCAAGGCTAAACGCGGCTTCTGCGTGTCAGTGCGAAAAGAGCCGGAGAATCACGCAGGCGCAAAGCGCGCCTGGCGAGGATCGTGAGCAGGGCAAGAGTCCCCGCGACGCTCGGCGATCCTCCACCCCCGCCCCCACTTCCACTCGCAGCGGTAACGGGTGGCGAAGCGGTCGCGAAGCTGATCACCGCCGGAGTGCTCGTGACGGATCCCAACGAGTTGGTGGCGGTGACGGTGTAAGAGCCGATTTGAGCATCTTGAACGTTGCTGAGGGTCAGCGTATCGCTGGTCGCACCGGAGAGCGCCGTGCCGCCGAGAAACCATTGCAGTGAGGGAGTTGGCGCTCCGTCGGCTACGACCTGCAGCGATACGGACGCTCCGCGGGAAACCCTCTGGTCACGCGGATGGTTGGTAATTGTTGGTGCAATCCCTTGTGCAAGCACGCGAATCTCGGCCGCAGAGCTCGTCACCGTGCCGTAGGCGTTGAACACGGCGAGTTCGAGCGAGAGAAATTTCGTCGCCGGTGGGTTGCGATACGATACGGTCGCGCTGGAGTCCGAGTTCGTAAACTGAAACCCGGTCAGATCGTGCACGGGGTAGTAGAGTTCAGGATCTTGGCGCTCGCGCACGCGCCAGCGCACCGCCAGCGGTGGCGTGCCGGAAAAGGTCGCGGTGACCAAAGCGGTTTCGCCGATCAGCACGACGGAGGTCGCGGGCTGGCGCGTGATCGCAGGGGGTGTTCCGCTTGATTCGATGGCGATTACTGCCGGGTCGCTGATCGCAGTCAGGATATTGCCCGATTCCGGCGGTATCTCCCTGGCTGCCACGGCGTGGTAAACGCCGGCTGCGTTGGATTGCACGGCTCCGATCGTCAACGTTGGCGCGGTCGCTCCGGCGATCGCTTGGTTGTTGAAATACCACTGGTAGAAAATTTCGCCGCCCCCGACCACGATGTAATTGTGAATGGCACGCGCGCTGAGCGTGACGCTGTCACCCGCACGCACGATCTGACTTTGCGGATGAAGCACGAAGGTGGGCCCCCAATAATTGGCCGCGCCCGGGTCGGTCGGGACTGTCGTCGGCGCTGTAACGATCACCGACGCACGCACTGCCTCGGGGAGAACCATTCCGAATGCGGGTGCTGGAGTCGACACGACTCTAAAACCGAGGGTCTGGTCGCGGTAATGGTTGGAGGATTCGAGTGTCATTTCCTGCGCATTGCCCAGCACATCGTAGCAACCCCAACTGTTCACATCGTGACGGTTGCCGCCGACTGAATCCAAACCCGCGGAGTCCGTCCCCGTGCGAGTGGCGCTTTCGCTGAGCCGAGCGATTTGTTCCGACGTGGGCAGTGAGAAGTGGCGGCCGCAGGTCACCGTGAGCCAATCACAGTAAGCTGTCGCCTCGGCCACCGTCAGTCCCGTTACCGGAAAATTCGAATGGCCGCGCGGGAATCTTCCGCTGACCCAACCCCCGGGCAGGTGCGCATATCCCGTGGAGCGGATGAACTCGAGAAACTCCGCGTTGGTAACCTCGTAGCGTCCGGCAAGGAAGGCGGGAACGGAGCCCGCCGCGCTCGCCGGCACGAGGACCATGTTCGACGGCACGCCGTCTTCCGCGAAAATGATCGCATCGAGCGGGTGGGGCAGAAGATTGCCGGCGGCGTCCATCGCGGCGAAATTTTCACCGGAGGCCTGCTCGAGCCGCAAGGTGTCGGCGGCGTCGCTCCGAAAAAACGACGATGGAGTCGCGGACAACTCGAGGGCGGCAGTCAACCCGACTAACAGCAAGCGGGACAAGTTCACATTCATCGACGTTGGTCCGCGAGCTGGCCCTCCCGAGGAATGCCCAAACCATTTCGAACCTTCGGCGCCGCACAAGCGGGAACTCAGGACGACGCAAACGTGAAGCGGATTGCCTGAGATGCATTAGCGGGGAGCCGCTCGAGTCTCCAGCCGCCCGACAATGCAGGCCGGTCCCGTGCGCTTAAAATTACCGGCGCGGCCCTCCAACGGAGCAAAATCAGCCTTTCCGTGTCGCGACTTCGATCACGTCGTGCGGTGCGGCTTCTTTTTGGCCGGCGGGCGTCACGCGGACGTAACGGGCTTTGGTGCGAAGATCCGCGAGCGTTTTCGCGCCAAGGTAGCCCATGCCGGACTGCACGCCGCCGATCAGGTTGGCGAGGACTTCGTCCACCGAACCGGAAACTTCCTTGAGCGCCTCGATGCCTTCCGCGGCGGCCTTACGCGTCGTGTCGTTTTTGTCGTGCCCGTAACGCGCGGCGGAACCGGCTTTCATCGCGGAGTGGCTGCCCATGCCACGGTATTGCTTATAGAGCTTGCCGGAAATCTCCATGATCTCACCGGGCGCCTCGCGGCAACCGGCGAGCAGCCCGCCGAGGATGACCGAGTCGGCGAGCGTGAGCGCTTTCACGATGTCGCCCGATTTGGTGATGCCGCCGTCGGCGATGATGCGAACGCCCTTCTTGGCGGCGCCGAGGCTGGCGACGTAGAGCGCGGTGAGTTGCGGGATGCCGACGCCGGCGACAACGCGCGTCGTGCAGATCGAGCCGGGGCCTTGGCCGACCTTGATGGCGTTCGCACCGCAGTCGGCGAGGTATTCGACGCCGCTGCCGCTGGTGACGTTGCCCGCGATGATCGGGAGAGTAGGGAACGCACCGCGCACGAGACGCACCATGTCGCCGACGCCGGCGGTGTGGCCATGCGCTGTCGAAACTGCGATGCAATCGACGGCTTCGTCCACCAGCGCGCCGACGTGGGCGATGATCTTGTCGCGATCGAGCTCGCCGTTGGATTTGCGCACCGGCGAAAGGGCGGCGCCGGCCACGAGGCGAAATTGCGAGTCGCGCGCGGGCTTGCGGCGGGATTTCGACTCGGAAGTGATGCGTTCGACGTCCGAACTCGTCACGAGGCCGCGCAGGCGGTCCTGACCGTCCACGACGAGGATTTTGTGGATACCGACGTGCTCGGTGAAAAATTTATCGGCTTCCTTGATCGGATCGGCGCCGAGGTCCTTTTCCGAGACGGTGACGAGCTGTTTGCGCGGCGTCATGACATCCGCGACTTTCTTCGACTTGTAGCGCTCCTTGACGAGGTTGCCGGAGAGGAGGCCCGCCAGCTTGCCATTTTCCTCGACGACGGGGAACGTGCGGAAATCGAAGCGCCGTTGCTCGATCATTTGCAGGACCTCGCCGATGGTGGCGTCCGGCGCCACGGTGATCGGATCCTGGATGAGGCCGTGGATGTGGCGTTTCACGCGCGCGACTTCCTTCAACTGGTCCTTCGGGGGCAGGTTGTAGTGGATGAGGCCGATGCCGCCGTTAAGCGCCATGGCGATGGCCATGCGCGACTCGGTGACCGTGTCCATGTCGGACGAAATGATCGGAATCTGCAGGCGCAGCCCCTCGGCCAGCGAAGTCGAGGTGTCGGCGTCCTTGGGCAGGATTTCGCTGAACAACGTGGCGAGCGACACGTCGTCGTAAGTCAGGGCGCTGGGGGCGTGCGCGGAGAAAAAGCGCTCGGCAGGCAGGTAAAATTCGGACTCGGCAACAGCGGACGTGCTCATGGTGTTGCCGCTAGCGAAATATTCCTCGCGCCGGAAACCTCAACGAGAATCTTTGCCAAGCGCGGCGCGGCCGGTTTGCTTGAAGCGATGGCTCTGCGGCTCAGCACCAAAAGTTATCGGCGCACGTTGCAGCCGCCCCTGCGGACGGCCCACGGCGCCTGGGGCGAGCGCGAGGGCATCTTGCTCCGCGTCGAGCGGCCGGACGGGACCGTCAGCTGGGGCGAAGTGGCGCCACTCCCGTGGTTCGGCACGGAGACGCTGGCCGAAGCGCAGGACGTGCTGCGCAAACTCGGGCCGGACATCGACGTCACGGCGCTTGAACTGGTGCCGGAGCGGTTCGCCTGTGTGCGGTTCGGTTTGGCGGCGGCGCTGGCGGCGGCACCGGCGGTCGCGACCGGAAAAGGAAAATTGCCGATCGCCGCGCTGTTGCCGGCCGGTCGGGACGCGCGCGACGTGCTGCGGGCGAAACTTGAGGAAGGATTTCTGGCGTTCAAGTGGAAGGTCGGCGTCGGCCGTGCGGAGGAGGAAATGCCGTTGCTCGATGAACTCGTGGCGGAGCTGCCCGGCTACGCGAAACTGCGGCTCGATGCCAACGGCGCGTGGACGACGCGCGATGCGACGCGCTGGCTTGCGCTCTGCGCCGAGCGGCCCGTCGAGTTCGTTGAACAACCGTTGATGGACGCGGACACGCTGCTTGGCCTTGCGGCGGACTTTCCGGTGAAGCTCGCGCTGGACGAATCGGTGACCGGCCTCGCTGCGGCGCGCGAGTGGCAGGAACGCGGGTGGAGCGGCGTGTTCGTGATCAAGCCGGCGCTCGCGGGTCCGTTGGAGGAATTGGTGGCGTGGACCAAGACGACGAAACCGGACCTGGTGTTATCGAGTGCGGTCGAAACGGCCTTGGCACGGGCGCAGATTTTGCGCGTCGCCTTGGCGGAGAACCTCACGTCGCGTCCGCTCGGTTTTGGCATCGGTGGCTTGTTCGGCGATCGCCCATGGGATGGTCCGGTAACGGGACCGTTGTTGGACGTGTCGTGGTGCGACGGAGTGAACCCGGAGGAATTATGGAACGCCGCGAGCTAAGGCAGAAATTGGGCGTGGCACCGACCGGCGCATGCGAGGCCGTGCTCGTGCGCGAGGCGGAGCCGGAGAAATTCATGGCGGCGTTCGCGACGGCCGTAGCCGGTGAGGGCGACGTGTTTCTGGGTAATCCAGCGTGGACCGACGATGAATTGGTGCGCGCGCGGCAATTGATGGGTATGTCCTCTGCGGCAAAGGCGGATCGCGGGTGGCTGATGATTCCGACGGGCGGCTCGTCCGGGCAGATGAAATTCGCGCGACACGACGGACACACAATCGCGGCAGCCGTGCGCGGATTCGCGCGGCATTTCGATCTTCCGCAGGTCAACGCGGTCGGCGTGCTGCCGCTGTATCACGTCAGCGGGCTCATGGCGTGGATGCGTTGCGTGCTGACGGGCGGCACTTATCGCGCGTGGACGGGCAAGCAACTCGAGGCCGGCGACTGGCCGGAGGTGACGGCGGACCGGCCGTGGGTGATTTCGCTGGTGCCGACGCAACTCGACCGGCTGCAGCGCAGCGGCGCGGCGCTGGAGCGGTTAAGGCAGTTTCGGATTATTTTTCTCGGCGGCGCACCGGCGTGGCCGGAGTTGCTCGAGCGCGCAGCGGAAGCGCGCCTACCGCTCTCGCTCAGCTACGG
>PNJQ01000096.1 GCA_013821985.1 Opitutus sp.
AACTCCTCAATTAGCGCCGGGCCTTGCGGTCCCCGGCTTTAGTATGTCTCCCATGCGGGAAACAACCACATGCGGTATTAATCCGCCTTTCGGCGAGCTATTCCACACTAAATGGTAGATTGTTCACGTGTTACGCACCCGTTCGCCACTGCTTTTCGAGTGTATTGCTACACCCGAAAAACCGTTCGACTTGCATGTCTTAACCACGCCGCCAGCGTTCATTCTGAGCCAGGATCAAACTCTCCGAAAAGAATCAGAGAGTCACGAATCCTAGTGATTCATGAACTACAATAACAGTCGCTTGCGCGACCGTTATTCGACGCAGGAAGATTAAGTCCTGCGTCTTGGAATTTCTTGATTGGGGGTCCCAATCAATCGCACAAAGTAAATTTCAAAGAACCGCTTCCTTTTTAGGGGAAAGGTTTCCAAGAAGGCACTTGGATTTTTCTCCGTCAACACTTTTCCCGAAATTTTCCGAAAAAAGTTTGAGAAGGAACCCGTGCCGGTTTCCCGGCCCCTCGGTGTCACTCTCGTCGCAAGGCGACGCGCGTTTCACTGAAGGGACGGCAAAACATGCAAATGCTCGAAACCCATTCAAGTCCTTTTTGAGCAATTTCACTAATGAGCTAATGAGGTGCTCGTAACCAATAGTTTATGATGCTTTTTTCGCGGGTCTAAGTTTCTTCACCGGCATTTGAACCCAGGTCCGTCTGCGTCGTATCAGTTCTGTTGCTACGTGAGCGGCCTGTCCTAGTCCCGTGGCGATTCTGCCATTGAATCCAATCCGCCCGATGCCCGCGGTGGCTCGCAGAACTTGAAGTTAGGCCACCACGCCGCGAGGAGCTCGCCCGGTGCCCGGCAGCTCAAACTGCAGGGCGGTGCCTTGATGGTTCTGCTCAGGGGCGTTGTGTCCCATACGTCGGCCCAGCTGATCCGTGCAGCCCACAGAATAGGTGCGAGACCCACTCAGAACGCCGAACTCCCGCCGACCAAACGGGGTGCCGCAGCTGCATCGTGCTGCACGAAGTCACTACTATCAGCGTTTGCCATTCCCGTGCATTCGCTGGCGATTTTTCGAGCGAAGGCCCCAGCAGGGTCCCGCCGAAGCGGGAATCCGTCACACAGATTTGAAACCGTCGCATCCAATGGTCAGCCGGCCCGCATCGAAAAGCTCGCTTCTTTTACGCTATTTTACGTTTATCGCGGATCGAAACAAAGTATTGTCAGGTTGGCTGAACTACTTTTGAACGGTGAGCCTAATTAGGCAATTAACCCCTGCTCACCTAACTCAACCTAGGCCAACACTTGGACCTCAAGCAGATCAAACTCATCGTCGACCTCATGAAGCGCTCGGACCTGACCGAGTTCGAAGTCGAAGAGGAGGGTTTCAAAATTAAGATTAAGCGCGCCTCAGGCGAGGTCGTCTCAGGACCGAGCGGCCAAGGCTACTCCGCCCACCCTTTTTCCGCCGGCCCCGCTGAACTCCCCCGGACCGCACCGGCCCCCGCCGCGAATCCCGCGCCGGCCACCGCCTCCGCGCCAGGAGCCGATGAAGTCGGGTTCGCTTACGTTAAATCGCCGATGGTCGGCACGTTTTACCGCTCCCCCTCGCCGGACAGCCCGCCTTTTGCCGATGCAAATACGAAGGTGGAGGAAAAATCCGTGGTCTGCATCATCGAGGCGATGAAGATCATGAACGAAATCCAAGCCGAGGTGAAGGGCACCGTGGTGGAAGTCCTGGCCGAAAACGGCCAGCCCGTCGAATACGGTCAGCGTCTCTTCAAGGTCAAAGTCGGTTAACCGAACCGACCACCGCAATAGCCGGGCAGACTTCTGTCCGGCTTAATTTTTCCGACCCCATGATTCAAAAGGTCCTCATCGCCAATCGCGGTGAAATCGCTCTTCGCGTCATCCGCGCCTGCCGCGAACTCGGCATCAAGACCCTCGCCGTTTATTCCGAAGCGGACGTGCAATCGCTCCATGTTCAGCTCGCCGACGAAGCAATTTGCATCGGTGGCCCCAGAAGTTCCGACAGCTACCTGCGGGCCGATCGCATCATCAGCGCCGCTGAAATCGCCGACGTGGACGCAATCCATCCGGGATACGGCTTCCTCTCGGAAAACGCCAAATTCGCGGAGCAGTGCGAGTCCTGTAACATCAAGTTTATCGGCCCGAAGTCGAAAAGCATCCGGATCATGGGCGATAAATCGGTCGCCAAGGACACCGTCCGCAAGGCCGGCGTGCCCACCGTCCCCGGTTCCGATGGCCCCGTCGAGTCCGAGACCGAAGCAGTGAAGATCGCCCGCAAAATCGGCTATCCCGTCATCATCAAGGCGGTCGCCGGCGGCGGCGGCCGCGGCATGCGCATCGCGCACAACGATGTTTCCTTCGCCAAGGAGTATCACGTCGCCCGCAACGAGGCGGAAAAGGCCTTCGGCAATGGCGCCGTTTACATCGAGAAATACATCCAGAGCCCGCGGCACATCGAGTTTCAAATTCTCGCTGATACTCACGGCAAGGTGATCCATCTCGGTGAACGCGACTGCTCCGTGCAGCGCCGGCACCAAAAGCTCATCGAGGAGGCTCCGTCTCCGTTCTTGAACGCCGACCTGCGCAAGAAAA
The DNA here is from genome assembly GCA_013821985.1 of Opitutus sp. Taxonomy (GTDB): domain Bacteria; phylum Verrucomicrobiota; class Verrucomicrobiia; order Opitutales; family Opitutaceae; genus Didemnitutus. The sequence goes on from PNJQ01000096.1 coordinate 2,623, forward strand.
TGGGCAAGGCTGCGGTCCGCGCCGCCGAATCAGCCGAATACCAGAACGCCGGCACGATCGAGTTCCTCGTCGATGCAAAGGGCAATTACTACTTCATCGAGATGAACACGCGCATCCAAGTCGAACACCCCGTGACCGAGGAAGTCACCGGCATCGACTTGATCAAGCAGCAGATCCGGATCGCGAACGGCGAAAAACTGGAATTCGACCAGAGCGACATCACTTGGACAAAGCACGCCATCGAGTGCCGCATCAATGCCGAGGACCCCTCCCGCAACTTCACGCCCTCCCCCGGCACCATCTCGCTCTACTACGCTCCGGGCGGTCACGGCGTTCGCGTCGATTCGCACGTTTATAGCGGCTACACCATCCCGCCCTATTACGACTCGATGATCGGCAAGCTCATCTGCTTCGGTTCGACACGAAAAATGGCCCTTCAACGCTCGTATCGCGCCCTTAGCGAATACCTCGTCCGCGGCATCAAGACGACAATTCCCCTCCACAAGGCCATCATGAGCGATCCGACGTTCATCGAAGGCAAGGCGACCACCGCCTACATGGAGGACTTCATGGCCCGCACCCCGACCGACCTGTTCTAAGTCGCCAAAACGAATCGGAAACCATTCTCTCGACCGCGTCCCATCCGACGCGGTCTTTTTATGCCCCGCCTTGCCTACTGGCTCTCGGCTGCCTTCTTCGCCGCTCTTGTGCTGGCGAAATTCGACCCACAGACCGGCTTCACGTCGCTGATCCGTTTCGGCGAAAAACAACCTGCTCCTCGGTTGGCGGAGATCGAGTCAGTTTGGCTTGCCCTCGCGCCGGATTCCTCCGGCTACGACGGCCAATTCTACGCGCAAATCGCCCTCGATCCCACCTTGCGCCACCCCGGCCTCGCAGCCGCCCTCGACGCCCCCGCCTATCGCGCCCGGCGCATCCTCGCTCCCGCGACCGCGTTCGCACTCGGATTGGGTCGCCGGGCGTGGATCCTGCAAATTTACGCGCTGCTGAACGTCGCCTGCTGGTTCGCTCTGGCGATCCTGCTCTACCGCGAAATCGGACCTGCGTCCGCCACGGCGTTTGCACGCTGGTCAGCGTGCCTCTTCTCCTTGGGCGTCCTCGATAGCGTTCGCCAATCGCTGGTCGATCTTCCAGCGCTTCTTCTGCTCGTGGTGGCCGTTCGCAGCACCTCCACGGCGCCTTCTCGACCTCCCTTGCTTTGGTGCACCCTCGGTCACCTCGCGAAGGAAACCAACCTCCTTGCCTCGCTGGCGCTGACCGCCGCTCCGGGCCCCAATCGCCGTCGCCTGGTAATTTTTGCGCTTTCGGCGGTCCCCCTCGTCCTCTGGATGGGCTACGTGAACTTCCGCTTTCCGGCCTCGGGCGAATCCGGCTTCGGCAACTTCACGTGGCCGCTCCTCGGCGCTCTCCAGCAATTGCAAATGTCAGCCCGCGCAATTAGCGCCGGTGACTTCGACCCGCGTCACACCTTCGCATTGCTCGCGGTTCTCGGCTTCGGCGTTCAATGCGCCGTTCTGTTAATCTGTCGTTCGTTGGCCAACCCGTGGTGGCGCATCGGGGCCGCTTACGGCGCTCTCCTGCTGGTGTTGGGGCCGTGGGTCTGGTCGGGCTACTGGGCGGCATGCCGAGCGGTTCTCCCGCTGACGGTCGCCTTCAATCTCCTCCTTCCCGCCAACCGGGCGTTTTGGCCGCTGTGGATCCTCGGGAACCTCACCCTGCTGCACGGAATCTGGCGGTTTCTCTGAAAATCCGCCCTGCCGCTGGCGATTCAACGGCGTGCGAGCAACAAGTCGCTCCACTCTCCCATCACGCGCGCTTCCACATGCCAGTTCGGGGCCGCCGCGACAAATGCGGCCCGCACCTCCGCGAGCTCCCGCTCCAAAATGCCGCTCAACACAAGCTGCCCACCCGGAGCCACCGCGCCAAGCAACTCTCCCGTGAAGCGCCCCAGCACATCCGCCTGGATGTTCGCAAGGACGAGCTCCGCCTGACGCCCCTCCAACCCGGTCACCAAGTCGCCCACGAAGAATTCCACCCGACCGGCCAGCCCATTGAGCACGGCATTTTCCTCACTGACGCGAATCGCCTCCGCGTCGTTGTCGAACCCGGCCACCTGCGCAAAACCGAGCAGCGCCGCCGACAGCGCCAAGATCCCCGAGCCGCACCCTGCGTCGATCACCCGGCCCGCAATTCCGTTTCGAGCGGCGAAAGTCACCAACCTCTCAGCGACGAGTCGGGTCGTTTCGTGATTGCCGGTGCCAAACGCCAGTCCGGGGTCGAGCCACAGCACTTTCTCCCCCGACGGCAGCCGAAACGTCTCTCGCTCCCACACCGGCACCCAGTGCAGCGGCCCGAATGAAGAGGCCTTGAAATGCGCCTTGTAGCTGTCCTTCCAATCCGCGTCCGCCAACTCGCGCAGGTCGGGCTCGGTCATAATCCATTTCGCATCCAACAACCCGCCAAATTCACGCCAGGCCGCCACCGCCGCATCCTGCGAGTCGAAATACCCCGTCACCCACGCGCGCCCGCTGGGTTTGTCTTCAAGCACCATCAGCCGCTGCTCCTCGCGCTCGGCGAGCAACTCCTCGATCACCGACACGGCGTCGGACGCGACTTCAATTTTGAATTCGTGGATGGCCATCGTCAGCGGCGTTGGTGGCTCAGGTGTGCGATGACTGCGGGCAACAGCTTGTGCTCCGCCGCGTGCACCTTCGCGGCCAGTGATTCCAGCGTCTCGCCGGCCTCGATCGGCACCCGCGCTTGCCCGATGATCTCCCCGGCATCGACGTCGGCGGTCACGCGATGGACTGAACAACCGGTCTCAGCCACACCCGCGCGCAACGCCTGCCCGATTCCGTCGAGACCAGGAAACGCCGGCAGCAAGCTGGGGTGCAGATTGATGATTTTGCCGTCAAACGCGTGAAGAAAACCGGGCTTCAGCACGCGCATGAACCCCGCGAGCACCACGAGATCCGGTTCGCAGGCGCGCACCGCCGCGATGAACCGCTCCTCGCCCGCGCCTTCGAGCTTTGTCTTGAACGGCGCGGGATCCACGAACGTGGCGGGCACTCCGAAACGCGGACCCAGCGCGAGAATTCCGACCTCCGGTTGGTCGGCAAAAATATGCACCACATGGGCCGCGCCGAGCGCTCCATCTCTCTCGGCCTGCAAGATGGCTGCGGCATTGCTCCCTTTTCCGGAACCCAAAATCGCGACGCGCATACGACACCATGCAGGAGAATTCCCCGCGTCGGCACCAACCAATTCTTCCCCGCCGCCATGACCATTCTCCACCTGCTCTATTTTCTCGGCCTTGCTGGCATCGTCTGCTCCCTGCCGGCCGCGCCGTGCAGGATTTCGAGCGACTCGTCACGCCCGCCAGCGCTTTGGGCAAGCTCCTCCTGAACCGCCGCCCGGGCGACACGATCGCACTGGAAATCGTCAAACGACGGCGCGTTAAAATCACCCTGCGCATCGACATCGCGATCAAAATTGAGCCGATCCTCTCGAACCGCTGAGGATCAAACGCGCCGAGTCGCCGCCGTTGCAGGGCCACGAGCCCCGCGTCTTCGGTCGGCCGTCTGCGTGCCTCAAACCTCTCCGGCCGCCTTGATTTTCGCGATCAATTCCGTGGTGCTGAATCCCGGCAGGAACGGCAGGAACTCGATGCGCGCGCCGACTTTCTCCAGCGCCGTCCTTTCGTCCGGATCGAGTTTCTCGAGCGTGTAGTCGCCAGCCTTCACGTAAACGTCGGGCGCGAGCGCGAGGATCTCGTTCGTCAGCCGCTTGTCGCGAAAAACCGTGACACCGTCCACGCACGCGAGCGCCGCGAGCGCGTAGGCGCGTTCGATCTCATTCTGCACGGGCCGCAATGGTCCCTTCAACTGCCTCACGCTTTCGTCCGAATTCAACGCGATGAACAGCGCGTCCCCGAGCGTCCGCGCCTTCTGCAGATAAAATAGATGCCCGGTGTGCAGCAGGTCGAACACGCCGTTCGTGAGCACCACGCGCCGGCCCGCTTCGCGCAATTGCTGCCGGCGCCCGACCGCCACGGTCAGGCTGTAGAACTTCGGGTTGATCAATTCGGCGGGAAAACTCACGCGTCTAGCTCACACGGCTCCGCCGAACTTGTAAACCCTGCGTTCCGCCGCACGACGCACCGCATCCCCGACCTGGGTCAACCGTTCGCCGGATACAGGCAGTCGATTTCGATCCGCTCGCCACAGGAGCACGTGACAATCAACCGCACGACCTTGTCGCCTTCCTTCACCGCTTCGACATGCGGACCGGTCAGCGCCGGCTTCACCAAGCCTTCGCTGTGATACGCGTGATGGGCATGGGGGGCGCGCAACGGCGCGGCGGCGACAGGTTTCTTGCCGAGCAAAAAAGGTTTCATGGATGCAAAGCGGGGGCGGTTGAAGCAGGCGTGGATTGGGCGACCGGCGCGGCGGCGGCGCTCGCGCCCGTTACGATGCCCTTCTCGCGACTCTTCGCGGTCAAAGTCAGGCTGAGCGTGATCCGCTGGTTCGCCTCGGAAGCGAGTGCTTCGCCTTCCAGCGGTCGCGTGTCCGCGTAGCCGGTCACACGCTCGATCTGCTCGGCCTCGACGGCGTAGAACACGAGCGAACGACGCGCGGCGTTTGCGCGGTCCGCGGAAAGTTCCCAGCTGGAATAATCCTCGCGCTTCAGCGCGAGTTCGCCGGCGGTGTGCCCGTCAATCGTGACGCGGAAATGGTATCGATCGATCATCCACGCGAGGCTCTGCAGCACGAATCGTCCCCACTCGGTCAGTTCGATCGTGCCGTTGACGAAAATCGGACGCTTGGCCCGATCAAAGACCGTGATGCGCAATCCGTCCGACGTCACCTGCACGTCGATCGGCTTCTGGTCGAGATTTTGATCAAGGTGCAACAGCCGGTAGAAATCCGCCGCGACTGAATTCAGGAATCTCAACTGGATCTGCTTGTCCTGGTTCGAGGGCCTGTCGGCTCCGGACGCATCGTCGTCACTTTTCTTCTTCGAACTCGATTCCTGGCTGGCATCGTTGAACGGCATGATGCCGGAGTGATCCTCCATCGGGGAACTAAACGGATTCTGAAAATACTTGGAGGTCGCGATGAGGATTTTTTTGTCCTGCGCGGAGATCCACAGGACCATGAACAACGCCATCATTGCGGTCACGAAGTCCGCATAGGCCACCTTCCACGCCCCGCCGCCTCCGCCGCCGGCTGCCATGGCTTATTTGCCGGTGCCGAGGCTCTTCACCGCGGTCTCCAGCTCATCGGCGCCGGGTTGAACATTGCTGTCGAGCGAGCGGCGCGCGATCTCGACGGCGGTGAGGGGCGCGAGCCCCTTGGCAAAGCCGGCCACGGCCTGCTTGATGCATTTCAGGCAGAGCTGGTCGGCGGAATCGTTGAACTTGATGCGGTTCGCCAATGGATTCACGAAGCCATACGCGACGAAGATGCCGAGCAGCGTGCCGGTGAGCGCCGCGGCAACTTTCTGGCCGACCGCCTCGGGGCCCTCGGAGATCGCCGCCATCGTGTTGATGATGCCGAGCACCGCCGCGACGATGCCGATGCCCGGCAAGGAGTCGCCGACCAACTGTAGCAGGTGCACGGGATGCTCCGATTCCTGCTGCTTCGCACTGAGTTCCGCGGCCATCAGATCCTCGAGCTGGTCGGGCTTGATCTTGCCGTCGATGACGGGCTTCAGGCCGTTGCACAAAAACTGCAGCCGCTCCGGGTGACCCGTGAGCGACGGATATTTTTGAAAAATGGCGCTCTTCGTCGGATCCATCACGTGCTCCTCGAGCGCGATGAGGCCGTTGCGCCGCCCCGTCATGAAGAGTTCATAGAGCAGCTTCAGCAATTCGAAGTAGTCGGACTTGCCCGGCGCCTTGCCGCTGATCGCCGCCTTCGACTTGTGCAGGATCTCCTTCAGAATGTGCCCGGGGCTCGCGATGATCAACACGCCGGCCGCCACGCCGAGGATGACGACGAACTCCGAAACATGGAGCAACACCAGCGGCTGACCGCCCGCGAGCATGAAGCCCCCGAGGGTGGACGCGAGGACGATGGCAGCTCCGAGAAGGACAAGCATGGGGCGCGCGGCAGGATCGGCTCAGCGGTTGCGCGCGCGGCCGAGAAACCCGCGCAAACCGAGGATGGTCTGCGAGTGAATCTGACAAATGCGCGACTCCGTCAGGCCGAAGACCGCGGCGATTTCGGCGAGCCGCATGTTTTCAAAGTAATACATGGCGAGTATCTTCCGTGGTATATCGGGCAATTCCGCCATCCGTTGAGTGAGAAGTTGCAACAGCTCCGCCTTCTCCAGCGTGTCGCGACCCGTGGTGTCGTGTTCGTCCGCGAGTAATTCGTGCAATGAGGCGCCTTCCGACTCCTCGCCGTCCGCATGCTGGTCGAGCGCGATGAAGGTCACCGGGCGGGATTCCTCCAGCCACTTGGCGTATTCGGCATGACTCATCCCGAGTTCAGCGCAAATTTCATCCTCCGTCGCGGTGCGGCCGATCTTTTGTTCGATTCCGTTGATCGCCTCCTTGAGTTTGCGCGCGCGCGCGCGGGTGCGCCGCGGACACCAGTCCATGCGACGCAATTCGTCGAGCACGGCGCCGCGAATGCGCATCGCCGCGTAGCCGGCGAACGTGTTGCCCTGCTCCGGGTCGTATTTGCGCACGGCGGCGAGCAGGCCGGTGACGCCCACGCTGTAGAGATCGTCCGCGTCGATGTGCGGCGGAAGCGTGAGTTTGATCCGATCCACGACATTGCGGACCAGCGGGAGGAAGCGCTCGATAAGTTCCTTCTCATCGACAGCGCCCGAGGTGCCGACATAGGCGCGCCAGGCGGCCGATGCGGGCGGAGGGGTGGTGGCATCCGTGCCGCGTGCAAGGACGGCGGCGTTTTTCATGACTTCATGGTGGAAAATTCAGGTTTGTGCTTCGCGGCCTCGGCGGCGGCGGCGCGTTGTTTGGCGACGACGGTTTCGCGGAGTCCCGCGAGCATGACGTTCCAGAGCCAGCGGAACAGGAGCGCACCCACGAGACAGCCGATCGCGCCATCAAGCAGCAGACGATCGGCCGCACGGCCCATCCAAAACGCCGTGCCGGCGGCAAGGGTGAAGCCGAGGATGCCTCCGAGAAGAAACACGTAGCGCATGGTCAGGCAGCGGTGTTGAAGGTGGGAGCGCTCGCGAGTTCGTCTTCGTCCGCGTCGGCGGTGACGAGCAGCGGCTCGGCGGCCGGCAACGTCCGGCGTGCGACGGCATCGGCGACGTCGGTCTCCAGATCGCCCGTGAGCGAAGGTCCGGTCGCGAGGAACAGCGGCTCGAGCTCGCCTTCGATCAGATAATCCCAGAGCCGGCCCCACTGTGAAACCTCGTCGAGATGCGTGAACACGACGTGTGTCGCGCCCAGCTCGCGCCCCGCCGCGTAACCCGCGCGCAACGCGGCGTGATCGTAAGCGGCATTGAGCACGAGCACGCGCTCCTCGATCTTTTCTTGGTCGAGGAATTGCCGGATGGGCAAATTGTCCGACGGACGGCGCAGGGAAAGGCCGGGCAGATCGAAATACACGAACCCGCCCGCGACCGCCGGCTCCGTCGAGGCCGGGAAATGCGCGAGCGGCACGCCGAGCGCCTCGCAAAACACGGGCAACTGGCCGGGCGAATTCGGCCGGTCGAACTCCGCCTGCACGACGTGACCGAGCCGCGCGCGCCGAAAAACTTCCGCGGCGAGCCATTTGCACAGCGCCGTGGTGCGACCGACGCCGGGCGTGCCGAGAAACGCGGCGCGCGTCAGCGGCGCGGCGCGGCTGGCGCGTTCCGCCGCAAGCAGACGAAGGTGATTGCCCGTTTCCACGAGCGCGCGGTGCAACGGCAGCGCGGACAGCGACGACCAGGCCGGCGTCTGCGCCAGCCGCGACATTAACGTCTCCGAAAATCCGGAGCGGCGCAGCAGATCGGTGAAACTCGTCTCGAGCGGCCGCAGCGTCGAGCGCGCGGAGCGCACGCGACCAGCGGCCGACTTCTGGTCCGTGGGTGCGAGTTCGCTCGAGACAACGCCCGTCGTGGCGGCGGACTCGGATTCGATCACGGTCGGTTCGCCGGCCGGCTCGCCGACAATCTGGGCGATCACCTCGAGCTTGGGCGCGGAGAACAGGCCGAGCATGCCGTTCGGTTCCACATTGCGCACGGAGAGCACGCGGGCGTTTTCGCCGAGCTGCTCACGGATGACGCGGGCCGCTTCCTCCGCATTGCGCACAACGAAGCGGAAACAGGCGCCGGGGGTGTTCGGAAGAGGTGACGGAGCGGGCATGGAAAAATCAGGCGGCGGCCTTCACTTCGACGCGATTGAGGTGCGCTGGCGCAGTGATGAGGCCGGCGTTTTCGATCTCGGTGGCCGACGGCAACTCCTGGAACGCGAGCACCGTGAGGCGCGGAAACGAAGGCTCGAGAAAGCGCTTCAGCGGCAGGCGAGTCTCCGCAGAAACCACGAGCACCGTTGGCAGGCCCTTTGCGAGCAGTTCGGCGCTGCGCCGGTTCAGTTCCTCGAGAAGGTGGCGGCCGGTCGCGGGATCGAGCGCGAGGCCCACTTCGGTAGCGGAACGATGCACCTTCGCCGTCAAGGCCTGTTCAAGACGCGGATCGAGCGTGAGCGCCTTGAGCGAGCCGGGCTTGGCTTCGAACTCCGGGACGAAATACAGCCCGAGCCGGCGGCGGACGAGTTCACTGAGATCATCCGGATTCTTCGACAGCGTCGCGAAATCCGCGATGCCTTCGAGGATGAGCGGCAGGTTGAGAATCGCGATGTTCTCGCGGAGAAGATTCTGCAGCACGCGCTGGATCACGCCGACGCTGACGAGGTCCGGCAGCAATTCCGCCACAAGGGCGCCGTGCGTGCCCTTGAGATGGTCGATGAGCGCCTGCACGTCCTGACGACTGAGCAGGTGATGCGCATGCAGCTTCAGCGTCTCGGAAAGATGGGTGATCAACACCGACGACGGATCGACGACGGTGTAGTTGTTCAATTCGGCGGTCTTTTTCTCGCCCTCGTCAATCCACACCGCGTCGAGGTTGAACACCGGCTCGCGCGTCGGCATCCCGCGCAGGCGAACCGTGCTGCCGGCGACATTCATCGCGAGGAATCGCCCCGGCACCAGCGAACCGCGCGCGACAGGCTTGCCACGGAGCAGGAACCGGTAGTCGTTGGCCTCGAGTTCGAGATTGTCGCGGACGGAAATCGGCGGGACGACGATGCCCTTTTCCCGGGCGAGCGATTTGCGGACACCGGTGACGCGCGCGAGCAAGTCGCCCCCCATCTTCGTGTCCGCGAGAGAAAGCAATCCGTAGCCGATCTCGATCGCGAATACATCCACGTCGATCAACTTGCGCACATCCTCGCTGGAACCCGAAGTCGCGGGCGCACCGGCGTTGCCCGCGGGCGCGGTCTCGCCGGGTTTGCCACCGGCTCCGGTTTTGGGCGATTTCGCTGCGACCGCGGGAGTCGAGTCGTGGCTGAAGCCGTCCGCCAGCGTCATCGTCTTTGCCATCAGCGCGGCGACGGCGGCCAGCCCCAGAAACGGCAGTGCGGGCATGCCGGGCATGATACCGAAGACCGCCATGCAGCCGGCCGCGATGCCCAGTGCCCGCGGGTAGCGGAACAGCTGGCCGGTGATCTGCGTGCCGAGATTGTTGTTGTCCGACGCGCGCGTGACCAACAAGCCGGCGCCGATCGAGATGATCAGCGCGGGGATTTGCGAAACGAGGCCGTCACCGATCGAGAGCAGCGTGAACTTCGTCAGCGATTCGCCCAGCGAAAGTCCCATTTGGAAAACGCCGATCGCGAACCCACCGAGCACATTCACCAAAGTGATGAGAATGCCCGCTATGGCGTCGCCGCGCACGAATTTCGAGGCGCCGTCCATCGCACCGTAGAAATCCGCCTCCTTCTGCACTTTCACGCGCCGGGCGGTGGCCTGGACTTCATCGATGATGCCGGCATTGAGTTCCGCATCGATCGCCATCTGTTTGCCGGGCAGAGCATCGAGCGTGAAACGCGCGCTGACCTCCGCAATGCGCCCCGCGCCCTTCGTGATCACCACGAAATTGATCACCACGAGAATAATGAACACCACTGCACCCACGACGTAATTGCCCTGGATGACAAAATGGCCGAATCCGTCGATGATCTCGCCCGCGTAGCCGTGGCCGAGAATTTGCCGGGTCGAGCTGATGTTCAGCGCCAGCCGGAACAGCGTCAGCGACAGCAGCATCGTCGGGAAGCCGGAGAACTCCGGCGGATCCTTCACATAGACGATCGCG
>PNJQ01000097.1 GCA_013821985.1 Opitutus sp.
ACGCTCGACCGTCGCCAGCTCTCCGAGATCGCGATCGCCGATGCGGTGGCGTTCAAGAGCCTCGTCGGGAAAGCCCAGGATGCGTTGAAGGCCAAGGCCGCCAAAGCCTGAGCTAGACACACGCGAGCGAGCTGCAGGCTCGCCTTCGGTTTTCAAAACCACTTCCCTGAAGGACGGGCTGCTTCCAGCGCCCGTCCTTCTTTTTTGCCCGCGAATAACGCGAATTTCCGCGAATCAAAATTCCGCGCCATTGGCGTCAATTCGCGTCATTCGCGGGCAACTTATTCCCTCTCCGATGCAAGACACCCTGAATGCCCTCCTCGCCAAGGCGCCCGCGGAACTCGCGGCGCTGAAGTCGCGCGCTGAGTTCGAGGCCGCCAAGGCCCGCTATGTCGGCCCGCACGGCGAGTTCACCGCGTTGATGAAGCAGCTCGGCACCGTGCCGAAGGATCAGCGCCCCGCCATGGGCAAGCTGATCAACGAGTCCAAGGCGCAGCTGCAGGCGCAACTCGACGCCACGCTCGCGCGCATCGCCGATGCGGAAATCGCCGCCCAACTTGGGCCCGCAGTCGATCCGACATTGCCGTCGCCCGACGCCGGCCCCGGCACGTATCACCCGCTCACGCAGGTGCGCGAGGAGATGAGCCGCATCATGCGCAAGGCGGGTTTCTCCGTCGCCGAAGGACCGGAAGTGGAGACGGAATATTTCTGCTTCGACGCGCTCAACACGCCCGCCGATCACCCGGCCCGCGATGCGCAGGACACGTTCTATTTCCCCGACACCGCGCGCTTCGGTAACGTGGCGCGGAAGATCGAAGGTGAGAAATACCTCCTGCGCACGCACACCTCGTCCGTGCAAATCCGCTCGATGCTGAAAGGCCCGCCGCCGATTCGCGTCATCTCGCCGGGCCGCGTCTATCGTCGCGACACCACCGACGCCACGCACAGCGCGAACTTCCACCAGCTCGAGGCGCTCTACGTCGATAAAAACGTCACCGTGCGCGACCTGAAGGCGATGCTCGATTACATCTTCGCGTCGCTGCTCGGCAAGGACACGAAAACTCGCTTCCGCCCGCATTACTTCAGCTACACCGAGCCGTCGTTCGAGGTCGATCTCTCCGCCAAGCACCTGCCGAAGGTGAACAAGGAATGGATCGAGATCGGCGGTTGCGGCATGGTTGATCCCGCGGTGTTCGAAGCCGTCGGCTACGATCCGAACGTCTGGACCGGCTACGCGTTCGGCATGGGCCTCGAGCGTCTCGCGATGCTCGTCTATGGCATCGATGACATCCGCTACTTCTACCAAAACGACGTCCGCTTCCTGAAACAGTTCGGCTGATGCCGTAGGGGCGCGCCTCGTGCGCGCCCTCGCGGGCGTGGTCAAGCCACGCCCCTACAACGGCTCGCTGCCCGCTACCACTCCTCGCTTCTTCGGATGAAAATTTCCCTCAACTGGCTCAAACAATACGTGAACCTCGACGGCATCTCCGTCGATGAACTCAAGCGCGCCATCACCTTCGTCGGCTTCGAGGTCGAGGGCGTCGCGACCGCGGGCCTGCCGCCGCTGCAACACGTCGTGGTCGGCGAGATCAAGACGCGCGAGAAGCACCCGAACGCGGACAAGCTCTCCGTCTGCTCCGTGGACGTCGGCCCCGCACTCGGTGGCGTGCGCACGATTGTCTGCGGCGCGCACAATTGCGATGCGGGCAACCGCGTGCCGGTCGCGCTCCCGGGTGCCGTGCTGCCCGGCGATTTCACGATCAGGCAATCGAAGATTCGCGGCCAGCAGTCCGACGGCATGCTCTGCGCGCCCGACGAACTCGGCCTGGGCGACGATCATGCCGGCCTGATGATTCTCGACCCGCAAACGCCCATCGGCGAACCGATCAACGCCGTGCTGCCGCCGGGCGACACCGTGTTCGACATCGAGATCACGCCGAACCGGCCCGACGCGATCAGCCACATCGGCATCGCGCGCGAGATCGCCGCATGGTTCCGCAAGGACGTCACCTATCCGCAGGTCAAATTCCGCAACGAAACGCAGGGTTTCCGCGGCGATATTCTCGCCGACATTCGCGTCGAGGCGCCCGAGGATTGCCCGCTCTACGTCGGCATCGCCATCGCTGGCGTCAAAGTCGGCCCGAGTCCCGCGTGGATGCAGGACCACCTCCGCGCCGTCGGCCTGCGCCCGATCAATAACCTCGTCGATGTCGGCAACTACGTGATGCTCGAGCTCGGCCAGCCATTGCACGTCTTCGACGCCAAGAAAATCGGCGGGCGCAAGATCGTCATCCGCCGCGCGCTCGATGGAGAAAAACTGACGACGCTCGACGGCAAAGAGCGCGCGCTGAACAGTCGCATGCTGGTCATCGCCGACGAATCGAAGCCGATGGTCATCGCTGGCACGATGGGTGGTGCCGACGCCGAAGTTGATGCGACCACGACCGACGTCGTGCTTGAAGCCGCCTATTTTCGTCCGCAGTCGATCCGCTGGACCTCGAAGCGTCTCGGGCTTTCGTCCGATTCTTCCTATCGATTCGAGCGCGGCATCGATCCGCACAGCACGCTCGAAGCGGCCGGTCGCGCGGTCGATCTCCTCCTTGAAACCGCTGGCGGCACGGTCGTCGGTCCGTCGTTCAAGATCGGCGGCACGCAGCCGTGGTCGCGTGAAGTCAAAGTCACGCCGTCGTTCATCCGTTCACGCCTCGGCTTCGAAATCGCGGATGATGTCATCCGTGATTCGTTGAAAGCGCTCAACCTCGCCATTGTCGGCGAGAGTGAGCTCGCCGACGGGTCCCCGGAGTGGACCGTCGATATTCCGAGTTACCGCGGCGATCTCGATCGTCCCATCGACCTGGTCGAGGAAGTGCTGCGCATGCATGGCACCGAGAAAGTGCCGCCCGCGCCCGCGGTCGGGCCGGCGCTCGTGGACGGCGACGACGATCCCATCGCCGTGTTCAACCGCAAGGTCACTGACTATCTGGTCGGCCAACATTTCCACGAATGTGTGAACTACACGCTGCGTTCCGCGTCGGAGCTCAAGACGTGGGTCTCCGACTCGTCCGCGCACGAACTCGCGCTCGCCAACCCGTTTATCGAGGACCAATCGAATCTTCGCCCGACGCTCGTGCTCGGCTTGCTTGAAACGCTCAAGCTCAACCAGTCACGCGGCAACTCCGTCTCTCGTCTCTGCGAGACCGGCCGCGTGTTCATGGAAATCAACGGCACGGTGCACGAGTGCGTCGGCGTCGGGTTCGTCCTCGCGCACAATCCGAAGGACCGCGCCTGGATGACGCGACCCGAGCCGGATTTCTATCATGTGAAGCGGCACATCGAGATTTTGATGTCGCACGCCGGCGTGAATCTCTCCGCGCAACCTCTCGTGCCGGTGACCGGTTCGTTCTGGGGCTGGCAGGAAGGCCAAGCCGCCGCCGCGGGCGAGATGAAGGCCGGCTGGGCCGCCCGCTTCGGTCTGCTCAACCTCTCAATGGTCCGCGCCGCGGGCGTCGAAGGCAAAGTCTGGGCCGGCATGTTCGCGATGCTCCCGGAAAAACTCACCGCCGACGCCGGTCACCGTCGTTTCCAGAATTTCAGTCTTTTCCCTGCGGCGTTGCGCGACATCGCGCTCGTCGTTGATGCAACGCGCCACGCGGAGGAAGTGCGCAAACTACTCCTCAAGCTGGCGCGCCAGACGGCGACCAAGTTCGCCGTGGAGAGCGTCGAAATCTTCGACGTGTATCAAGGCGCGGGCCTGCCCGAGGGAAAGAAGAGCCTGGCGTTCGCGATTTCATTCCGCTCCGGCGAGCGCACGCTGACTGACGAGGAAGTGAACGTGTCCTTCGTCGAGATTCAGAGGAAGATCGCCGCCGACGGCACGATGACGGTGCGCGCCTGAATCTGCGGTGGCGAACCCCCGGCCGCCGTCAGGCGGCCACTTGTTGCTTCAGGAACTCGCGCACGTCGGGCGCGACGCTCTTGGGCAGATTCGGCACCGTGAGGTAGAAGAGCCAGATGAGTTCGTTGCGCTGGGCTTCACTCAGGGCGCGACTCGAGCCGGAACGAATGAGTTCGAGTTCAGGCATGCCGTCCGACCAGCGCACGAGGTAGTCGGAGAGTTGAAACTCGAAGGCGGAAATTTCCTTCTCCGCCAGGCTGCGCCAGACGCGCAGCCGAGTGGGAGCGGTGCCCTCGTATTGCTCGAGACGCAGGCCGGGAACCGATTGTTCGACCTTGGCCGGATTGATGAACTCGAGCGAACTCGCGAGCGCGACCGGTTCCACCAACTGGAGGTAGGCTTCTTCCTTCGAGGTATCGGCAAACTCAAATTCGAGTCCGCAAGCCGGACGCCCGCGGATCTGGCGCACGTTGGCCACGCGGCAGGGAAGCGTCAGCGTGTCCTCGCCGAGGGTGAAGGAGATCTGACCGTCCTGGCCGCGACGGACCGTGTGTGCAGGTGGGAGTTCGGCACTGGCACCATTGCACGAGACGTCGATTAGCCGCACATCACGGCGCTGGGCGTCGAGCCGCAGCGTGACGCGCACCGGATAATTGTCCCCGACCGGGTAGCGGCTCGAAAGGCGCTTTTCGCGCTTGGCGAGCGACTCGTGGGCCGAAGTTAGAATCCGACTAAAAAAACGCATGGTTGGATGGAAACGTCCCTCAGCGACCTGACTGGGCAAAGCGGGCGAGGAATTCGCGCGCGTCTTCCGGAACGGCTGACGAAAGATTCGGCACAATCCAGCGGAACAGCGTTTGGATTTCGCGGGCGTGCGACGGCGACGGCTGCAGCGTGGTGGAGGCGTAGTTTTGGCGCGGCTTATCCTCGAGCACGAAAACCTGCAGGTCGGCAAACGCCGCGGCGCCGCGCGCGTAGCACTGGCGCATGCGATATTCGAAGGCGTTGACGGGACCACCGGCGCCGACGCGCCAGATCGTGAGCAACGAATCTTCGCTGCCGTGATACTGTTCCTTGTGCTGCCCCGGCGTGTCCTGCGCCACCCGCTTGGCCGGCACGGGCCGCAGAGATTCGCCGAGGGAGAGGGGCTCCAGCAACTGCAGGTAGGACTTCTGCATCTCCGGGGCGGCGGGACCGAACGCCATCCCCAGCATGGCGTGGGTGTTCTGAGTCCGAAAATGCGCAACCGTGCCGCGCTGGACGATGACGAAATTCCCGATGATGAGCGTGAGCGTGCAGGTGTCGCCGCGTTGCACGTAAAGGGCGGAGGGAACACGGAGGCGCGCGCCGCTGCTCGACAGGTTTACGACTTGCACGGTCCAGTTGCGGCCCCGTCCATCGCGGGTCTGATTCAGGGTCGCGTCCTCGTCGCGCCCTTGGACATTCAGCACGACTTTGAGTGGGAACTGTTCCCCGACTGCGTGGCGTTGCGCATGACGCTTTTCACGTTGCGAGACGGTTTCGTCCTTGAACCCGAGGATGCGGCGGAAGAGCACGGCTCTGGGTGTAACGAAATTGGCGAGCGGTTCAAGCCGGCTCAGGCCGAGGGCTTGGGCTTTTTCTTCGTGAATCCCGTGCGCGTCATCTCACCCCAGGCCTGTTGCTTGCGGAAATACTGCCAGATGCCCTCGATGCGCCACAGCAGGTTGAGCTGGCGATAGCCGAAATTTTCCGCGATGGCCGCGAACGCGAGCAGTGCCATGTCGCGCTTGCGGGTGGTCTTGAAGAGCGCGAGCTCCGCAAGCACGAGCGCCATCATGCTGAGAAATACGCCGTAGAACACCACGACGGCGAAAAATGCCGCCATGTAGTGCCACGTCAGCAGTCCCGCGAGGCACAGCAACGGAACGAAGATCAACCCGATCAGGTCGAGGATCGGCCCCACGATGTCGAAGGCGATGAACATTGGCAGCCCGAGCGTGCCGATGCGGCCGTAGCGGCGGTTGCAGAGCATCGTGCGGTGCCGCCACAGCACCTCGCAGAGTCCGCGTTGCCAGCGCGTGCGCTGGCGGCGCAATACGGCGAGCGACTCGGGCGCCTCGGTCCAGCACACCGGGTCCGGCACGAAGAGGATGTTGTAGGGCTCGGCACGCTCCTTGAAATGCCGGTGCAGCTTCACGATCAGCTCCATGTCCTCGCCGACCGTGCCGTGCGTGTAGCCGCCGACGGCGAGCACGGCGTGGCGTTTGAAGAGTCCGAACGCGCCCGAGATGATCGACACGGTGTTCAGGCGGCTGAATGACAGGCGGGCGATGAGAAATGCGCGGAGATACTCGATGACTTGAAACAGCGGCAGCAGTTTCCGCGGCGCGCCTTCGTTGGTCACCATCCCGCCGTGGACTTCGCAACCATTCGCGATGCGAATTGTGCCGCCGACGGCCACGAGCGAGTGCGGATGCTCGACGAATGGCCGGGCGGCCTTGAGCAGTGAGTTGTGGTCGAGCAGCGAGTCCGCATCGACGCCGCAGACGAGCGGATGGCGGGCGTAGTTCATTGCGGCGTTGAGCGCGTCGGACTTGCCGCCGTTTTCCTTGTCGATGAAAAGCAGGTTCGGGTAGTCGCGATGACGATAGATGCCGCGGATGGGTTTGCATGGCGCCGGGTGGGGCCGGCGCAGATCGATGCGCTCGAGCTTGAACGCCGCGATCACGGCGCGCGCGGTGCCGTCCTTCGAGCCGTCGTTGACCACGACAATCTCGTAGCGCGGGTAGCGCAGCGTCAGCAGCGAGTGGATGTTCTCGACGATCGTTTTCTCCTCGTTGTAGGCGGGCACGAGCATCGTGATGCCCGGGATGGATTTCGCGCCGAGCATCCAGCTCGGGTCGGTGCGGCGTTCCTCGTTGCGCGCGTGGCGCAGCTCGAAAAATGCGAGCACCGTCTGGAGCGTGTAGAGCGCGTATTGGATCATCGCGGAGCCGAGCACGAACCAGCCCAGGCCTTGCGCGGCGCCAATGAGACCGCTGCGAAACGATTCAGCGTCCATCGCCGCCTCCCGACGCTTCGCGCCAAGCCTGCCGGGCGGGATCGTCTTCCGGCGCGGTGGCAAGATAGTTTTCGAGTTCGGCGGCGCCGTCGCGCCCGAACTCGAGCAAGGCGTTCGCCGCATGGTAACGGTTCCACCAGCTGCCGTGCGAGAGCTGCGCCGTCATCGCGGGCAGCACTTCCGGTCCGCCCAATTTTCCCGCGCAATGTCCCGCCACCTGACGCACGTCGGCGGACTCGTCGGCCAATCCGTCGGCGACCAACTCGCCAGCCCGCGGGTCGCCGAGTAGGGTTAGCGCGACCCAAGCGGCCGAGCGCACGCGCGGTTCAGGGGCGTTCCGCAACGCCGCGATGGCATCGAACGCGTCGAAGACCTGCCGGCGGGCAAGAGCGATGGCGAGCATTCGCAGCCACTCCGGCGGCAGCGCGCGTTCGCGGAGCAGTGTGGTGGCTTCGGCGTCGAGGCGGCTCGGCAGGTGGGCGAAAATTTCCGTCAGCGCGAGCGGCGGATCGAGCAGGGAAAACGGGAGCAGGCGCAGCAACTCGCGCAGCGAGTCGATGCGGTCCTTTTGCAGCAGGGCTCGCGCGGCGGTGAGACGCACGGCCTCGTCGCGGTCGTGCAAGGCGACCTGCAGTGCGTCGATGCTGTCTGCGTCGTCGAAAAAGCCGAGGACGCTGCACGCCGCCTGACGTTCCGCGGGCCGGCCACGGCGCAGATTTTCCGTCGCCATGGCGTGAAAGCCGGCATCGCGCAGAATGGCGATGAGGCTGGCCTGGTCCCGTCCCTTGGTCTGCTCGATCAGATTCTGCAGCACCCGGAGGAGCAGCCGGCGTTTCCATTCAGGCAGGCCTTGGAGTCTGACCGCAGAACTGCCGTAGCCGGACAACTGGTCGAGCACCAGGCCGGTCAGAGCTTCCTCTGCGACGGCCTCGAGCCGGGCGCGCCGGAGGCGGTGGGCGCGCACGAAAAATACGCCGCACCAGACGACGATGGCGGCCGCCGCGCAAAGGCAGCACGCCAGCGCGATGCCGCTGAGCAGTGCGGTGTCAGAACCGGGTGGTGACGCCCACATGCAGTGCGCTGCGTTCCGGCAGGTTTTCCGTCCACTCCCGCGTGAGGTCGAGTCGCATGCCGAGGGTGGCCGAGAAGGCGCGATACACGCTGCCGAAGAGCGTGCGGGTGCGAAGATCGCGGGTGAAATCGAAGATTGTGCTCGAGAGGGACTCGCTCGCATCCGCGTAGCCGATTGACCAGCGCCAGTGGTCGTTGGGCTCGGCGTCGAGGCGCACCTGCCAGCCGCTGGTCCAATCGTCGTTCAGATTGCGGGTGAGAAGGCCCTTGAGCGTGAGTCCCACGCGCGCGCTCACGTATTGCGTCCCGCCCAGCCACAGCGAATGCGCGGTGCCGACGCCGAAATCCGCCGCGCGGTAGTCGGCAAGCAACAGTGTCGTGCCCCACTGTTCGGAGGCGTTGCGCGCCCGCCAAACGCCGCCGAGGGCAAGCGAGCGGCGCGCGAAGAAGTCCGCGCTCGGTGTCGCGCTCAGGCGAGCCGACGCATTGAAGCGGTCGGTGAAGCGACGATCGGCGCCGACTGAGTATTGTTCGTCGGTGAAATTGAAACGGCGAGCCCGCTCGTAACCGAGGCTGAGGCCCGTGCGGCGGTCGAGCGTGTAGCGCAGCGCCGCATCCCAGCCCTGCCAATCGTCGCGCGCGTCGCCGGAAAAATTGCTATGCTCGAACCCGAAGTCGAGCCGCCAGCGGCCGGCGCCCCGCACGCTGGCGAGACGCTGCTGGAGATCGGCAGAGTCCGGTTCGATCTCGAGCGCGCGTTGGTAAAATTCTCGGGCAGCACTGAAGCGTTCCTGGAACCGCTCGATATCGCCCTGGCCGATCAGCGCGTCGGTGTTCGAAGGCGCGGTGGTGAGAATGTCGTCGAAAACTTCGCTCGCGGCGTCGAGCTGGCGCTGCCAGGTGAGGACGCGGCCGAGCATGTTCAGCGCCTCGAGGTTGCCCGGTTGTTCGGCGAGGATCTCGCGGAAAATTGTTTCGGCGCGCGCGAGTTTTCCGGACCACGCGAGCACGCGGCCGTGGCCGAGGCGGATGTCGGTATCGCGCGGCGCGAGCACACGCGCGCGTTCGAACGTTGCGAGCGACTCGTCGTAACGGCCGGCCCAGCCTTGCACGGTGCCGAGATGATAGAGCACTTCGGCGTCGGCGGGCTCCACGGCGGCGAGTTGCTGGAAAAGCGTGATCGCGCGGGCGTGATCGCCGGCGCGTTTCGCGGCGAGCGCGTCTTCGAGCGTCGGTGCGGCGCGCGCAACACTGGCCGCGAACAAGGCGAGCAGCACGAAACCGGCAAGCCGCGCACGGAGGAGGGGCGTCATGACTTCAGCAGTTTGCGGACACGGACGACGAGTTCCTCGGGGCTGAATGGTTTCACCATGTAGTCCGCCGCGCCGGCGTTCAGGCAGCGCACGACGTCTTCCTCCTGGTTTTTTCCCGAGAGCATCAGCACGGGGACGTGCGCAAGCGCCGGATCGTTCTTCAGCGCGCGCAGCGTGGAATAGCCGTCCTTGATCGGCATCATGAGGTCGAGGATCACGAGGCCCGGGTGGAAAGTCGGCGCACGCGCCAGCAAATCTTCGCCGTTGGGGTGCATCTCGACGATGAAACCGTCCCGCTTAAGCTTGAATTCGATCAGCCGCCGCGTTGTCGCATCGTCTTCCGCCGCGAGGATCCGCGGCGCCGGCTCGGGCGATGAGGGCGTAGCTGCCATGTAGGTGCCCAGAGTTGGACGTGTTCGGGGGTTGGTCAACGGCGCGCTCACCGACGCCGTCTTGCCTCGGCGCCTGTTTCGGGCAGGTTGACCGCATGAACAGCCACAATGCGACGGGGATGAGCCGGCGAGATGCGTTGAAGACATTAGGCGCGGGCGTGGTGCTCGCCGGGACGGCTGGGATATTTTCCCGGACGCAAGCGGCGGAAGCGACGGGAATGGCCACACGGGCGGACGGCGTGCTCGGGTGGGAATTGCCGGAGCTGCCCTACGGCTACGCGGCGCTCGAGCCGCACTTCGACGCCAGAACGATGGAGATTCACCACACCAAGCATCATCAGGCCTACATCTCGAACGCGAGGAAGCTGCTCGAAGTGCATCCGGAACTGCTGGCGAAAGGCCCCGAGGCGCTCGTGCGCGATCTCGCGAGTGTGCCGGAAGCGATCCGCACCGGCATCCGCAACAATGCGGGTGGGCATGTGAACCATGCGTTTTTCTGGCGCTGTCTCACGTCGAGTCCCACGCAGCCTGGGGCGCGGTTTGCCGAACTGCTCGCGAAGTCATTCGGCTCGATCGACGACTTTAAGAAGCAGTTCGCGGACGCCGCGATGAAGCGTTTTGGGAGCGGCTGGGCGTGGCTGGTCGTCACCGGCCTTGAGAATGCTTCGACCAACCGTCTGAAGATAGTCTCGACCGCCAATCAGGATTCACCGTTAAGCGAAGGGATGACTCCGGTGCTCGGTTTGGATGTGTGGGAGCACGCCTATTATCTCCATTACCAGAGCCGGCGTGCGGATTACGTGAACGCATTTTGGGAGGTGGTGAATTGGAAGCAGGTGGAGCAGAACGCCAATCAGGTGATGCGCGGCTGAGCGCGAACGTGACCGATCTCTCCGCAGAATTTGCCAAAGCCGGCCTGCCCACGGCGCGGCACCATTTGTTTGTCTGTGTCGGACCCGACTGCTGCGCGCCCGGCGAAGGCGAGCGGACGTGGCAGCACGTGAAATCGGAAATCAAGACGCGTCAATTGCCGGCGATGCGCTCGAAAGTTGGCTGCCTCCGCTTGTGTGCGGACGGGCCGTGGCTGGTCGTTTATCCGGAGGGCGTGTGGTATTCGCAGGTGACGCCGGAACGGTTTGATCGCATACGCCGCGAACACCTCGAGGGCGGCACGCCCGTCGCGGAATGGGTGCGGGCGGTGCAGTCGCTCAAGGACTAGCGCGCAACCGTTCGGCCGCGAGCAGCAGAGTGGGGAAGAGGTTGTGCAAGGCGTGGAACACGGCGGTCATCGCAACGGCGGCGAGCCACGAGCGGGATTGCCAGGTGAGATAGCAGAGCGATTGGAGAAAGAAGGCCCACGCGATCACGAGTCCCCACGCGGGAGCGGCGAGCGAGTGCAGCCCGGCGCTGATCACGGCCGCGGTTGCAGCGACGGCGAGCGTTGACCGAAGGAACAGCTTGGTCAGTTCGAGGATCACCGAGAGCACCATCGTTTCCAGGAATGCCGTCGCGACGCCCGCGACGAGCAGCACCTCAAGCAGGCTGTGTCCGGTAAAGGCCGGATTTGCGCCGCCGGTGAATCCCTGCAACGCGAGTGATAACGCGGCCGTCACGGGCAGATCGAACAGCAGCACGATGCCGAGATAACGCCACGGCGGCTCGGTCGCATCGAACAGGCTCTGCCAAAGCGCAACGACGCGTGTTTTCACCGCGGTCGTGTGATCAGTTGTGCACGATGCCGTCGTCGGGGAGCCGGCCTTGCAGTTTGCGGCGGAGGCGATGCGCCTCGATGTCGGCCTTCAACTGGGCCGCAAAAAGTTTCAGTCGGCGACGGGTGTCGAGTTCCTCGAGCAGGCGTTGTTTCATCTCGGGGCTTTCGCAGAGGTTGAAAACCGCCACGTCGGCGAACGTGTCGAAGTCCTCGATCGTTTCCAGAAACTGCGTCATGCCCTTCGGAGCCGGCGTGCCGAGGCGGCGCCGGTGATTGAGGAGGCGCAGGATTTCCAGGCGCATGATTTCCAGTTGGGTGTGATTGCCGCCCGCGATCGAGGCGAGGGGACGGATCGCGATCGTGCGGTAAGGCAACTCGCGCACGATGTCGCGGATCTCGACGCGGCAGACGCCCTGCAACAGCAGGTTCGAGGTGCCGTCGTCGGATTCCTGACAGGCGCGGACGATGCCGACCGAAGCGATGCGGTGCGAAGGCTCGTTCGCGCCCGGCTCCTTGCGGGTCTGGTCAAGCCGGGCGACCGCGAAGAGCCGGTTGGACGCTAGCACCTCGCGGATCATCGTCTTGTAGCGCGGCTCGAAGATGTGAAGCGGGAGCAGCGACTGCGGGAAAAAGACGACGTTGGGCAGCGTCATCACCGGGACGATCTCCGGCAGCTCGAGCGTTTCCATGTCGCCACCGTAGGCGGCTTGGCGCGGAAAACAACTGCCTCGTGTGACAACCCTTTGCGCCGCCTCGCGCGGCTGGGTTGAGACCGTGAGACATCATGGTTTTTCGAAGTGTGTGCCAGAGTGGCGCGCAGCCCGTGTTTCGGATCATCTCGGCTAGGCTAAAAAATTCGCAAGCAATTGGTAATGAGTAACAGATGAATTTTAGGGCAAGAGGCACACCGCTTGCGAAGGGATTGGCATCATGAGCAGAATTCTAGGCATCGATTTGGGCACAACGAACTCGT
>PNJQ01000098.1 GCA_013821985.1 Opitutus sp.
TTTCGCCCTACTTCGCCACGAACATGGAAGCCATGGAGGCCGTCCTCGAAGACGCCTACGTGCTCATCCACGAGAAGAAGATCTCCAATCTCCAGGAGTTCCTCCCGCTGCTCCAGTCCGTCGCCAAGACCGGCAAGCCGCTCCTCGTCATCGCCGAGGAAGTCGAAGGCGAAGCGCTCGCCGCGCTCGTCGTGAACAAGATTCGCGGCACGCTCAACATCTGCGCCGTCAAGGCCCCCGGCTTCGGCGATCGCCGCAAGGCCATGCTCGAGGACATTGCCATCCTCACCGGCGGCAAGTGCATCACCGAGGACCTCGGCCTCAAGCTCGAGAACCTCAGCCTCTCCGACCTCGGCCGCGCCAAGCGCATCGTCGTGGACAAGGAAAACACCACCATCGTCGAGGGTTCGGGCAAGTCCTCCGACATCCAGGGCCGCGTGAAGCAAATCCGCCGCCAGATCGAAGAGACGACCTCCGACTACGATCGTGAGAAGCTCCAAGAGCGCCTCGCGAAACTCGCCGGTGGCGTGGCCGTCATCAATGTCGGCGCCGCGACCGAAGCCGAGATGAAGGAAAAGAAGGCCCGCGTCGAAGACGCCCTCCACGCCACGCGCGCCGCGGTCGAGGAAGGCATCGTCGCCGGCGGCGGCGTCGCTCTGCTCCGCACCTTCAAGGCCATCGATGCGCTCAAGCTCGAAGGCGACGAAGCGTTCGGCGCCCAGATCGTGCGCCGTGCGATCGAACACCCGATCCGCATGCTCTGCGCCAACGCGGGCGTCGATGCCGGCGTCGTTGTGAAGGAAGTGCTCAGCGGCAAGGGCAACTTCGGCTACAACGTCGCGACCGGCGAATTCGAAGACATGGTCAAGGCCGGCGTCGTCGATCCGACCAAGGTCACCCGCACCGCGCTGCAGAACGCCGCGTCGATCGCGGGCCTGTTGCTCACCACCGAGTGCATGATCACGGAGATCCCTGAGAAGGATAAGTCTCCGGCGATGCCCCCGGGCGGCGGCGGCATGGGCGGCATGGACTACTAACCCGCCTTCGCTCCGCTCCGCTGAGCGAGGCAAGTCCTTTAAAATCTTCCAAGGCGTCCCGCGTGAGCGGGGCGCCTTTTTTTTGTGCCCGAGCGGCATCCCACCCACACCTGAATTTAGGCGAAAAAGCGACGGGCGGCGGAAGCGCTTGCCTGCATGCTGGGAGGTCACGGGCCTTCCCAGGAGTCCACGCCTTGAAAATATTCCGCCCGTTCGTCGTCGTCGGCGCCGCACTGCTGCTCTTGTGCGTCGCGGCCTCTTCGCTTCGCCTCTCCGCCTCCGCGGCGGATCGTCCGCCCGACCTCGCCCGGCTCGAATCATTGCGCGTGGAAATTGCGCATCACGATGAGCTCTATTTCAAGAAAGCCGCTCCGGAAATCACCGACGCCGAATACGACGCGTTGAAGCGCGAGTTGCGCAACTTGGAAGCACGTATCGCCACTGACCCGGCCGCAATCGAATCGTCCCCGAATGATGCGCTCGGTGACGACCGGAGCGGACGCTTTCCAGGCTACCGCCATCGCGTGCCGATGCTTGGATTGGAGAAGAGTTTCAGCGAATCCGAGCTGCGAAAGTTTCTCGTCCGCGTGACGCGCACGGCCGGTGCCGAGCGGGTGACTTGGATCATCGAACCAAAATACGACGGCCTCGCCATCAGCCTGACTTACGAGCGCGGCCGCCTGGTCCGCGCCGTGACGCGCGGCGACGGCGTGGAAGGAGACGATGTGACCTCCAACCTGCTCGCATGCGTCGATGTTCCTCGGGATCTGCGCGCGATCAGCGCGACGCCGATGCCGGACGTGATTGAGTTGCGCGGCGAAGTCTATCTCGATCACACGGAGTTCGAGCGCATCAACGCCGAGCGCCGCGCCGCCGGCGAAACAATGTTCGTTCACCCACGCAATCTCGCGGTCGGCACACTCAAATCGAGTGATCCCGCGGTGCTGCGCTCTCGGCGTCTGACGGCGGTGTTCTACGGCTGGGGCGAATGCGAACCCGCGACCCTCGCGCCTGGATCGCAGCGCGCATTGCTCGAGCGACTCAGCTCGTGGGGTTTCAGGGTTCCGCCCGCGCAAGTCGCGCACGGCCCCGAAACGGTGTGGCAACTCATCCGCGCGCTCGACGTGGGGCGCACCGGTTTTCCCGGGCCGCTCGATGGCGCGGTGGTCAAGGTGGACGATGCGGCGTTGCGCGCGCGACTCGGTCAGACCGCGACCGCGCCGCTCTGGGCGATCGCCCACAAATTTGAGCCGGAGCGGGTCGAGACACGGTTGAAAGCGATTACGCTGCAGGTTGGGCGGACGGGTGTGCTCACGCCAGTGGCCGAACTCGAACCGGTCGAGATCGGCGGCACGATGATCGCTCGCGCGTCGCTGCACAATCGGCAGGAAATCGCCCGGCGCGATTATCGAATAGGCGATACTGTTCGCGTCGAGAAGGCGGGTGAAATCATTCCGCAATTGGCCGGCGTGAACCTGGTGCGGCGGTCGGGTGTTGAGGTGCCGTTCGCGTGGCCGGACAATTGTCCGTCGTGTCGCGCGCCGGTGACGGTGGAGGAAGTTGCGGTGCGCTGCGCGAACTACGCGTGCCCGGGGCAACTGCAGCGGCGGATCGAGCACTTCTGTTCGGCGGAGGGGCTGGAAATTCGCGGTCTCGGACCTGCGCTAATCGGCACGTTGATCGAGCGTGGGCTCGTCCGTGATGCCGCCGACCTTTATCGGATCAGCCGGGAGAATTGGATGGCCGTGGTCGGGCTGAAGAGTGCCGAGCGGCTGGTGGCCGAGATCGAGCGCAGCCGGCGCGCGGAACTGAGGCGCGTCATCTGCGGTGTAGGCCTGCCGGGAGTCGGTGCGACCCACGCCCAAAAATTGGCGCTGCGATTCGGCGGATTGGCGGCGCTGCGCGATGCATCCCGGCAGGAACTCGAATCGGCGGGCCTCACCGCGGCGGTGGCGACCGACGTGATGATGGAGTTGAAACGTCCGGAAGTCCGCATGCTGCTCGACGGCTTGCTGGAAGCAGGCGTCGCGCCCCAACCGATCGAACGAGCGGGCGCGCTTTCCGGTGCGACCGTGGTCTTCACCGGCACGCTCGCCACGCTGACTCGCGCGGAAGCGGAGCAGCGCGTCCGCGCCGCCGGCGGCGCGGTGAGAGCGAATGTCACGGCGGAAACGTCGTTCGTCGTGGAGGGCGAGGGCGCAGGTCGGAAGCTCGTTGAAGCACGAAAGCTCGGCGTTCCAGTCCTCACGGAAGCGGAATTTCTCGCCCGGCTCGCGCCCGATTAGCCGCTCGCGAATCCGTATCGAATTCGGCGGTCTGCCACACGAGAGTCGGTGGCGCGCTACCGAGAGCGTCAGAACGAAATTGCGCTCGTGGCAAACGCGACGTCGGCGGAGATCGGATTACCGGTAGGCGACCGCGGGCGTGAGATTACCCTCGGCGAAGATGATGCCGGTCCAAACCAACTTCTTCCCCGGGGGAAGGCCGCCTGCTTCCAAAGTGATGGGAGCCGGGCTCGGTTCGGTGGCGGAGAGGGGTTTGAATTCCGCGGTGTTCCACGGTGCACCGTCGATTTCGGGGATGATGCCGAGGAGCATGTGTCCGGCCGCCTCGGCGTGGCGCACGTCCAAGGTTTGCTGACTCAGATTTGCGGCGCCGTTCAAGGAGGTTTTCATGGGTTCGGTTGTTTGTTGATGGCATCGACGATTTTCTTGCGCTCGGCTGCAGTGGCGGTGGCGAGGCTTCGCACGACGGTGTTGATCAACTCGGCCAGCGCGGCGTCGTCCGCATCGGCGGGGATGTCGATCTGCAATTCTGTGAGAACGGCTCGTTTGCCCGCAGCCGGGAGGGCGAGCGCCTTGGTGCGGACATCGGTGGTTTCGGTGATCATCGCCGGGGTGGCACTGACCAGCGCAGGGTAACGGGCCTGTTGGGCTTGCTCCGCCTTGTCCTCGGCCTCTTTCGCCTGCTCGCCCGAGGTCGCGGCGAGGAGAACGAGGCCGCCTTGAAGCGTGCCCGCCTGATGATACGAGATGAGGTCCCCCCACGCTTCCTCGAAGGTGTATTGCGCCGCGTTGCTGGCGGTCATCTTGCTGATGATCTGCGCCAGCTGCAGGTTTCGGCCGGCCCGCATCGCGTTGATGAGGGACTCCGTGGCCTTTTCGCGAAACCAGTTTTTGTCGATCGAAAGCCGGGTGCCTTTGGTGGCGCTGAGCAACGTGGCCCAGACAGTCTTGGTGTGGACGGGAGTCGCGATGGCGCCGGCGCCGGCCATGCCGAGCTCGAGAAAGTCGCCCCAGCTGTTGAACGATGCGCGCGACTCGTAGAGATCCTGTTCGAGCTGCGCATACCATTTATCGATCTCGACCCGCAGGCTGAAGATCAGCCGGTCACGTGCGACGCGGGCCTTAGCCGTAGCCGCGTTGGTGCCGACGGCGCTGTCGTATTCCTCCTTGAGGAGTTTGAATTTCGAATCGAAGTCCGCACTGTTCTCGTCAAAGCGAACCGGCTTCGGCGCGACAGCCGTGGTTTGCAGGCAGCCGGTGACCAGTAGAACGCCGAGAAAAAGCAGGGTTGCGCGGATGGCGCGTCCGATGACGGGAAGAGGGATGTTCATGGGGAGTTCGGGTCTGGACGGCTGCGTCCGGCTGAGACGACGCGGGGCGCGGCGTCCGTGGCGTGGGAGCGAGCGGACAGTAGCGGAGCCGACCGTCCCGACGACCGGGAGAATCGCCTAATTTTAGGTGAGAGGGGTGCAGCGGACTGCCTCGCTCCTTGCCATGTTGGAAGCGTCGGGCTTCGCTGGAGCTCCATGGAAATTGTGTTTCTGGGCACGGGCACCTCGCAAGGCGTCCCGATGATCGCCTGCTCCTGCGCCGTGTGCACCTCGGCGGATGTGCGGAATCACCGGACGCGCGCCAGCATGCATGTCGTGATGGACGGCTTGCACGTGCAGATCGACGCGACGCCGGAATTCCGTCTGCAATGTTTGCGCGAGAAGATCGAAAAGCTGGACGTCTTCGTGCTCACGCACGGCCATGCGGACCATATCGCGGGCATGGACGACCTGCGGCGATTCTGCGACCTGATCGGTGGCGAGGCGCTGAAAGTCTATACGACGGACGAAGGCATGGCGCGCGTGCTGTCGATTTTCCCCTATGCGATCGCCGAGCGGCCAGTCTCGCGCGGCTACGCGGCCTTCAAGCTCGAGCACATGCCCGCCGCGCTGGAATTTCGCCAAGGCACGATTCGCTCGACGTTGTTGCCGCACGGCGGAGTGAACACACTCGGACTCATCTTCGAGGAGAAGTCGTCGGGCAAAAAATTCGTCTATTACAACGACTGCAAACGCGTCCCCCGCGAGGCCGTTGCGCTCGCGCGCGGCGCGGATGTCGTGGTGCTCGATGGATTGCGCCCGGACCCGCATCCCACGCACATGAACATCGAGGAAGCGTGCGCCGCGGCGGCGGAGATCGGCGCACCGGTCAGCTACCTGACTCATCTGACCCACGCGATCGACCACGAGACGTGGAGCCGGAAGCTGCCAACGGGTGTCGAATTGGCGTATGACGGACTGCGTCTGATGCTTTAGTTGCACAGACCACAACCTCAACCACCCGCGCCATGAAGCTACTCGCCCGTCTCCTCATTTTCATCCTTGCCGTGTGCGCCGGATTGACTGCGGCCGCGAAGACCGTGCTGCGCGTCGGTTATTTTCCCAACATCACCCACGCCCAAGGCGTGCTTGGCGCGAGCGGCACGCGGGAGGGCAAAGGCTGGTTCGAAGAGCGCCTCGGGCCCGACGTGGAAGTCCAGTGGTTTTCCTTCAATGCCGGGCCGAGCGCGATGGAGGCGGTCTTCGCGGGCTCGATCGACCTCGCTTATGTCGGGCCTAATCCCGCGCTCAACGCCTACATCCGCTCCAAAGGCGCGGAGATCCGCGTGTTGGCGGGGGCGGCGGAAGGTGGCGCGGCGCTCGTCGTTCGCTCCGAGGCGGGTATTGCCGAGGACAAGGATTTCAGGGGCAAGAAGCTCGCCACGCCGCAGCTCGGCAACACGCAGGACGTCGCCGCGCGCGCCTATTTCAAGCGGCGCGGCTTCCGGCTCACACCGACGGGCGGCGAAGTGTTGATCGTGCCGACCGCCAATCCCGAGCAGCTCACGCTTTTCCGAACAAAGCAGCTCGACGCGGCGTGGACCGTCGAGCCGTGGGTGAGCCGACTTGTGTTGGATGGCGGCGGCAGGATCTATGTCGAACAATCCGATGCGGTGACGACTGTGCTCGTGGCGCGCGCAAAATTTCTCAGGGAGCGCCCGGAACTCGCGGAGAAATTCCGCACGGCGCATGTCGCGCTCACGGACTGGATCAACTCTCATGGTGCAGCCGCGAAAGAACAGGTCCGTCTGGGCCTGGGCGCGGAAATGCGCCGCGAGGTTCCGCCTCCGCTCATGGACGCTGCGTGGCCGCGCCTGAAGTTCACCAGCGAATTGAAGAAAGCGCAGCTCAGCGAACTGGTCAAAGACGCGCAGTCGGTCGGTTATTTGCGCGACGCGATCCCATTGGACCGTTTAGTGTCGGGCAAACCATGACCGCCTTTTCCGCACCCGCTTCGGCCAAGATTGCGATCGAAGCCGTGGGCAAGGGATTCGACGGCCGCCGCGGCTGGACGCAGGCGCTCGACCAGGTCTCGCTCCACATCGAGGAAGGGGAATTCGTCTGCCTGCTCGGCCCGAGCGGTTGCGGCAAATCGACGCTGCTGAACCTCGTGGCGGGCCTCGAGATTCCGGAAGAGGGATCGGTCAAAGTGGATGGCGATCCGGTGCGCGGCCCGGATCGCGCGCGGATGATGATGTTTCAGGAGTCGGCCCTCTTTCCCTGGCTCGATGTGCTCGGCAACGTGATGTTTGCGCTGAAGCTCAAGCCAGGTCTGAGGAACCGCGAACGGCGCGAGGCGGCGCAGAGTTTTCTCAAGCTCGTCGGACTGGAGAAATTCGCCGACGCGCACATTCACGAACTCTCCGGCGGCATGAAGCAGCGCGTGGCGCTGGCCCGCGCACTCGCGCCGAATCCGCGCGTGCTCCTGATGGATGAGCCGTTCGCGGCGCTCGACACGCTTACGCGCACGCAGCTTTACGGCGATTTGCAGCGCATCTGGCAGGCGCGGCTCGTCACGATCGTTTTCGTGACTCACAACGTGCGCGAAGCCGTGTGCCTGGGCGACCGGGTCGTGGTCATGTCGCCGCATCCCGGGCGCGTGGCGGGCGAGTTCCGCATCGGGCTGCCGCGGCCGCGCGACATCAACAGTGTCGAGGTGGCGGCGCACGCGGCGGAGATCACGGCGACGATGAAACAATCGGCGTTCGACGCGCGACCGGAGGAGCAGACGTGAGAAGGTCGCTGACCGCATTCTTGTTTTTCGGCGCTTTGCTGGGCATCTGGCAGTGGGCCTGCGCGCGGGAATTCTGGTCGCCGGTGCTCGTGCCGTCGCCGTTGTCGGTTGTGCAGTATCTTTGGGGCGGCGTGCTCGACGGCTCGCTGGCCGAAGCGGTCGGCGTGACGATGAAACGGTTGTTGGTCGGCTATTTTGCCGGGTTGCTTGTGGGCGTGCCGTTAGGGCTATTCACGGCGCGTTTTCGCTTTCTGCACGACACGATCGGCGTGCTGGCGCTCGGCCTGCAGGGATTGCCGAGTGTGTGCTGGGTGCCGCTCGCGCTGCTGTGGTTCGGGCAGACGGAGGCGGCGATGCTCTTCGTCGTGGTGATGGGCACGTTGTGGTCCGTGGTGCTCGCGGCCGAGAGCGGCGTGCGCAACGCCAACCCCCTCTACGTGCGCGCGGCCCGGACGATGGGATCGCGCGGCCTGCATTTGTGGCTGACGGTGATCCTGCCCGCGTCGCTGCCGTTCATCGTCAGCGGCATGAAACAGGGCTGGGCGTTTGCGTGGCGCTCGCTGATGGCGGCCGAAATATTCGTCACGATCATGACCGGCTTCGGACTCGGCCACTTGCTGCACTACGGGCGCGAATTACACGCGATGGATCAGGTCATTGGCATCATGCTCGTGATCGTCCTGATCGGCCTCGCCGCGGATAAAGTGCTCTTTTCTCCGTGGGAAAAATGGCTGCATCGGCGTTGGGGCACGAACAAGAACGCGTGACGCTGGCATTCCGGCCCGAGTTCAAAACGGCCAGAAAAGCGGGATGAGGTAGATGGCGATGACGAAGCAGAGGATGTTCAGCGGCAGGCCGAACTTGAGGAAATCGGTGAACTTGTAGCCGCCGATGCCGTAAACGTAGGTGTTCGTCTGGTAGCCGATCGGCGTGGCAAACGCCGCGGAGGCGGCAATGCAGATGCCGATGAGAAAGGGCTTGGGATCCACGCCGAGTTGCTGCGCCAGCGTGATGGCGAGCGGCCCCATCAGCGCGGCGATGGCGTTATTGGAGAGGATTTCGGTCAGGATCGTCGCGGTGAGATAGAACGCGGCGAGCATGATGAGCGGCTTGTGCTCTGGTGGAGCGAACTGGTCCACGAGCAGAACGAGCTTGTCCACGATGTAGGCGGACGTGCCCGTTTCCTGCATCACGAGGCCGACGGCGAGCATGCCGTAGATGAGAAAAAGAATGTCCCACTCGACGGCGCGGTAGGCGTCCTTGGGCTTGATGATGCCGGTCACGAAGACCACTACGCAGGCGATCAGGGCGGCCACTTCGATCGGCAGCACGTTGAAGGACGAAAGCGCAATGACGCCGATGATGCTCGCGATGACTGTGACCAGCTTGGCCGTCGAGGTGCGAGCGGGCAGAGGCGGACGATCGATCAGCAGCAGGTCGTCGCTGCTGCGCAGTTGTTCGACCGTTTTGTCGGTGCCCATCATGAGGAGCACGTCGCCCAGCCGCAGGCGCATGCGATCGATGTGCTCCCGCACATCGCGGCCGCGGCGGTGCACCGCGAGGACGACCGTGCGGTAGCGCTGGAGAAAATGCACCTCGCGGACGGTGAGGCCGATGAGGGAGGAATTCGGGCTGACCACACCTTCCACGAGTATGCCTTCGTGCGCGGAAATCTGGGCCACCGGCAATTTGAGTTCCGAGACGAGATCGACGCCTTCGAGCGAGCGCGCGTGGGCGATGCCCTGCGGGCGGCACGCGAGATACAGGCGGTCGCCGGCGGCGAGAGTGGTTTCCTTCGGATGAATATCGATCGGCACGTCGTGGCGCACGAGTTCGAGCACGCGGACGCCCTTGGCATCGACCAAGCCCGCTTCGCTGAGCGTCTGGCCCACGGCGGTGGCGCCCGGTTGCACGAAGGCCTCCGTGAGGTATTCGCGCTTTTCGCCCGCGGCCGCGGCCATCGAGGTGCGTTCGGGCAGTATGCGCCAGCCGAGCACAGCGATGTAGATTGTGCCGACGATCATCATCGGCACGCCGACGTTGGCCAACTCGAACATCGTCAGCGGCGGCTGACCGTGCGCGGTGGCGACGCCGGAAATGAGCAGATTCGTGCTCGTGCCGACGAGCGTGCAACAGCCGCCGAGGACCGCGGCGTAGGACACGGGGATGAGCAACTTCGAGGCGGGGATGTTCATCTTCGCCGCGAGGCTCAACGCGACCGGCACGAACACCACCACGACGGGCGTGTTATTGACGAACGCCGATGCCGCGCCGACAACGAGCGCGAGCACCATGATGACCGTGAAGTAGCTCCATTTCGAAAACGCCTCGAGCGAGGTGGCGAGCCGGTCAATCGCGCCGGCTTGGACAAGCGCGGCGCTCAGGATGAACATTGCGCCGATGGTGAATGGCGCGGTGTTGGACAAAACGCTGAATACCTTGTCGCGCGGCAACAGGCCGGTGAGCAGAAGGACCGTGAAGAGCGTGATCGCGGTGACGTCAGGCGGAACTTTCTCCCAGACGAACATCACGACCGCAAATCCGAGCAGGCCCAGGACAAAGGCGATTTCCCAAGTCATCGTGGTGAGGGAGTATGCGTTCGGGAAGGGGAGGCGACGAGCGGGACCGAGACCGGGGACTGCGGTTCACGCCATCAGGCTTTTTCCGGTGCGGTTAGCTGTAGCGCCGCGGCTCGGATTGCCGATACCACTTGTAGAAACTGATGGCGAAGGCGCCCATCATCACGAGCATGCCGCCGAGCTTCATCATCGAGCCGGCGAGGAGTTGATCGTCCATCGGGCTGAAGCCGGGAATCACGCGCGGCGCGAATTCGTAGGTCGGATAAAGGATATCGGTCGAAAAAGTGATGTAGGCGAAGAGCGGCGTCATGCCGAGCGTGATGCCGACGAAGTAGAACATCTGCCACGCATACTTGGTCGGCGGAAATTCGGCGGACGGACTGCAGATCGGCCACCAGAGAAAGAGCGCGGCGCCGAAAAAGCAGAAATGCTCGAGAATGTGCACCGTGCGATCCTGCAGCGCCCAGTCGTAGAGGAAGGGAAAGTGCCAGCAGGAGACCACCACGCAATAGACCACGCCACAGATGATGGGCTGCGTCAGCAGTTGCAGAGCGCCGCGTAGCGAGGGAGCGGCAGTGACTGGTCGCACAAGCCAGGCCGGCAGTCCGGTGAGAAACAGCATCGCCGCTGGGTAGATGATCAGTTGGTGCTGCAACATGTGCGCGCTGAGCAGAAATCTTTCGCCCGCTTGATCCAAGGGGGAGCCGACGGCGAGATAGAACACGATCAATGCGCCATAGAAACGTGCCGCGTGGGCGCGCGGATACGACGCTCCGGGCGCGATCCGGTGGCGCAGTGGTCCGGTGAGCACGGCATAGAGCCAGCCGAGCGCGATGAGGCCGCCGATGAGAAACGGTTCGTTGTGCCAGTGGGTCCAGTCGATCATGGGGCAATGAAGCAGACGCGGTCGTTCAGCGTGCAGCGGTCAGACGCGGAGCGAAGCGAAGAATTCTGCCGCGTGCGAGCATCGTCTCAGGCATTGATCCGCCAACAAAAAGGCCGCGCAGAGAGCGCGGCCCGCGAGTGAATGGGGCAAACGGCTTCTCAGAACAGCAGCAGGCCCAGCGTCGAGGTCAGCGGCTTGCTGGCTTCCGCTGCGAAGAGTTGGAGCAACGCCCACATCGTGCCGCCGGCGAGCACCAGGCCGATGAAGAACAGGATCGTGCAGAAAACTTTGTCCCACTTCAGGTGCATGAAGTAGAAGATGACGTAGAGAAATTTCACGGCGGAAAGCGCCACGAGTCCGGTGACAACGAGCCATTTGGCAAACGGCAGGTAGATCAGCACGATTTCGATGCCGGTGATGACACCGAGGAGCATCGCGATCTGGACGTAGATGTGGAACTTGCTCGGCTCGTGGTGGCCGTGGGCGGCGGTGGTGGCGG
Organism: Opitutus sp.; assembly: GCA_013821985.1. Taxonomy (GTDB): domain Bacteria; phylum Verrucomicrobiota; class Verrucomicrobiia; order Opitutales; family Opitutaceae; genus Didemnitutus. The sequence goes on from PNJQ01000098.1 coordinate 11,391, forward strand.
GAGCGGACATGTTCGTAAGACTTAGAGGTATTCCAGCAGATAGACGGCCGTGAAGATGACGATCCACACGATATCGACGAAGTGCCAGTAGAGGCCGACCGCCTCGACGTCGATGGCGTTGCGCTCACCGAAATCTACGCCGCCATGATCACGCGCGAACCACATCATGAGTCCACCGGCGACGAGCGAACCGAGGAGCGGCATCGTGTTTTGGCTCAAAAACGTGCCGAGCGGCATCGCGCCCTTGGCGAGATCGATGCCGGCGGGCACGAGGAAGATGAACGTGAAGCCCATCAGCGCGCACACGGCCACAACGTGGATGAGCGTCTTGAACGCTTCGCCGAAACCGCCGCTGTGCGGTGAGGACGACTTGAACGAACGCACATACATCAGGCCGAGGATCAACACGCCGATCGCGACGTGCGTGCCGTGCGTGCCGGTGAGCGTGTAGAAGGTCGAGCCGAAGAGGCTGTTCGAGAGCGTCATCTTCTTCTCGTGGACGAAGTGCGCGAACTCATAGACCTGGCACCCGAGAAAGATGCAGCCGAAGAAAATCGTCGTGAGGAGGGAGTTCCGCATCGACTTGAGCTGGCCGCGCTGGATGGCGTTCACCGCCAGCGCCATCATGAGCGAAGACATCAGGAGGATGAACGTCGAGAATGACGTCAGCTCGATGTCGAAGATTTGCGTCGGTTCGTGGTTACCCGGAGGCGGGTTGATGCGATAGACGAGGTGCGTCGAGATGAGCGCCCCGAAGAACATGCAGTCCGAAGCGAGGAAGGCCCACCAAAGGAGCTTCTTGTTCGGAATGCCCGTCGCGGTGGACGGATCGTGATGGTGATCGATGGCGCCAGCGGCGGCGTGACTGCTCATGGGTAAG
>PNJQ01000099.1 GCA_013821985.1 Opitutus sp.
CGTCACGAATGAATTGATCGCGCGCGCCAAAGCCGTGAACCCGCGCCCCGACACGCGGGAGATGGACATGCTCCTTGCCGTCGGCGAACAGGAGACGATCGCGCTCACCGCGATGGCGATGCATGCCGTCGATGTGCCGGCGGTTTCCTACACCGGTCCGCAGGCCGGCATCGTGACCGACCTCGTGCACACGAAGGCGAAGATCAAAAACATCGTCCCGACCGCGCTGCGCAACGACCTCAAGGCGGGCAAGGTGATCATCGTCGCCGGCTTTCAGGGCCTGACCGAGGAAGGCCAGATCGCCACGCTCGGCCGCGGCGGCTCCGACCTCACCGCCATCGCGCTCGCCGCCGCGCTGCAGGCCGACAAGTGCGAAATCTACACGGACGTCGATGGCGTCTATACCGCCGATCCGCGCCACGTGAAAGACGCGACCAAGCTCGACGAAATTTCCTACGACGAAATGCTCGAACTCGCCTCGCAGGGCTCGAAGGTCATGCAGTCGCGCTCCGTCGAGTTCGCCAAGAAATACGGCGTCGTTTTCGAAGTCCGCTCCAGCTTTAACCACAACCCGGGAACCATCGTGAAAGAAGAAGTCGCCTACATGGAAAAGGTCGTCGTGCGCGGAGTCGCCGTCGATAAAGATCAGGCCAAGGTCGTCATCAGCAATCTCCCCGACAAAGCCGGCAGCGCCGCGCACGTGCTCCGCGCACTCGCGGAGGCGAACATCAACGTTGACATGATCGTGCAAAACGTCGGCCACAATGGCGTGGTGAACCTCACGTTCACCGTGCCGAAGGACGACGCGCACAGCGCGGTGAAAGTGTTGCCCGTGGTGTTCAAGAAACTCGGCGGCGGCGAGGTTGCAGCTTACGACAACATCGCGAAGCTCTCGGTCGTCGGCGTCGGCATGCGCACGCACGCCGGTGTCGCCGCCCACATGCTCGGCGCGCTGGCCGACCAGGAGATCAACGTCGAGTTGATCGCCACGTCCGAAATCAAAGTCACGCTCGCCGTTCCGCGCGACCGCGCCGACGACGCGCAACGCGCCGTGCACAAGGCGTTCGGGCTGGGGAAGGGCGCCTGAGCGAGCGATGAGCGCGAGCGCGGCAGCGAGAGGTGGGCGCCGACGTCCTCGGCGGCGCCAAGCCCGCGGCGGGCGCATCGCCGATCAATTTGTAGGAGCCTGCTTGCAGGCGATTCTGGACTCTCGTTCGCCTGCAAGCAGGCTCCTACAAGATATGCCTTTCGCTTCCCGCATTTCTGCCGGCTCATGAAATTCATCTCCACGCGCGGCCAATCCCCCCCGGTTTCCTTCCGCGAAGCCGTGGCGATCGGATTAGCGCCCGACGGTGGTCTTTATCTGCCCGAGTCGCTGCCGGACATTTCGCCGCGCCTGCGCGCCTGGGTGAACCTGAGCTACGCGGAACTCTGCACGGAATTCATGAGCGTGTTCGCGACGGACGTTCCGGAAGACGTGCTGTCGCATCTCGTGCATCGCTCCTATGCGACGTTCACGCATCCGGAAATCGCGCCGATGCGCCGGCTCGATGACCGCACGGCTGTGCTTGAACTGTGGCACGGACCGACACTCGCGTTCAAGGATTTCGCGCTGCAGTTCCTCGGCAATCTCTATGGGTGGGAAGGCGAACAAGGCGGCCGCAGCATCAATGTCCTCGGCGCCACCTCCGGCGACACCGGAGCGGCCGCGATCTACGGCCTGCTCGGCAAACCGCGCACCGCGATCTTCATCCTGTATCCGGACGGGCGCGTGTCACCGCTGCAGGAACGGCAGATGACCTGCACCGGTGCGGCGAACGTCTTTGCCCTCGCGCTCGATGGATCGTTCGACGACGCGCAGCGCTTGTTAAAGGACGCATTCGGCGACGCGGAGTTTGCGCGGCAACATCACCTCTCCGCGGTCAACTCCATCAACCTCGCGCGCGTCCTTGCGCAATGCGTCTATTATCTCTGGGCCTGGCTGCGGCTCAGCGACGAGGAGCGCGAGCGCGTCGAGTTCGTCGTGCCGACTGGCAACTTCGGCAATGTTTTCGCCGGCTGGCTGCTGCAGCGCATGGGCGTGCCGATCGCCGGCTTCAAGGTCGCGACGAACCAAAACGACATTCTCCATCGCTTCTTCGCGACTGGCGAATATCGCGTTGGCTCCGTGCAGCCGAGCCTGGCGCCGTCGATGGACATTCAGGTCGCGTCGAATTTCGAGCGCTTGCTCTATTACCTGCTCGATGAAGATCCGAAGCGCGTGAGCGCTGCGATGACCGAATTGAAAACACGCGGCAGCTTCCGTCTGCCGAATCTCGATCGAGACACCTTTACGTCGTCTTCCGCCAGCGACACCGAAATTGCCGCGAGCATCTCACGCATCTGGGAGCGTCACAATTACGTCATCGATCCGCACACGGCGTGTGCGTTTCAGGATCTGAGTCCCGCCCGCTTCAGCGTCGTGCTATCCACGGCGCATCCGGCAAAATTTCCAGAGGCGATGCGCGCTGCGACCGGCACGGAATCCACGCACCCCGCGCTCGAGGAACTGAAAGCGCGCCCGGTCGTGAAGCACCGTTTGCCCGCCGAACTCGGTGCGCTCAGAAAGTTCATCGCGGAGCACGGCGTGTAGAGCGCTTTCAATCCCCTGTAGCCGGGCTCGCCGGGCCCGGTCGGCGATTTTTCTCTCGGCGAGGATCCTCCCGGAGTCCGCGACCCCGGCTACAATTTGTTCGAAGCCCTTTGGTGTTGGACCGGTTCCAACCGGTCCCAAAGCGCTGCGGAAATCCTCTGGGCGGGTTGAAACCAGCCCTACCTTGGGATTGCCGGTTGGTTCGAACCGGCTACGGTGCGCGGACCCCATGAACCGCTTCCACGCTGCGACCTGTTTCGTTTCCTGCTTCAGCCTCGTCGTAGGCTTTGCCACTGCCCAGACACCGCCGCTCACGCCGGACATCCCACCAAAATTCGAAGTCCCGACCGAGAGTTTCGACTACGTGCGGCGCGTCGAGGAGATCCCGATGCGCGACGGCGTGAAGCTGCACACGGTGATCATGATTCCCAAGGGCGTGAAGGACGCGCCGATCCTTTTCACGCGCACACCCTACGATGCCGACGGGCGCACCACGCGCACGAAGGCTTCACCGCGACTCGTCGCCACCGTCGCGCTGGCGGACGAAATCTACGTCACCGACGGTTACATTCGCGTCTTCCAGGATGTGCGCGGCATCCACAATTCCGCCGGGGATTACGTCATGACGCGCCCACCGCGCGGTCCGCTCAACGACACCGGCATTGATCACTCGACCGATGCGTGGGATTCGATCGAGTGGCTGGTGAAAAACATTCCCGAGACGAACGGTCGCGTGGGCATGATCGGCTCCTCCTACGAAGGCTTCACCGTGGTGATGGCGCTGCTCGATCCGCATCCGGCGCTGAAGGTCGCCGTCCCGCAAAGCCCGATGATCGACGGCTGGATGGGCGACGACTGGTTTCACTACGGCGCGTTTCGGCAGGTGAACTTTGACTACTTCACCGGGCAGTTTGGCGGCAAGGGCGGCGGCAATGCCGCGCTGCGCGGCAACGTGGACGATTACGAGGCATTTCGCCGTGCTGGTTCCGCAGGCGAATTTGCGCGGATGACTGGCATCGACCAGTTGCCGATTTGGCGCAAGCTCACCGAGCATCCGAGCTACGACGCCTACTGGCAGAATCAGGCGCTCGACCGACTGCTCGCCGCCAAGCCGCTCAGCGTGCCGACCATGTGGGTGCAGAGCCTATGGGACCAGGAGGACATCTGGGGCGCCGTGCATGCGTATCCCGTGATGGAAGCGAAAGACCGCGCCAACGACCGAAACCACCTCGTGCTCGGTCCGTGGTTTCACAGCCAGATCAATCGGGTCGGATTTTCGCTCGGACCGTTCCTCTGGGACGGCGACACGACGCGTCACGTGCGCGAGCGGATCATCAAGCCGTTCCTCGACCAACATCTGAAGAGCGGCGCGCCCAAGGCGGACACACCTCCCGCCTACATCTACAACACCGGACGCAATCAGTGGGAGCGTTACACGCGCTGGCCGCTCGCGGGAGCCGACGCCGCGCAGAAACCCACGCCGCTTTACCTGCACGAGAATTTTTCGCTCAGTTTTGACGCGCCTCCCGCGCACGCTGCGGGAGCGGCCGGGTTCGACGAATACATCTCCGATCCCGCGAAACCCGTCCCCTATCAACCGCGTCCGGTGAAGTTCGAGGACAGCGAAGCGTGGCGCCGCTGGCTGGTGGGAGACCAACGCTTCGTGGCCGACCGACCCGACGTGCTCACTTACGTGACCGAGCCGCTCACCGAGCCGCTGCACCTCGCCGGCGCACCGATCGCGCATCTCGTCGCTTCGACCAGCGGCACGGACAGCGATTGGGTCGTGAAGCTGATCGATGTTTATCCGGAGGAATATTCGTCGCAACCCGAGCTCGGTGGCTACCAGCTTGGCGTCAGCATGGAAATTTTCCGCGGCCGCTACCGCGAGAGCTTCGAAAAGCCCGCGCCGCTCGCGTCGAATCAACCGCTCGAGTTCACCTTCCAAATGCCGCACGCGAACCACGTCTTCCAACCCGGCCACCGCATCATGGTGCAGATCCAATCGACTTGGTTTCCGCTCTACGACCGCAACCCGCAGAAATTCGTCCCGAATATTTTCTTCGCGCAACCCACCGATTACGTGAAAGCCACGCAACGCCTCTTCCGCACCGGCGCGAATGCGACGCGCATCGACCTGCCGGTGGTGAGATGAGCAGAGATTGCGAATCCTACGGTTGTTTCACACTGCGGTCGGTGGGAGGGGCTTTATGCCCCGACATTATACGGCCGCTCGCCGTCGGGGCGTAAAGCCCCTCCCACCCAGGGACCACGGCGCTGGGTATCATCGGGGAGGGCACCCGCCCACGAGGTGCCGCGACTTTCGAAAATGAAATTCCAAGACCACTTCTCCAACCAAGCGGCGGAATACGCGCAGGCTCGGCCGACATATCCGGTTGCGCTGTTCGACGAATTGACCCGGCTCGCGCCGTCGCGCGGGCTCGCGTGGGACGCCGGCACGGGCAACGGGCAGGCGGCGGTCGCCTTGGCGGCGCACTTTCAGCGGGTGATCGCCACCGAACCGAGCGCGGCGCAACTTGCCGCGGCGACGCCACACGCGCGCGTCGTCTATGTGCAGAGTGCGGAACTCGCGCCGACGCTGCGTGATCGCACCGTCGATCTCGTGACCGTCGCGCAGGCGGTGCATTGGTTCGACCGGCCGAAGTTCTACGCGGAGGTGGAGCGCGTGCTGCGTCCCGGCGGGGTCGTGGCGCTGTGGAGTTACTGGCTGTGCCGCGTGACGCCCGAAATCGATCGGGTGGTGGACCATTTTTATCGCGAGACCACCGGACCCTATTGGCCGCCGGAGCGGATGCACGTTGAGAATCGCTATCGCGACCTCGAGTTTCCGTTCGCGGAGCTGCCGTTTCCGCCGCTCGTCATCACGCGTGAGTGGACGGCCGACGAGTTGGTGGCATTCCTTGGAACGTGGTCGGCCGTGGACCGTTACCGCCAAGCGCGGAACGAAGACCCGCTCCCGGCGCTCGCGGTGGAACTAAAGCCACTCTGGGGCGAGAGCCGTCGCACCGTGTCATGGGAAATGTTCGGGCGCATCGGACGAGTGAGACTCTAGAGTGCTTTTTGTTTTCTGTAGCCGGGCTCGCTGAGCCCGGTCGGCGTTCTTCGCTCGCGAGTGGTCTGCCGGGGTCAGCGACCTCGGCTACACGTTTTCAGAATGCTCTGACGGCGAGGATGCTGACGGAGGTCGGCAATTTTGCCTTGATGGGGACGCGGCGCTCTCGCCGCGTTTTTCGCTCCAGGGCGAGGGCGCCTTGCCCGGCCGACAATTCCCGCGAATCAGAGCAACGGCCCAATCAAGCGGCCGATTTCCTCGCCGAGGCTGGGGAAGAATTTCGGTTCGCCTCGCGGGACGGACATCGGTTTGGAGTGGGCGAACACGCCACGCATCCACGCGGCGACGTTACGGGCGTCGGGCTCGGAGTAAGTGACGGCGGCGACCTCGAAGTTCACGAACAACGAACGCAGGTCCATGTTCGCCGATCCCCAGACGGCGGTGGCTTCATCGACGAGAATCGCCTTGGCGTGATTCATGCCCGGCCCGTAAAGCAGCACTTTAACTCCGGCGCGCACGAGTTCGCGCAAGTAATGTTTGCGAGCGAGGTCGGTGATTGGGTGATTCGAACGGGCGGGCACCACGAGCCGCACGTCGATTCCGGCGCGCGCTTGGACGGCGAGCGAGCGCTGCAGCACTTCGTCGGGGATGAAATACGGCGTGATGATCCACACGCTGCGCTCGGCCTGCTGCACGAGTGAGAGGATGCCTTCGTAGAGCGGATCGCCGGGAACGTCGGGGCCGCTTGCGACGATTTGCAGCTCGCTTTCGCCCGCGACGGCCGGGACGCCGAGTGGAATCTCATCATGCAGTTTCGCGATCGGTTGTCCGCTGGCATAGGCCCAGTCGGCGATGAAGATTTCGTTGAGCAAATTCACGGCCGGTCCCTCGATCACGGCGCCGAAGTCGCGGAAGCGGCGCTTGAGCGGCGCAGGTCCCATGTATTCGGCGGCAAGGTTGCGGCCGCCGATGGTCGCGAGACGGTGATCGAACACGGCAATCTTGCGGTGATTGCGGAGATTGGCGGAGCCGCGCGTCTGCAGCGGCAGCATCGGCATGAAGCTCACCACTTCGCCGCCGGCTTGGCGGATCGGATCGCAGAAGCGGCCCTTGCTCATGAAGCATCCGAGCGAATCGAGCAGCAGGCGGACCCTCACGCCGTCGCGTGCGCGGTGGGCGAGCAGCTTGACGAGTCGTCGCCCCACGCCGTCGCGCGAGAGGATGAACGTCATCAGGTGAATCGTGTGCTGCGCCTCGCGGATGTGCCGCTCAAGTTCGTGGAACGCGTCCTCGCCCGATGCGACAAATTCCACCCGGTTGCCGCCGACGGGTGGACAAGCGCCGTTGAGCGTGAGCACGCGCGCCGCAAACGTGTTCGCTGCGGGCGAGGGCGGCGCGCCCGGCACGATGGGGCAAAGGCGCGCTTTTTGCGCGGCGAGCCGGCGGAGCTTGCGACCCCCGAAGATGAGAAACAGCGGCACGCTCAGCCATGGGATGAACACGATGGCCAGCAACCACGCGAACGTGTGCCCCGGTTGCTTGCGCTCGCTCATCAGTCGCGCGATGGCGAAGACGGCGAGGAGGAAGCCGACGACCGTGAGCAAATGCGGCAGCAACCCGAGAATCCACGGGTGCTCCTTTGCCGTATCGACTGCTTGGTTGAGGGTCGGGTCCATGCGCCGAGCGTATCAAGACCCTGGCCGCGGAATTTGGCAAGCGGGGCGGGATGAAGGGGCGTGGGGCGAACGCACGGCGCGCCACGCGGCGCGCGAATTGTTCCCATGGAGGAGCCTGCTGGCAGGAGATGAATGACGCGCGCTGTCCTCTCCGGGTGCGATCGTCCTGCTCGCCGGCCAACAGGCTCCTCCAGAGTGGCAGCGGCGAATCGCGCCGCGATGCCCGCGGTCAGTTGAAATTCGAGAGCGACTGCTGGATTGCGCGCATCTGGCGCCTCACGCGGGCGACTTCGACCGCATCGAGCGCGTCGCGGTGAGCGGCGTGAATGGTGTCCAAGACGCTCTGACACTGCGAAAGCATGGTGTTCAGCTGCTGCACGCTTTGCTGCAATTGCTGATTGAGCTGGTCGATGTTCTGACTGTGCGTCGCGCATTTATCGGCGGCTTCGGTTGCGACCTGGACGCTCTGGTCGGCTCGCTGGCGATGTTGCTCTGCGGCGCGCACGGATTCGTCGGCCCGTGTGGCGTGCTGTCCTGCGCTCGCGACCGCGGTGGCGGCCTGCTGCTCGTCGCGTTCGGCAACTTTGAGCACTTCGACGCCGGAATTCCACGCGGCTTCCACGGTGTTGTGCGCGTCCTCGACGACCCTGACGGCGTCGAGCGCCGTTTTCTCGCTCGTCGCGGCATCAGACTTCGCGGTGGCCGCCTGTTCGGCGTGCGCCGTGGCGGATTCGATGTGCTCGCCGGCTGCGCTGGCGTGCGCGGCGGCTTTTTCGGCATCCTGGCCGGCGTCCTCGACGTGCGACTCTGCCGTTTGCGCCGCCGTGGATGCTGTTTCCTCGTGCGCGGCGGCCCGCTCGATCGAGGACTCAATCTGCTGGAGGTGGGACTGTGCGTGCGTGGCGGATTGCTCGGCCTGGGTGGCGGAGGTGCCGGCGCCTTGCGCGTGAGAATCCGCGGTTTGGCCCGCTTCTTCGGCCGAGTGCGCGGCGGCGGTCGCGGTTTGCTCGGACTGACCGGATTGCTCGGCGGCGGTCTGTGCCTGCGAGGCGGCGGCGGCGGCTTGCTCGGAATGCTGGGCTGCGGTTTGCGCGGATTGTTCCGCGGACTCGGCGTGCGCCGCAGCTTCCTGCGCGCTGCCCTGAGCCTGTGCGGCGTGGCCTTCGGCCGCGGTGGCTTCGGCATCCGCGGCGGTGGCGTGGTCGGCAGCTTGCGCTTCGTTGGCCGCACTCGCTTCGGCGTGGGCTTGCGCCGTCGAGGCGTGCGAGCCGGCTTGCGTGGCGTGCTCGCTCGCCTGTTGCTCGGCGGTGCCGGCTTCGGTCGCGTGCGTCGCCGCGGTGGTGGCGGCGGTTTGCGCCTGCTCGGCATCGCGTGCGGCGGCGGTGGCGGATTCCTGGCTCTTTTGCGTGAGCTCGGCGCTGCGCTCGGCGCTTTTGGCAGACGCCGTCTGGCTGGCGGTGGCAGCTTCGGCGGACGCGGCGGATTGGGTGGCGGACTCGGTTGCTTTGCCGGAATTTTCTCCCGCCGCTTTCGCGTGGGCGGCGGCGGTGGATTCGGCCTCACCGGCAGCGGAGGCGTGGGATTGCGCAGTGGTGGCGCCTTCGCCGGCGCTGGTGGCGTGTTCGGTGGCGGTGTCGGCGTGGCCGGACGCAGCTTCGGCGGATTTGGCCGACGCGGCTTCGGCTTCGTTGGCGGCGTTGGCGTGGGCTTCGGCCGCGGTGGCTGAAGTCTGCGCGGCTTCGGCGTGTTCCTCGCTCGAGGCGGCGGCGGTGGCAGACTGGTCCGCGCGGGCCTTGGCTTGCTCGGCGTGATCCGCGGATTGGCGCGCGTGGTCTTCGGCGGCTTTGGCGGAAGACTCCGCCGCTTTCGCGGTGTCACCGGCTTCCGTCTCGGCTTCGGTGGCCGATTTGGCGTGCGCGGTGGCTTCCTCGGTTTTCGCGGTTGCGGCTTGGGTGTGTTGCTCGGCGGTTTGAAGGGAATCGTTGGCGGAGGAGGCGAGATTCTCGGACTCTTCCGCGGAGGTTTGCGCCGCTCGCGACGCCTCGGTGGCTTGATCGGCGGCAGTGGCGGCGTCGCTGGCGGCTTGGCGGATTTCCTCGAGCGTGGTGCCGGTGGTATCGTCGAGGCTGTCGAGTTGCGCGCGGGTGTCGGCGATGAGGGCGTCGAGCTGCGCCTGCAATTCGCCGCCCGTCCCGGCCATGCTGTCGCGGAGTTCGTTCCATTTTTCCTGAAACTGGGCGTGCTCGGGATTGTTCGGATCGATGCGGTCGGGTGCGTCGATGCCCTGCTTTTCGTAGTAGTCGCGGTAAGCCTGATCGACCGACGTGTATTCCTTGGAGCGGTCGTAGGCTTCCTCGCGATTGCGCATCCATTCCTCTTTCAGTTCGGGCGACGCATCGCCGCCGAGCGGCTGGCCGTTGAGTTCGGGATGGTCGGCGTGGAATTTTTCGTCGGCGATGCGATTGAGCGCCTGCTGGTCGCGCTCGGGGAGGTCGTTGATGTCGGGGCCGGGAAGGTCTGGTTTTGCGGGCTCGGCTTCGGTGGCAGCCGGACCACGGAACGGCGCGGTCGAATCTTCGCGTGGGGCTTCGCCGCCAGAGTTCGTGCGGTAGGCGTCGGTCAGATCTTCGGGCAAGCGATGGGCCCCGGATTTGCGCAGGTCATCCGCGATTTCATTGCGCGTGTGATCAACGGCCCGACCCACGAGCTCGGTATCGTCGGGAAGGTTGGAAAATGTTTTGTTGAGCAGTTCAAGCGAGCGTTTCGCTTCCTCACTTTGCCCGTAATCGATGAGATTCGCCTTGCCCCGAAACTCCGATGCGTCGCCTTCGTATTCGTTGATTTTGGTATCGTTTCGGGCGAGCGCGGCAGCTTCTTCCTGTCTCATTTCGCCTGGCCGCGAGTAAGATTCCTTGGCGTGCTGGTAGCCTTCGACGAAATCGTCGCCTGCCTTGACCACATCGCCGGCTGTGCCGACGATATTTGCGCCTGGGATCTTGAGCTTGTCCATGACGTCTCCCGCCGTGGAGAGCGTTTCGCCGGCAGCTTGGACGTTTTCTCCTTCGGCAAGGTTTTTGCCGGTGTTGTAGCCGCCGCGCGCGGCGTTGCCCAAGCCGTTTGGCACTTTGTCTGCGGCCTCATCGATGAGGAATTCTTTGGTGAATTCCTTCACGGCTCCTTTCTTGCCGCTGACTTCTTCCGAAATCGCTCCAGCCAATCCGGAGATGCCTTCGTAGGCTTTCTGGAATAAATCACCCTTCGGGATGAAATTCGCGCCGACGCTAATCGATCCATCGGCGGCCGCCTTGATCATTTCGGACGGGGAGAGCCAGCGCGCCGTTTCGGCATGTCCGATTCCCTCATCGTAATTTTTCTTAATGTCCTCGGAATTTTCGCGGAGCAGTTCGGCGCGATACTCGCGATTGCCGGCCATTCCGCGGAGGCTCTCGGTGATGCGGGGGTCGGCATTTTCCGCGATGCCTTGGGAGTAGAGGATCGCGTTTCTTAACTGCCGCGCCTGATCCGGAGTCAGTTGGTCCAAATCAACGATTTGGCCGGTCGGAGTTTTGATGAGTTGGGACATGGCGGCCTCCGCTAAATCGAGTTCGCGGTGGAGATCGCCTGTTGCGCGGCGGACTGCGCCTGGCTGGCCATACTTTGCATCTGGCTCATCAGCATCTGGGCGTCGCTGATCAGGCGCTGGATTTCCTGTGCGTGCATCTGCGCGGTTTGTTCATGCTGTTGCGCGGTGCGCTCGGCGGTCTGGGCCTGCTGCTCGGCGGTTTGGGCGGCTTGGGCGTGTTGCTGCGCTTCGTCGGCGGAGTGCTGCGTGCGCTGGGCGAAATCGTTGCTCGTCTGCTCGTGTTCCTGCGTCTTGGTCGAGAGGCCGGTGACTTCCTGACCGAGATTCTGAATGTCCTGTAACTGCTGCTTCGCGTCGGTGACGAGTGTCTTCGCGTCGTCGGCGGACGTGACGCACTGCTCGGCGTGCTTCTGCGCTTCGCCGGCGGCGGTCTCGGCCTTGGTGGCTTGTTCCTTGGTGGCGGCTTCGTGTTCGGCGGCCTGCTTGGCGCTGTCGGCGGCTTTGGTCTCGTGTTCGGCGACGGACTTCGCGGCGGTCGCGGCGCGGGTTTCCTCCTGCGCGGCGCGGTCGGCGTGTTCCTTGGCGACGCCTTCCTGCGTGGCGGCGGATTCGGCAGCCTGCTTGGCGGCGGCTTCGGAGGTGGCGGAGTGTTCGGCGTGCTCGCGCGCGGTGGCTTCCGCAGCGCTCGCCTTCTCGGCGCCCTCGCGCGCCTGCCCGGCGGCGGTGTTCGCGGTGTCGGCGTGGGTTTGCGCGGATTGAGCAGACTGCGTGGCTTGCTCGGCTTGCTCGCGTGCGGCGCCTTCGTGGGTCGCGGCTTGTTCCGCCGCGGTTTTGGCTTGGCCTTCCGACTGACCTGCTTGCTCGGCGTGGCCCTTGGCGGCGGTTTCGTGGGTGGCGGCTTGCTCGGCGTGACCTTTGGCGGCGGCTTCGTGCTGCCCGGCCTGGTCGGCGTGAGTCTTGGAAGTGGTTTCGTGTTCGCCGGCCTTGGCGGCGTGATCGCCGGCGGTCGCTTCAAATTCGCCGGCCTTGGCGGCGTGGGCGCGGGCGGTCTCCTCCGCCTCGGCGGCCTTGTCGGCTTGCTCTTTTGCCGTGGTGGCGGACGTGCCGGCTTCGGTGGCGTGTTCCTGCGCGGTGGTGGCGGACTGGCCGGCGGCTTCGGCGTGCTGCTGGGCTTCTTCAGCTTGGGTCGCGGCTTTTTCGGCGCTGCCGGTGGCGGCAGTCGCGGCGGTCGCGGCTTCCTGCGCGTGGGTGGCGGACTCGGTTTCGTGCGTGCC
>PNJQ01000100.1 GCA_013821985.1 Opitutus sp.
CGCGAGGGATTTGCCGACGGTGTCGGCGACCTCGGCGAGATCGAAGCGCTCCGAGCCGTGCGGGCAGAGGACCTCGACTTCGGGAACCGTCACGTCGTCGCGGAGGACGTCGCGCCAGTTGTAGTTGGGTTTCTGATCCTGCGGCGTGCCGGTGAATTTCTTGAGGGCGAGATCGGTGTGAACGGAGGAAGCGTCGTTCATAAGAGGAGAAGCGTGTGCGTGGGGTTGGCGGACGGACGGAAGGAGGGGTAACGAAAAAGGGAGACGGAGGAGGAACGAAACGGCGGCGGCGGGGGCGCGCGCAGGCCGGCTTCGGTGAAAGTCAGCGAGTTCGCGCGGCGCGGTGAAGCGCAGTTCGCGAGTTCAATTCTGCTGACGCGCGAACACACCCCGGCGCGGTGCGCCACCCCTCTCGAGAGGGGAGCACTTGCGCTGCGAGGCGCGGCAGGGAGGTGTTCGAAGAGCGACGCACGGTGAAGTTGGGCTTACAACTCGTCGTCGCTGGCGACTTGGAGGGCGGATGATTTTTGGTATTCGGTCACGCGGCCCTCGAAGAAGTTTTGCTCCTTCTTGATATCCATCATCTCGGCCAGCCAGGGCAGCGGGTTCTTCACGCCCGGGTTCAGCGGGGTGAGTCCACAGCCTTCGAGGCGGCGGTCGGCGATGTAATCGATGTAGGTGACAAATTCGTCCATCGCGAGGCCCACGGCGTTCACGGGCAGGCAGTCGCGGATGAATTCCTTTTCGAGCGCGACGGCCTCGGCCATCGTCGTGCGCAGGTCTTCCTTGAAGGCGGGCGTCCAGATGTCGCGGTTCTCCTCAATGAGATCCATGAACAGATTCCGGAAGAGCTCGATGTGGTTCGACTCGTCGCGGAGCGTGTAGCGGAACATCTGGCCGATGCCCGGGAATTTGTTCTGGCGATAGAGGGAGAGCACCATGCCGAAGAGGCCGTAGAACTGCGTGCCCTCCATGCACTGGCCGAAGATGAAAATGTTGCGCGCGAGGAGCTGCTTGTTCGCAGGGTCCTTCATGTCGAGGTCGCGGCGCAGGGCGTTGGAGGCCTTGTTGACGAACTCGTTCTTCTTCTCGATCGACTTGATGTCCTCGAACATCGCCTCGCACTCGTGCGGGTTGATGCCGAGCGAGGAAATCATGTAGAGGAGCGAATCGGCGTGGATGTTTTCCTCGTGCGCGTGGCGGCCGAGGACGAGCTTCAGCTCCGGCGCGGTGACGATCTCGCGGACGACGTGCTGGACGTTGTCACCGACGATGCCTTCGGCGGCGGAAAAATAGCCGATGCCCATGCGGATGATCCAGCGCTCGATATCGGAGACGGTCTTCGGGTCACGCCACTGCTCGATATCCTTGCCCATCGGGATGTCCTCCGGCTCCCAATGGTTCGCCTTCATCATTTTGTAGAGATCGTAGGCCCACTGGTATTTTAGCGGGAGGATGTTGAAGTAGGGGACCTGACGACCATTGATGACGCTCTTCGCGGCGAACGCGGCCTCCGCTTTGTCCTGATCGAGAACGAAGGTTTTGGTGCCGACCTGAAAGGATTTGAGCATGACGGAAGCGTGGTGTGTGACGGACGTGAGACGTGTGTGTTTTGCGAGGAGGCAAAACCATCCTCCCGTGGTCATAGAAGCGCGCAGGACGACCTAGCGAACCGAAGTTACTAGATTTTCCTCACACGTTGCTGACCACCACAGGATGTGGCTGCCCGGAACCAAGGGCACTACTAATGGTGGCGGGGTATAGGCCGTCAATTTTTTCGCGGCAAAACTTCCGAACTTTTTTGGTGGACAAAATTCGGCTGAAAATTCGGGGGTCCGTGCGAGGCGGAAATTTTGCGGAATTCGCCATTTTCAGAGGAGAAACAGCGCGGCGGAGCGCGGCGCCGCTTTGGCGAAAAAGCTTCTTGACGCTCGCACGAGCGGCGCCTCCGCGGGTTTCGAGAGGAGATTTTTAGTGAGCAGTGAGCAGTGAGCAGTGAGCAGTGAGCAGTGAGGAGTGAGCAGTGAGGAGTGAGCAGTGAGCGGAGAGCGGAGAGCACTGAGTGTCCGACTCGCTCGCGCTCGCGGCTACGCGCTGGCTCGAAAGGTGGACGCGCAGGTCCCTCTGCGCGATCGGTGCGATCGCCGCCGGGAAGAGCGCTGACCTCAACGCTTCGTCGGAGTGAAACGAAATCGAAAAAAGAAAAAGGCGGCTGCGTTGCCGCAGCCGCCTTGGGAAGAGTGAACTTCAGTTCGCTTAGAACTCGTAGCGGGCGCTGAAGAGAACCGACCAACGGGTCGCGGCGGGTTCGCCACGGCCGAGGGACGGGTTGAAGTCGGCACCACTCGCGAGGAACGAGCTGACGTTCGAGTAAACGTATTGGCCCGTGCCGCCGTTGGCGGTGGCGTCGAACGCGGCGGCGGCGACCTGCTCGCGCTTCACGAAGAACTGGTTCGAGCCGCGGATGAGGCCCCACTTGCTGTTGAGCAAGTTGCCGACGTTGAGGATGTCGGCGCCGAGCACGAGGCGGTGGCGCCACGCGGGGAGCTTGATCTCCTGCTTGAGGCTGAAGTCAAACTGGTTGACCCAGGGGTAGCGGTGCGAGTTGGCGCTGACCGCCGCACCTTCCTGCAGGCCGAAGCGATCAACGATGGCGTAGAAGCGCTCCTGATCAGTGGGCGTGGCAAAACGCACGCGGGTGTCGCCGGAGCGGGACGGGACGTAGAGGAGGTCGTTTTGCGTCTGGCTGTCGCCGTTGGTGTCGCCCGAGAAGACGAAGCTGAACGGATAGCCGCTGCGGCCTTCATAGAGGATGGAGGCGGTGGTGCGGTAGCCGTCGATCAGCTCGAAGTCCTTGGTTACGTTGACCAAGAACTTGTGCTTGATTTCGAGGGAAGCGCGCGCGACTTCCTCACCGTTGGCGTTGAAGATCGAACGGTTGTTCCAGTTCGAGGCGGCGACGGAGGAGGTGCCGTAGAGGACTTCCTCGGCATTCGTGTTCACATAGGAGGCGCGCCAATACCAGCCGTCTTTCTTGCGCGGGCGCTCCACGGAAAGGATGACGGTGCGGCCTTCACCCTTGGAGGTGTTGCCGATCTTCATGGTGCGGTTCGTAAAGAGACTGCTCACGAGGCTCGTGCCGGAGGAGGATGCGCTGTAGGTGCTGTAGTAGAGCTGTCGACCGTCCGGACCGGTGCGGGTCGGATTCAAGTTAATGTTCGTGTAGAATACATCCTTGTCCGTGTAGGTCTGTTCGATCTCGGCTGTGGCCTTAAGGTCCCAGAAGGCGAGTTCGCGTTCGATGGCGAGGTTAGCCTTCCACTTCGACGGGAGCTCGAAGTTCGGGTCCATGAACGCGACCTGCTGGATGTTGTTTCCTACTGTTGGCTGCGCGTCAGGATTTGGCGAAACCGCAGGGGCTTGCGTCGCTGCGGTTCCAGCCGGAGTGGTGCCGGCTGTCCACGTGCGGAAGTTCATGCCCGTGTTCGAATAGCTGTTTGAGATCCAGACACGCGGGGCCTTTCCGTAGAAGAGGCCCACGCCGCCACGGATGACGGTGCGCTTGTCGTCGAATTCCGGCTGCCAGTTGAATCCGACGCGGGGCTGGATGACCTTCTTGCCGTCGTAGGTGGAGTCGTTGCGGACGCCAAACGTGTTGCTGAAGGTCTGGTTGAACGGCACGGCGTCGGGCAGCTTCGCCATGTCGATGCGGGCGCCGAGGTCGATCCGGAGGTTCGGGCTGACGCGCCATTGGTCATTCACGAAGAGGCCCATGTTGCCTTCCGAGAATTCCGCCGCGGGCTCCACGCCGGAGAGGATCTGATTGTAGGTGTAGGTGCGGTAGTTGACCGTGCCGGTGTTGTTCGCGACGACGGCGAGGAACTGCGCGAGATTGTTGAAATCGTAGAAACCATACGCGTTTTGCACGAACAGATTATAGACGTCGGCCGACTCATACTGGAGGCCGGCTTGGAGCGTGTGGTTGTCCGCGAGTTCGTAGGAGGCGAAGAGTTCCGCGGTGTCGGTCTCGACCTTGAGCACGTTGGCGTGGCGGCTGTTTTCCGTGCCCAGCGTGATGAACGCGGTGTTGGAGGAGCCGATGGCCGGGACGTTGCGGATCTGCAGGTAGGGCTGACGCGAGCTGTTGGTCGGCTTCGAGTCGTAGGTGCTGCGCGAGACCGAGATTTCGGTGTTCAGCTTGTCCGACCAACGGCTGATGAGCTGGCCGAAGTAGGTCGTGTTTTGGATCTCCTGCTGGAACCAGGACGAGCTGTAGGAGAAGTTGTTTTCCGAGATACCGGAGCCGAAACCGGGGAAGGTCGGGCGGCTCGACTTCACGTCGTTGTAGCGGAAGGTCGCGCGGTGGTTGGCGTTAATCTGCCAGTCGAGCTTCGCGAGGATGTTGTCGTCCTCGAGGCGGTTACTGGTCGGCGTTGGATTGCCGGGGGTGAAGCCGAGCGCGGTGGCGCCCGCCGTGATCTGGCTAACAATGGTGGGATCGACAGGGGCGATCGGGTTCGGCGGGATGCGATCTTCGCGCACCATTTCGTTAGCAATATAGAAGAATAATCTCTTCGGAATGATCGGGCCGCCGAGGGTGACGCCGAAGGTCTCTTCGTTGAACGAAGCGATCGGGCGGGCGACATTATCGAGCGTGTCGGCGACGAGGTCGTAGCCGCTGACGCTGCGACCGCGATAGGTGTAGTAGGCTGAACCCTTGAACTCGTTCGTGCCGCTCTTGGTGATGGCGTTGATCTGGGCGCCGACGAAGCCGCCATTACGGGAATAGTAAGGCGAGGTGTTGATCGCGAGGGCTTCGAGGGAGTCGAGCGGGATGACGTTGCGCTCGGCGGCGGTGTTGTTGGCGTTGAGGCCGAAGGGATCGGAGGCGCTCACGCCGTCAACCTGGATGCTGTTGTAGCGATTCGACGCGCCGCCGGCGGAAATCGCACGGTCCTGCGGGTCGCGGTTGTAGCTGATGCGAGGATCGAGGCGAGCCAGGGAGTTGATCGAGCGGTCGCCGCCCGGGAGGTCGCGGATGTCGCGCGCCGTGAGGTAGGAGCCGGAACCGGTCTGGCTCGGGTCGAACAACTGGTCGGCCGCGCTCGCGGTCACCGAAAAAGCTTCGAGCTGCACCACATCGCTGCGCAGACGCTGCGAGATCGTGGCGCCGACATCGATGTCGAGATACACTTCGCGGGTTTCCGCCGGCGAGAAGCCATCGGCGCGCGAGGTGACGGTGTAGGGACCGCCGGGGCGCAGGCCGCGCACCACGAAGGTGCCGTCCGCGCGGCTGGTGGCCGAATACGTGGAGCTCGTGGGCTCGTGGACGACCGTGACGGCCGCATTGGCGACCGGTTGACCCTGCTCGTTGAGCACGGTGCCGTTGAGTGGCGACGTCGTGATGACTTGCGCGATCGACTGGGTGATCAGACCCAGCGCGACGGCAGCCAGCGCGACCAATTTAATAAACGATTTTTGCATGGTGCAGATGCAGTTATTGGTGTTGGAAAACCCAGAGGAACCACTCCGAGGTTGGAATGGCCAAGCGAACGGCTCCGCCATGCGTGAGTCAAGCCCGCAACCCCCCGCGGCGCGCAGCGGCAGCGGGGAATTTTCGCGTTCGTAACCTCCAGCGGCCCGCCGGCCGGTTGGCCCGAGCTTTTTCCCATGGCGCGGCGTGCGGTGCGGCGCCGTGATGACGCGGATTTTGCCGGACCGGCGGCAACAAGAAGGCGGACCGCACCGGGTCCGCCTCGTCTCCTTCGTGAATTGGATCGACCTCGAATCAACCGCCGAAACCGGCCGGCATGCCGGGCATGGCCGGCATGGCGAATTTTTGGAAGCCCGCGGGCGGCGCGAACAGTGAGTCGGGCAACGTGCCGGGCTCGATCTGGCGCGCCTCCAAGCGGAAAGTTTCGCGGCCTTTCCCGTCGCGGCTCACCACGCGCAGCGGGAACGCGCCTTTCTTGTTCTTCAGCGCGTTTTCCCACGAAGACGCCGGCGCCGGCGCGCCGCCGCCGCCCATCATGCCCGCCATCGGATTGCCCCCGCCGAGTCCGGCGAAGCTGCCGAGTTCTTCCGTGATCCACATCTCGGTGGTTTTGCCGTCATCGGTCGTGATGTATTCGTCGCAGTCGTAGCCGAGAATCTTTTCCGAGCGGCCGGTCTTCTCGACTTTTTGCTCCGTGGCCGAAGCGCGGGCCGCGGCGCCCGGCGCACCGGCGGGAGCCTTCATCGGCATCACCATATACATGCGCTGCTCGGGCATGAGCATGATCATCTCCTGTTTTTCCCAATTCATGATCATCGCGGTGCCGCCGGCTTCGGCCATCTTCGGTTCGAGACGCACGCGGGTGCCTTTCATGGCGTAGTCGATGACTTGTTCGGCCTCGCGGCCGCCCTTCATCGCGAGGGAAACTTTGCCTTCAAACGCCGCCGCGCTCAGCGCGATCGACGTGCCGAACAGCAGTCCGGCGGTGGAGCGGAGAATGGAATTCATCACGCGAAGCTACCGCACCCGTTCGCACCGGACAAGTCCGCCGGCATCCCGGAATCCCCCACTTTCGGCCCCCGGCAGTTCGGCATATCCGGCATTGCCTCACCGCGGTGCGCCCTAAATCTTTCGGACCATGGTCTCCGAGTTCTCCATCACCCGCACCGTCGAGTTTGCCGAGACGGACATGGCGGGGATCATGCATTTTTCGAACTACTTTCGGTGGATGGAGTCGTGCGAAACGGCCTTCATCCGCTCGCTCGGACTGCCGTTGACGGCGTTCGCCGCGCCGGGCGCGGTCGGCTGGCCGCGCGTGAACGCCAAGTGCGATTTCCGCGCGCCGCTGCGCTTCGGCGACACCGTCGAGGTGCGGGTTTACGTGAAGGAGATCCGGACGCGCGCCATCAGCTTCGTCTATCAGTTCCGCAAATTGACGAAGGGCAAACTTGAGCCCGACGTCCTCGCGCGCGGCGAACTCACGATCGTCTGCGTGACGACGGACGCCAAAGGCAAGATGGTCGCAACGCCGATCCCGGCCGACTATCGCGCGAAGCTCCGCATGGCGCCGAAATCGGCGTGGCAGGACGAAGACTGAGCGGACGTAGGGTGGAACGCGCCGTCCCGGCGCGTTTGAGCAACCGGCGCCGCGTTCCGCTTGCCGCAGAAGAGCAACGAAACGCGCCGGCGCAACCTTCCGCGGTCGGCGCTTCGAACGGGTGGGAGGGGCTTTACGCCCCGACTGACGATTCGCGATTCAAACGTCGGGGCGTAAAGCCCCTCCCACCTGGCAATCTCTTCCGATGTCGGCCGCAAAAGACTCCGCGCTTGCGGCGTTTTCTTTTCCCCGAAAACTTCGCGGACCCCGTTGCCCATGAAGAATCACGCTGTTCGCTGTCTCGTTGCCACTCTCGGTTTTTCCACGCTGACACTCTCGGCCGCGGAGGTGGACTTGCGCTACGGCCAGCCGCCGCAATCGCAGCGCCCGGCCTCGGACTACGTGCCGGACCTCACCGCGCTAGCGCAACCGCAGTCGAGCGAACTGCGCGAGCTGGTCGAGCGGTTCCGCGCCGACCGCGCCGGTCTCGAGGTGATGCATCCCGTGCCCGGTTCGCCGCTGCAACTGCGGCGCCTGGCGGAATTTCACCGCGCGTGGGGCGAAAAGCTCGACGCGATGAATTACGATCCGCTCGGCGTCGATGGCCGCATCGACTGGCATTTGCTCCGCTCGGAAATCAAATACCGCCTCGGGCTCATCGAGCGTCAGCAGAAGCGCATGGCGGAGATGGTCCCGCTGCTGCCGTTCTTCGAGCAGCTCGCGGGCTTGCAGGAAAAGCGCCGCGAATACGCCAAGCCCGACGGCAAGTCTTCCGCCGCGACACTCGCCGATGCGCGGGTGCAGCTTGAGGCGGCGCGCAAGGCGCTCGAAGCGGGCCTCAGCGGTCCCGCCTCCGAGAACGCGATCAAGCCCGACAAGATTGTCGCGCTCCGCGCCATCAACCAGATCGCCGCCACGACGCGTCAGCTCGGCGATTGGTTCAAGCATTACGACGGCTACGATCCGGAATTCGGCTGGTGGACGCGCGAGCCTTACAAGCGTCTCACCGGTGCGCTCGATGATTACGCCAAGTTTCTCCGCGAAAAAATCGTCGGAGCGAAACCCGGCGAGGACGAACCCATCGTCGGCGATCCCATCGGCGCCGACGGCCTCGCGGTGGATCTCGAGCGCGAGATGATTCCCTACACGCCGGAGCAGTTGATCGCGGTGGCGGAAAAGGAATTCGCCTGGTGCGAAGCGGAGTGGCGCAAGGTCGCGCAGGAACTCGGCTACGGTGACGACTGGAAGAAAGCCCTCGAGAAAATGAAGGAGGACTACGTCGCGCCCGGTGACCAGCCGCAGATGATCGCGGGGCTCGCGTATGAAGCGGTGGATTTCATCACGAAGCGCGACCTCATCACGGTGCCGCCGCACATGATCGACGATTGGTTCATGACCATGATGTCGCCCGAGCGGCAGAAGGTCAGCCCGTTCTTCCTCGGGGGCGACCGCATCATCGTGTCGTTTCCGACGGACACGATGGATCACCAGGACAAGTTGGACAGCCTCCGGGCGAACAACCAGCACGTCTGCCGCGCGACGGTTTTCCACGAACTCATTCCCGGCCATCACATGCAGGGTTGGTTTACGGATCGGTTCAACCAGCACCGCGATCTGTTCAACACGCCGTTCTGGGTCGAAGGCTGGGCGCTGTGGTGGGAGTTCCACCTCTGGGATCTCGGCTTTCAGCAAAAGCCGCTCAACCGCGCCGGCGCGCTCTTCTGGCGCTCGCACCGCTGCGCGCGCATCATCTTCTCGCTCAATTTCCACCTCGGCAAATGGACGCCGCAACAGTGCATCGACTTCCTCGTCGATCGCGTCGGCCATGATCGTCACACCGCGACCGGCGAAGTGCGCCGCTCGTTCAACGGCGATTACTCGCCGCTCTACCAGGTCGGCTACATGATGGGCGCAATCCAGCTCCGCGCGCTCTACGCCGAACTCGTGCAGGGCGGGAAGATGGGCGAAAAGGAATTTCACGACCGCATCATGACCGGTGGACAAATGCCGATCGAGATGGTGCGCGCCCGGCTCAGCGGCACGAAACTGCCGAAGGATTACCGCACCTCGTGGAAGTTCGTGGGCAATAACCCGTGAGCAAGCGCCGACGCCTCGATCCTGCCTTGCGCGGCAAGCGTGCCGCGCCGGTTTCGGCGCCGCCCGCGAAGTGGCTGATGTGGATCGTGGTCGCGACGTGCGTGGTGGTCATCGTGCTGCTCATGCGGCTCGCGCGCGACATCCTTGCGCAGCTCCAATCGCTCGGCGGCACGGGCGGGGCGTCATCCACGCGCCTGCTCACCGGACTCTTCGTCGCGATGCTGCTCGCCGGGTTCACCATCGCCGCGTTGTGGGCGGCGCTGAAGAGAGCGCTCGGGCGCGATGGGCAAGGCGAGTAACGCGCGAACCAACGGGAAGCCGGGCCGCACGATCCGTCCGAATCGAGCTGCCGGGTCCGACGAAGGTTCGTGATTCGATCGGACCACGATCGAATTTCGCCTTCCGGTGACGCGCATTTCCGGATTGTTTTCCGGCATGGTCAAAAGCACCGGCATCTATACAGGCGGATTCAATTGTGAGCTCACGCACGGGCCGTCGGGCCAGAAGATCGAGACGGACGCGCCGAAGGACAACCACGGTCGCGGCGCAGCGTTTTCCCCGACGGATCTTTTCTGTGCGTCGTTGGGTTCATGCATGGTCACGACCATGGCGATCGCGGCGAAGAACCGCCTCGGTTTCGACATCGCGGGCGTGAAATGGGAGGTCGCGAAGGAAATGTCCGCCGACGCTCCGCGCCGCATCGTGCGCATTTCGTGTCAGGTATGGATGCCGTTCCCGAAGGCGAAGGATCCCGAAGGCGTCCTCGAACGCGCCGCGCTGGCGTGTCCGGTGAAGAAGAGCCTCGCGCCCGAGGTGGAAACGCCGGTCGTGTTCCACTGGCCGGAATCGTAAGTTCCGTCTTCCGTCTGCGCAGACCTACGGGCCGAACTGATACGGGCCGTTGAAGATCAGTTCCACGTCGTCAACGTGGATGCGAACCTTGAACTTGCCGGTCGCGGCGCCGGTGGGTTGTGCGCGGCCGGTGACTTTGCGGGGCTTGTTCTTGTGATTGAAGGCGTCGCCGATGAACTCGACCGTCTCGCCCTGCGCCAGCCGCTCGAAGTCCGCGGCGGGCACGGTGATCGTGATGCCGCCGGTTTCGCTCCAGAAAAACCACGGGAATACCTTCGCCTCGTAAGTCGCCGCGAATTGGTCGCCATCGCGTTTGAACTCGCTGGTCGTGAGCGTGACGCTGCCGACGTAGATCGACGTCTTCATCGGCGGCACCGTCACACGGTTGACCACGGGGGAATCCGCGGCGCGCGCGAACGCAGCGAGAGCGAGGAACAACAGCAGCACACGACACATCACGCGGGACAATGGGTCGCTGGTGCGGCGCCGCAAATCGGAAGTGCAAGTAGCGCAGGAGGGACGCCTGCGCTACTTTGAATCCGCGCAACCCTGAGCCGCACCGACCCAAAATCTCGTTGCATCTCCGACGCGCGCGCCGTTGCTTCCCGGCTCTATGGCCAAGAAAGCGCAAGCCACCTGGGGCGGCCGGTTCTCCGCCGGTCCCGCCGAGCTGATGCTCAAGTTCAGCGAATCCGTCTCGTTCGATTCGCGGCTCGCGCCGTTCGACATCGCCGGCAGCAAGGCGCACTCCGCCATGCTCGCGCACGTCGGCCTCATCACCGCCAAGGAACGCGACGCGATCCACGCGGGCCTCGACGCCATCCTCGCCGACGTGCAGGCGGGCAAATTCACGTGGAGCACGCAGCTCGAGGACGTGCACATGAACATCGAGCAGGCGCTGACGCAGCGTGTGCCCGCCGCCGCGAAGCTCCACACGGCGCGCAGCCGGAACGACCAGGTCGCGACCGACATGCGGCTCTACTTCAAGGCCGCGTGCACCGATCTCATCCAACGCATTGACGGGGCGCAGCGGGCGATCCTCGGCATCGCGGAGGCGAACGCCGACGTGCTTATCCCCGGCTACACGCACCTGCAGCGCGCGCAACCGGTGTTTTTGGCGCACCATTTTTTTGCCTACTTGGAAATGTTGCAGCGCGACGCGGAGCGCTTCGTCGTCGTGCAGGATCATGCCAACTGGTGTCCGCTCGGCTCAGGCGCAATTGCGGGCACGACGCTGCCGATCGACCGCGAATTCTCGGCCAAGCAACTCGGTTTCGTGGACGCGAAGGGCCGTCCGCGCGTGACGCAGAACAGCATGGATGCCGTGAGCGATCGCGATCTCTACATCGAGTTTGCGTCGGCCTGCGCGCTCGTCGGCGTGCATCTGTCGCGCATCGCGGAGGATTTGATTTTGTGGGCCTCGCAGGAATTTAAGTTCGTCGAACTGCCCGACGCATTTTGCACCGGCTCGAGCCTGATGCCGCAGAAGAAAAATCCGGACTCGATGGAACTCACGCGCGGCAAGTCCGCCCGACTCCAAGGCAATCTCCACACCCTGCTCACCCTCGTGAAGGGCCTGCCGCTTACCTACAATCGCGACCTGCAGGAAGACAAGCCGCCGGTGTTCGACTCGCACGATCAGACCGCGATGCTCCTCGACGTGCTCGCGGGCACTTTCGCGGGTATGTCGGTGCATCGCGAGCGTTGTGCGACGGCGGTGGCCGATCCCGCGCTGCTGGCGACCGACCTCGCCGATTATCTCGTGCGTGCCGGCGTGCCGTTCCGCGAAGCGCACCACGCCGTCGGCGCGGTCGTGAAAGTCGCGGAGAAAAAACGCGTGCCGCTCGATCGCCTGACGCACGACGAAGTGAAGAATGTGCACGCAAAGTTCGGCCCGGACTGGATCGAGTCGTTCCAGTTGGAAAAGGCGATGGCGCGGCGGCGCGGCACTGGCATGCCCGGACCGGCGCAATTGAAACGGCAGTTCGCCCGCTGGAAGAAACTGTTCGGGTGATCGAGGTAGGGCCGGCTTCAGCCGGCCTTCGGAGGTAACGCCGGTCTCGGACCGGCGGCACGACCGAACGCGGCGCATTGGGCCCGGTGCGCAATTCGTGCGCGCTGCACGGGTCGCCGGTCGGA
>PNJQ01000101.1 GCA_013821985.1 Opitutus sp.
ACAGTCTGCCGCACCTCAGTTTTCTTGTAGGAGCCTGCTTGCCGGCGACCGGAGTCGCGCCGCGGCTGCACGTTCTTATCGCCTGCGAGCAGGCTCCTACAACGGAAGCGCGCCGCGCTCCTCAGAAGAAACTCACGATCGTCGCGAGCGACACCAGCGACGCCACGACGCTGAGCGCGATGGTCGTCGAGGCGAGTTCTCCGTCTCCCTTCATCTCGAGCGCCATCGAATACGAAATGATGGCCGTCGGCGCGGCCGCGAGAATCATCACGAGCACTTCCTCCGGCCGGTCCAGACCGCACATGCGCGACGCGAGCAAGCCGACCAGCGCACTCGCCCACGATTTCAACAGCGCGGATCCGAGCGGCACGCGCAACGCCCCGTTCAGTTTCGCGGTGACTATCGAACCGCCGACGCCGAGCAACCCGAGCGGCAGTGCCATTTCGCCGAGCGCTTCGAGCCCTCGCGAAATTGCGAACGGCAGTTTCCAGCTCATCGCCACGAAGCCGATGCCCGCGAGTGTCGCGAGCAGCGGCGGCGTCACGGCCAGTTGTTTCACCACCGGCCAGATCATCCTCGTTCCGAACGAATGCTGGCTGATGGTGAGCACGACCACGCCGGCGACATTGTAGAGCACCATCGTCGGTGCGACGGCGATGACCGCCGCTTCATGCAGCGTCAGGTTGCTGCCCGCCAGCGGCACATCGGGCAGCGCGAACACGATTGGCAGTCCGACAAACGCCAGATTTCCGCGAAACGCGCCCTGCACGAACGTCCCCATCGTCGCGCCCGGCACCCGCAACATCCAGCCGACCAGGTAACCGAGCAGCGTCATCGCGGCCGTGGTGAGGAACATCGCCACCAGCAGCGATTCCGCCCCCGCCGCGTCGTGCAGCGACGACACGAGCTGACTGAACAACAGCGCCGGCAACCCAAGCCAGTAAGTGATGCGGTTCGCTTCGCGCAAAAAACCTGGCGACACGAATCCGATCTTTTGCATCCACGCGCCCAGCGCGATGATAAGGAAGGTGGGCGCGAGCGCATTGAGCACGAGCATGACCAGCCGAGGGTGCGCCGCGGCCCGCCCGCCGTCCACGCCGAAACAGCGCGATGAAATTCGCGCAGCGAGAAGTGGCGCCGGTCTCCGACCGGCGAACCAGCATGATGCCGCGCGAACCGCCGGTCGGAGCCCGGCGCTACTGCGCTCGTGGTGGGAGGGGCTTTATGCCCCGACGTTGGGCGCCGATGCGCGTCGGGGCGTAAAGCCCCTCCCACCGTGCATCTCCACCGGGCCGGCGTCTGGCGCATTTTTCCCTTCGCGTCGAGCAGGTGAACTTGTTGCGCTCGACGGCATGTCGTCGCACTCGATCGCATTCATCGGCACGGGAGTGATGGGCCGCAGCATGGCCGGTCACCTGCAAAAGGCCGGCCACCCACTGCATGTCCATAACCGCACGAAGGCCAAGTCGCAGGCGCTGCTCGACGCCGGCGCGACGTGGCACGACACGCCGGGCAGCGCGGCGGCGCAGGCGGATTTCGTGATTACGATCGTGGGCTTCCCGCGCGACGTGGAAGAAACCTACTTCGGACCGCAGGGCGTGATCGCCCACGCGCGACCCGACTCGGTGTTCATCGACATGACTACCTCGAGTCCCGCGCTGGCGCGCCGGATCGCGGAGGCGTCGATGGCGAAGCGCTGTGCAGCGCTCGATGCCCCGGTTTCAGGCGGCGATGTGGGAGCTCGCGAAGCGCGGCTCGTCATCATGGTGGGCGGTGCCGAGACGGCCTTCGCCCGCGCGCGGCCGTTGTTCGAACTGATGGGGAAAAACATCGCGCTGCACGGCGGAGCCGGCGCCGGCCAGCATTGCAAGCTCGCGAATCAAGTCGCGATCGCGTCGAGCATGATGGCGTGGTGCGAGGCGCTGACCTACGCGAAGAGCGCCGGGCTCGATCCCACGCGGGTGCTCGAGAGCATCGGCGGCGGCGCCGCGGGCAGCGTGGCGATGAACATCCTCGGCCCGCGCGCGCTGAAGGGAGATTTCGCGCCCGGCTTCTACGTGAAGCATTTCATCAAGGACATGAAGCTCGCGCTCGAATCGGCAGCGGAGATGAAACTGGACCTCCCTGGCCTCGCGCAGGCAAAAAAACTCTACGATCAAGTCAGCGCGAAGGGCTGGGACGACTGCGGCACGCAGGCGCTGTGGCGGCTGTATGCCGAGCGCGGGTGAGACTTTCTTCGCTCACCGCAGGTAGGGCCGTTGCCCTCAACGGCCCGCCGCGAATCACGCATGCCCTGACGTTTTTCTCATCGCTCGCGCGGAGTCAACGTGCCGAGGCCGCGCATCGTCGCGTCGGTGACGGGGCGAAACGCCCACCGTCCGGGCCAATCGCGGCGCATGAGTTCGTCGAGGCGATCCGAGCCGCCTGAGACTGCCACGGTGCGCAGCAATTTTGTGCCGGAACCCGCGAGCAACGGCAGACGGTCGGCGCTGGCGGTGATGAGCGACTCGACGACCGCGGAGAGCATCTGCGTGCGTGTGCTCGCGAGCGTGAGCCCGGTGAACGCGCCCTGGCGTTGCTCGATGCTCGTGCGCTCGCCGGCCATGTAGGGCTCGAAGCGCACCGTGCCCGACGCTTTCGGACCGAGTTTCGCGAGCCGGCGAAACTCCGCGCGGAAATCCTCGATCGGCATCGTGGGGCACATCTGGTCACGCACCCAGTAGATCGCCGACGCGACAGCCGCGAGTGTGCTGACCTGCAGCCACTTTCCTTGCACGCCGAGAGCGCGCGTAAGGAGTTTTTCGTGCGGCTTCGGCCGGTCGGTGCAGAGCGCAAGGACGTCGGTGGAGCCGCAGACATTGAACAACTGACCGACCTTCGCGCCGGCAAGCAGCATCCCGGCGCTGCCGTCCATCAGACCGACGAGCATTGGCGTGCCCGCGCGCAGGCCGAATGCGCGCGCGGCGTCCGGCGTGATGCGTCCGCCGATCACGTCGGCATCGTGCACCTCGGGCAACAGCGCGGGACTCACGCCGAGATTCGCGCAGAGTTCCTTGCTCCAACCGCGGAGCGTGAGCGTTTCGTAGAGCCCGGTGAACGACGCGTTCGATGGATCGGTGACGCGCGCGCCGGTCATTCGGCGGTGGAGGAAGGTGTTGAGGTGACCAACGAGATCGGCGCGACGCAGACGTTGCGGTTCGTGTTGTTGGAACCACGCCCAGGTGGTCGAACTGATGCCGCCCGGGAACGGCCGGCAGCCGCTAAGGCGCAGGTGTTTTTGTTTGCCGAGGCGCTTCTCGAGTTCGCGCGCGTGGGCGACGCTGCGCCGGTCTTGATGCGTGACGATCGGCGTCAGCGGCGCACCGAGGCGATCCATCGCGACCCACGCCGGACACATGACGGCGAGGTGGATCGATTCGACTTCCCTCGCCTGCTTGCCGAGGCCGGCGATGGCGCCGCGGATCGCGCGGAGGAGTTCATCGGGATCGACCTCGACGCGCGGACCGTCGTGGCGGGACCGGAAAAAAAGCCGAGGCGCCTCCGCCAGCACGGTGGTGTCGCGAAGGATGCCCGCAATCACCGAGGAGGAACCGATATCGATGCCCAAAATCGTCGCCATTTCCGCACGGTAGCGCGCGCGGGTGAGGAGAACAACGCTCGTATTGCCGGATGACGCGCGGGGGTTGGGACTTAATGTAGGAGCCTGCTCGCAGGCAATGAGGATCTGCGCCGCCGCGGCAGGTTCGCCCGTTTTTTTCGCCTGCAAGCGTGCTACAGGGAGTGACGACGAAGATCGCGCTACGTGGCAGTCGCGGCGCTCACCAGAACAGCAGGCGGCTGTTCGCGTAGTCGATCGCGCTCGGGCGCGCTGAGAGCAAGTGGTAGCCGACCACGCCGTCGAACGTCGCACCTTGCGCCCGGAAATGCCCCATCGGCATGAACATGAACGCGACGTCCTTGAACACGGTGTCGGCGAGTTTCAGTTCGCCGCGGAAGCGCTCCATGCCGCCGCTCGTCGTGCCGCCCGCGCCGGCAACAGGCTGAGCGCCATCCGCTCGGAGCAGGGGTTTGAGCTGCTCGCGGAGATTCGCGTCGAGCATGCCACCCCCGGCGCCGCAATCGAGGCCGAGCTTGAGGCTCGTGCCGTCGCTCAATAGCGCCGCGAAGATCGGGACATGTCGCTCCATCGTGAATGGAATGCTTGCGACGGGCGCAGGGAGATGGCCGAGCGCGATCGACGGAAGTAGCTTCACCTGCTTCGCCGCGTAGTCGAAACAGACAAGTTGATCGCGGATGTTTTCATAGCCGATCAGACCGAGCACTTCCCTGCCGGTCGCGCGCTCGAGGTGGGAGAGATCGAGAAAGCCTGCGGTGACATTTTCCTGCACCACGTGGCCGAGCGAAAATTTCGCCACCGTCGTCTGCCGACCAGTATGCGTGCCGGTGGCGCCGGCGTTGGTCATCCCGGGCGTGGTGGCGGCGGTTCGCTCGGGCCAGCGCGCGGAGTTCAAGCCGAGGCGCGGCGCACCGCTATCGAAGAAAAAGAGGCCTTTGCGGCCATCGACCTCGGCTTCGACAAGGATGAGGTTGTTCGCCAGTTCGAACGGGAGAATCGACGCGGCCATCTGTGCCGCGAGTTGGAGTGGCGCGAGCGCGGACAAGACAAGGACAACGAGGAGAGTGCGGGGGTGTTGCATACGGCATTCAAGCGGCGCGCCGGGTGAACTTTGTTTTCCGTGCGCCCGGGTTTGCGACGAATTGCGAGTCCCGCACGGGCAGATGCCCACGTCCTGCGGTGACCGCCGGCCGGTTCGTCCGCCCAGGCGCGCGATTCACCGGACGAAGCACGCGGCCCATCGTCGGGCGTTGGCGGGCGCGATAAATTCCGCTTTCTTCGCGCCGCATGAAGATCATTTCGCTCTGCCTCCTCGCCCTCACGGCCGCCTCAGCGATCGCGCAACCTCTGCCAATCGAGAATGTCCGCATCGCGCTCACGCACCCCGCGCAAGAGACGGCGGAGCGACGCAACGTCGTGTTCGCGCCGGACATGGAACCGACGCTGGCGTTCGACCTGTATCGGCCGGCCGGCGCCGTCGCAGGCGCGCGCCTGCCGGTGATTATTTTTCTCAGCGGAACGGATCGCGCGCGAAACTGGAAATGGTTCGAAGACTTGGGTCAACTCGCGGCGGCGCATGGCTTCGCAGCGGTCGTGCCGGACAAACGCTACCCGCGCGGTTGGGACGGCTTGCTCAGTGGCACGGCCGACACGAAGCGGGTGCTGCGTTACCTCGCCGAGCACAGCGCCGAGCTCGGCATCGATCCGCAGCGGCTCTGTGTGTGGTCGTTCTCCGGCGGCGGTCGCCTGAACGCGGCGGCGCTGGCCGCGGACGTCCCTCGCGCCGCGTGCCTCTTGAACTTCTACGGCCTGCTCGATTTAACGGATGAACTCGCGTCCGTCGCCGACGAGACAAGGCGCAACGAATTGCTGGCGCAGTATTCACCCAGCCACGTTTATGCCGCACTTGGTGCCGACGCGCCGCCGTGGCTCGTGATTCGCGCCGGTCGCGATGGCGCGGTGATCAACCGCAGCATCGACCGGCTCGTCGCGTCCGCGCTGGCCGCCAATGCGCCGCTGACCCTAATCAATTCGCCGGAGGCGGTGCACGGATTCGATGGTCAGCAGCACAACGACGAGTCGCGCCGGCTGATTGCCGCGGCGTTGGAGTTCGCGCGCGTTCACCTGACAGCGCAGCGGACGGACTGAACACAAAGTTCTGCGGGAGGGCGGCGCTCCGTCGCCGCCGGGAACTCACGCGCGGCGCTGGCGGAACAGCGCCCCCCCCTAAAAGGCGGCCGGTCTCAGGGAGCAGAGGAATTGCCGCGACATGCGCCTCAGCTTGCGAGACTGCGCAGGTAGGCGACCACGGCGGCGGCCTCCGCCCCGCCCTTCTCGGCGTGGTCGATCAACGGGATGCCGTGCGGTCCGGCACAACGCGCAATCTCCGGACGTGCGGTGATCATAGCTTTCACGGCCTCGACGTAGCCGAGCATCGCAAGCGCAAACACATCCGCGCGCGCCCCCCGTTCGAGCAGAAAGAGTGCGATGTCGCGCCGGCCCATGTGCGCAGCGGCGCCAAGCGGGGTCTCATAGTCGCCGTTACCCCAGTCCCACGTCGCGTTGAGCAGGCGCGGCTGCGCATCGAGCAGGGCTTTGACTTTCGAGAAGTCGCCGTGGCCGACGGTGACGAATTCCTTCACGAGCGCCGCGTCGAGCGGCGCGGAGGGATCGGAAATTCGTTTCGCCGGCGCGCCGTCAGACTGCGCGAGGAGCGGTGTGATGGCCACGGTGGCGCTGGCGAGCACCGCGGTGGAGAGAAACTGGCGGCGGGGATTCATGCGGAGAGCCTGAGCACCATCCCGCCCGCAGGAAACTCCCCGGCAGCCACGCGGGCCCGATCCACGTTGAAGGCTGGGCCGGGTGCGACGACTCAGCGCTTCTCGGACATCAGCGCGAAGAGATTGCCGTCCGGATCACGAAAAAAAGACGTCCACAATTCGTGATCAGGCATTTTTGCGGTGAGGCCCGGTGGACGCTCCTCCCGAGCGCCGCGAGCCTTGATCGCCGCGTGCGCCGTCTCGAGATCGGCGACAGAGTAATAAAACACCGACGCCGCGTGATCCAGCTCCGGGGCGGATGGCCGGGTGATCATCAACCGCACGCCACCCACCTCGAGGAACGAGAGGTTCGGCCCCGCATCAAAGAGCGGCGTCAGGCCCACGACTTCGCGGTAGAACGCGGCGAGCGCCGGCACGTCGTTCGTCGTGATTGCGATCTGCCGGAGACGTTGGATTTCAGACATGACGGGCGCGGTGAAGGGGAAAAGGGCAGCCAGTCCAGCTTCAATTCTCGCCCGGTCGCCCGCCCGGCAGGAACTTTAAAGCGAGCCAGCCACCCGCGAACACGACGGCGAAGTTCGCCGCCCAGAACCACGCCGGGTGAGGAAACGACATCAGGTTGAGCAGGCTGGCGACCGCGAAGAGCACCGCGACCATCACGGCTTGGCGGCGCGCATGAGTCAGGGAAAGACGGGCAGAAATCCAGGCGCCGGCGAACACGCCGACGAGGTAGCCGGCGAGCACGATCAGCAGCGCACCGACGGGCAGCGTGCGGATGAACTCACCCATCGCCGCCTTGTCGGCGGGATTGAGGCCGGGCGGCATCGGGTAGAGTCGCGCACTGAACAACTGAAACAAGCTGATGACGACGATGCCGGTGACGGCGCCGGCCATAGCGGCGAGGGTATTGCGGAGAACTTCCTTGAGCATGAGCCGCGGAGTTTGCCCGCGGACGCCGCCAAGTAAAGATTGTCGGTTCGTTCAACTGGAGCCGGCTCGCCCTCGGGGTCGGTCATCGCGTCCGATCGGGGCGAGGGCAATCCGGCCCCATTTTTCACCGACGCTACGGCGCGCCGAGCACGGCAGCCGTCGGGAGCGAGCGCCGGATGATGCGCGGCTCCTTCACGCGATAGCCCGTGCGATGCATTTGAAGAAAGCTGGCGGACACGGGCGGAAGAGCGCTCGAGGCGAGGCGCGTTGCGAGACCGAGCGGGTCGTCGTCGTCCAACGCGCCGATTTCCTGCTCAAGTGACTCGCTGGCGGAGTCGTAGAGAAAAGTCCGTTTCCCACCCCGATAGATCAGCACGGTGTGCCCGCGCGGACCCTCTGGCGTGGCGACATAATACGTCAGCAAGCGCGGCTGACAGTAACCGAGGCGTTTGCTTTCGAGCCGCCGCCAGTTCAGCACGCTGAACAGAAAGCAGCCGCGCGGCAGCCGGTTGTCGATCAGCGCGAACAGGGGCGGCGACTCGTCGGTGACATCGGCGACCGCGGTGAACCCTGGCGAGAGCGTTTGCACGAGTTCGCGAAATTCGGCGCGATCCCGCCCGATGCGGCCGCGCGACCGCGACAGGCTCTGCGTGCCTTCGGTCTCGGTGTAGAACCAGAGGATGCCCTCCAGTTCGAAGACGAGTCCGTAAAACGCCGCGGGGTATCGCGCGGTGGGGCGCGCGTTGTCCACCCGCACGACGCGCGACCACGTGTCCTTGCCCAGCAGGTAACGGCCCCAGAAGGCGGACACCTGATCGCTCGCGTAAGTCGCCGGCGCCGCCCGTCCGTCGTTCGCGCCGACGGCAAAGGCGAGGAGAACGAAAGCGAGCAGCGCACGGATCTTCATCGCCGGGAGAATACCGCCGATGGGGCGACGCGGGGTGAGAATTTCGACCAGCAGCTTGAAACTGTGGACGAACCCGTGGACCGGCCCGACAACGCCCGCCAAAAAAAGAGCCGGGCGCGAGGCCCGGCTCCGTTGACAAACTTGGTTCCAGCCGCGCTTAGAATTCGCGCGAGAGACGGACATACCAGAATTGCGGCTCGATGAGCGCAATGCCGGCATTGTAGCCCTGCGAGGCGGGAACGTAGAATGGCGGATCTTCGTCGAGGACGTTGCGGACGCCGACGGTGACGCGCGTGCCCCACAGGCCGGAATAGCTGACCTGCGGGTTGACGATGAACTGCGCTTCCTGCTTCGGCGAGGTGGTGCCGCTGACAAGGACCGTCGTGGGCATTTCGCCGAGGTAGTTCACGAACACGGACGCGGCCCAGTCGGCCTTGCGCCAGGCAACGGTGAAGTTACCGCGCCAGAGCGCGGAACCGTCCGTGCCGTCGAGGTCGGTGATCGTGGTCGCGCCGAGCGAGTTGATATTCTCGCGTTCAAAGTTGGCGACGTAGGTCGCTTCCGCGCCGAAGCGGAACTGGCCGAGCTTCTGCGTCTTCAGGGTATAGGACACCCCGAAGTCGTAGCCCTCGTAGATCTGCTTGCTGGAGTTATACCAGTCGGTGCTCACGTAATCGATCGTGCCGACGGTGATGCCGGCGGCGATTTCGGCGGGCGTGAGCGGCTTGCGCACGACGCGGCCGGCCGGAAGCGTGAGTTCGTTGGTCAAGGTGAACTGCGCGCTGTCGCGCGTGATCAGGCTCGATTGGTCGAACTTGAAGTAGCCGACGTCGAAGGCGACGCCCTTGAGCGGGCCCTTCGGAATTTCGAACACGGTGCCGAACGACAGCGTCTCGGTCTCTTCCGGCTGGAGGGCCGGATTGCCGCGGCCGAGCGTCTTGAGCTGGGCGGAGGGCTGGTCCGGGCGGCGCGGATCGAACACCGCGCCCGACGTGAAGCTGACGGAGCCGGCGCTGTAGAGGAACTGGAGGTCAGGCGCGCGGAACGATTCCGAGTAGGAGCCGCGGAACATGAGCCACTTCGTCGGGCGATAAGCGACCGCGACCTTCGGCTTGGTGGTGGTGCCGAAGTCGGAGTAATCCTCGTGGCGGGCGGCGAGCTGCATTTCGAGCTGCTTCAGGAGCGGCACGCTCAACTCGGCGTAGAACGACGTGACGTTGCGCTTGCCGGTGAAGCCGAAGCCTTCGGAACCGCCGACGACATTGCCGTTTTCGTTTTCGAGCGTGCGGATGTCGGTGATGGATTCCTTGCGGAACTCAGTGCCGACGGCGAGGCCGACGTTGCCGGCGGGCATCTCAAACAGGCTGCCGCTGGCGGTGAGGTCATACATGTTGCCCGTGAACTTCGTGCGGGTCGGATTGGTGCCGGAGTAGTAATCCGTGATGAGCGGGTCTTCGGCGCCGAACGGATTCAGGTAACGCGTCTGGCCGTTGATGATGACGCCGTTGAGGGCTTCCTGCACGCGGCTGTCGAAGGCGGTGCCGGGGGCGGAGTCGAAGAACGTGCCCTGCGCATACATGGCGGAGGCGCTCCAGTTCCAATCGCCGCCGAGCTCGCCCTTCAAACCGGCGAGGAGGCGGGGATAATCCGAAGCGGTGTCGCGGACGCGGAGGCCAGCGTTGACGAGGCGGAGCGTGCTGAGCTCGATCGCCTGGCCGGCGTTGCCGAAGTAGCGCGTGCCATACGGATTGTAGGGATTCGAAGCGGGAACGAGCAGGCGCCCGTTGGTGCCCGCGCCACGGTCCGTGCCGGTGAACGGCGAGGCAGCGGCACCGTTGACGGCCTCGACGCGACGATAGAACACTTCCGCGAAGCCGCTGAGCTTGTCGCTGAACTCGTGATTCAGGTAGAGCGAGAAGCCGTAGTTTTGCTGCGACGGGAGAAGGAAGGTGTCCTGCTGGAAATCATACCAACCCGCACCGGTGGCCCGCGACGGAGCGACGGCGCTGGTGGGCGTCGGGTCGGTCGTGGGGTTGAGGTAAGTCATGATCGTGTTCGTGCCCGGGATGAAGAAGCGGGCCGGGAATGTGCTGGAGGAACGCCAATCGACACCGGTGATGACCGTGCCGGACGCATCCGTCTCGATCTGGCCCGTGCCGTTTTTATTGGCGCGGAGATCGGCCGTGCGGGACCAGGAGTAATCGACGTCCTTGATCGCGTTGCGTTGATAAAAGTCGGCCATCGCGGTGAGGCTCGTCTTGCCCGTCGTCGCGCCGGCGATGATGAACGCCGAACGCTCGAACGAGTCGGCGCCGAAGGTGTTGCCGAACGAGACATCGACGCCGACGCCGGTGTAGTCGCGCTTCAACTTGATGTTGAGCACGCCGGCGACCGCATCGGAGCCGTAGATGGCGGACGCGCCGTCCTTCACGATTTCGACGGACTCGATCGCGCTGGTCGGAATCTGGCGCAGATCGACCACGGATTGGAAACCGTTGAACGAACCGGCGCCCGACGGGGCCGCGCGACGACCGTTGATGAGGACGAGGGTGTTGTTGTTGCCCAGACCGCGGAAATTCACGGTCGAGGTGCCGGAGGCGAAGCCGTTGCCCGACGAGATCGGGGTGATGGCCGCACCGGTGTTGAACGGCAGGGCGCGCAGGGCGTCATCGACCGTGGAGAAGCCGGTGTTCTGCAGGCTTTCCTGCGTGATGCGGACGACCGGGCTGGGAGTTTCCGCGTCAACGCGGCGAATGCGGGAGCCAGTGACTTCGAAGGACTGCAGCGTGACAGTCTCATTCTCAGTCGCAGGCGGAGTTTGCTGGGCAAAGCCCGGCGTCGCGGTCAGGACGGCAAGCAAAGCGCCGAAAGCAGGCGCCAGCGCCATCCGCGAGGGATGCGAGTTGTAGTTATTCATTGTGTTGGTGTTCTCCCGCGCAGGGGCCACGGGAGGTTCGCGGACGGAACGCCGCAGCGCGCCGAAGCTCAACGGGCCGTCGGTCTCGCATGCACGTCGTAAGACGAACAGGTCAAAACGCGCGGCGAATCCAGACCGCAACGCACGGCACGTGGAGCGAAAAAATGGCGCCCCGCCCCGCCCGTTACCTCGGAGCGAACTCCAGGGCGACGAGCGGTGCGTGGCGCCGCTTCACTGAGGCAGGACCGGGCGGTGACCGCCCCGGTCCTCCTGAACACAACTAACCGAACCAAAACTCAGAACTGCCGTTCGAGGCGGACATACCAGAACATCGGATATGGGTCGTTCACGCCGGGCGTGAAGCTCGTGCCCGAGTCGGTCGGCGTGAGCGCCTGGCCGTTGTTGAACGGCAGGGCGCGGATCGCATCGGCGACGGTGGTGAAGCCCGCGGCGCGCAAGTCCTCGGCGCGCAGCACGACCACCGGGCTGACCGTCTCCGAATCCAGCCGCTTGATGCGCGAACCGGTGACTTCGAACGCCTGCAGTGTCACCGTTTCCGATCCGGATTCCACGACGGGGGCCGGCGGGGTCGAGCTGGCTTGGCCAAAGCTCGAGAGATGGACAAAGGTGGTCGCGACGGCGCCACATAGGGACGCTCGCGCCACCCGCAACGAGTGCGAGTAGTTGTAGTTCACTATTGGTTTTCCTCCCGCGCGAACTCCCGCGCGTGTGACTAACCGCATCACTGCCGTGCGTGTCGGACAATGCCCGACCCGACCGCGCATCGTGGAAGTGCGTCAGCTAATTGCGCGTGATAA
>PNJQ01000102.1 GCA_013821985.1 Opitutus sp.
ATATTCAGCTCAACTGAGTTGATGATAACAACGGTGTCATCTGGAGAGAAACGAAGCCTGATAACCTGTTGAAAATCAACTCCCGACTTTGACGGGTTGAGCTTTTTGCGCGTTGATTTTTACCGGCATAAAGCTCAACTCGGCATCGCACTGGGGCCGGTGTCTTCCGATGGACAACCAGCCCCTATCTTTTCCCGAATGGAAGGACGCGTTGGCGTGCGCAGGCTTGAGCACGGCTGATGAAGCTGCCTATCGCAGGGAAATTATTGGCCTGCTCAAATACTGCAAAACGCAGCATGTGCCGGTAACCGTTCGGCTGGCCAAGCTGTATGTGGAGCAGCAGGAGCCCTTGCGCGCTGGTCCGGTGCGGGAAGCGCTGCGTTGGTTCGTGCGGGCGGCGCGGGCGAGGGATGATGGTGAACGCGGGTCAAGTGACCGACCCGCCGAGACGCGCGGAGATCGAGCGGCTCCCCGCGGGACGGTGCGCGCGGAGCCGGCGGCCCGCCCTCGCAGCCGGCCCCAAAATTTACGTCCAATGGAGCCAAAGCCGGCGGCGGAAGACTTGGGTGGGCCGGAGTGGGAGCAGGCGCTGATCAAAACGATGCGGCTGCGCGGTCTACTCTGGCGCACGGAATACAGCTACCGTTCATGGGCCCGGCGTTTCGCGCATTTCATTTTGCCCAAGTCACCGTATGCGGCGAGCGGGGAGGAAGTGCAGAAATTCCTCACCGACCTCGCCGTGCAAGGGCGGGCGAGCGCTTCTGGGCAACGGCAGGCGCTGTGTGCGTTGGTCTTCCTGATGCAGGAGGCGCTGGGCCGCGACCTCGGACAAATGGACTTCAAGCGGGCGACGCCGCGGGTGCGCGTGCCGGTTTTTCTGAGCCATGACGAGTGTCGGCGATTATTCGCCCAGTTAAGCGGCACCCATCGGTTGATGGCGGAGCTGGCCTACGGCGCGGGGTTGCGGTTGATGGAATTGCTGCGGTTGCGCGTGCATCACCTCGATCTCGAACGTCGTCAGCTCCACGTGAAAGGAGGCAAAGGCGACAAGGATCGCATCACGGTGATCCCGGAAATCCTCGTGCCGCATTTGCGGGAGCAGTTGGAGCGTTTGCGTCCCTTGCACGAGGAAGACCGGAGAATCGGTTTGCCCGGGGTGTGGCTGCCCGACGGGCTCGAGAAGAAATTCAAGCACGCGGGCGTGCGTTGGGAATGGCAGTGGTTGTTTCCGTCGCGGGAGGCGAGCCGCGACCCAGCGAGCGGGATCGTCCGGCGCCACCACACCCTCGACGGGGCTTTCCAGAATGCGGTGCGCAGAGCCGCCGCCGCGGCGGGCATCAACAAACGCGTGACTCCGCATGTCTTCCGCCATTCCTTCGCCACGCATCTGCTCGACGGAGGAACCGACTTGCGGACGGTGCAGGAACTGCTCGGGCATGCGGATATCCGGACCACCCAAATTTACCTGCATTGCATGAAGAAGCCCGGTCTCGGCGTGCGCAGCCCGTTGGACCGCGGCGGTCCGTAGCAGCTTGTCATATAATAGATGACAAAGACCATTTATGCCCCGAAACGAAATTCCCCCCAGTTTGAACCTCATCGCTGCGCCGTTGGTGGCTTTGTTCGATGCGGCCGTTGAATCGGCCCGCGTCGCGGCGAAGGTCCGGCGACGAGAACGCATCCGGCAGCAGAACGCCCGGACTGGGCGCTGCCACGTATTACATCCGGGCGTCGACACGCCGCTGTGGAACGAACTCGTGCGGCGGATACGGCCGCATCTGCGCGCGCGCGGGACCAAGGCACAACTCGGACGGCTCCTCGCCGTGCCGCGTCAACGCATCCACCAATGTTTCGTCGCCCGCACCGCGATGCTCGACGCCGAGCGCACCATGCTCGTGATCGGCTGGATGGTCGCACGGGAAAGCGGCCGCGACATCGGCACGCCGCCGTTGGGAGTATCCTGAGAACCGCGCCGGTTTGTCATCTATTATATGACAAACGTTCGGAATGCCGAATGTAGATTGCTGCGACGCTGACGGCTGAACGCGGAACGCTAAATGCGGAACGCGGAGTGCGCAACGCGGAGTGCTGAGGGCTGACCCGGGGAACGACGCTCAGCCCTGCCACGGCTCGCCGTAGCGCTCGTTATAGACGAGGTTCGCGAGGGAGGTGGTATCGTAGGCCGGCATTTCGGCGCTGGCGGCGCGGCCGATGGCGAGCATCGCTACGACCTCCGCGTCCGCGGGCAGGCCGAGCACGGCGGCGACCGCCGCGGGGTCGAAGCGTTCGACGAGTGACGTGTCCCAACCGAGCGCTTCGGCCGTGAGCATCATGCAGGTAAACGACATCATCACGTGCCGGTGCAACCACACGCGCAACGGCGTGCGTTCGAAATACTCCGTCACGCGCTGGCGCTGCGGCTCGAGCCGGCGCGAGTTCAAGTTAGTGTGCTCGGCGTCGTCGTGGAGCGTGTCATCCAGCACTTCGCGCCATTGTTCGGGATGGCCAAAGGCAACGAGGACCACCGGTGCTTCGCCGACGCAGGGCTGGTTCATCGCGGCGCGGCGGAGGCGGGCGCGTTTGCGGGAGTCGCGCACGACGATGAAGCGCGCGGGCTTCACGCGGTAGTCATTGTGCGCCTGCAACCCGGCGTGAAGAATCATCTGCAGCACGCCATCGGGCGGCGGCGGATCGCTGAAATGACGCGGGGCGCGACGCTCGACGAGGACGCGGTGGAGCGGCTTAAGATGCATGAGAGGCAGGGAGCGTGCGGTGAGGGATAAGGTTCTTAACCAAGAGTGGACGCGAACGGACACCGAAGGGGAATTGCGGCGAGTTGGCGGCAGCTGGATCTTCCATCCCGCCTTTTGCCTCCTCGCGAAATTGCGGCTGATGAATCGTTCCGGGTGAATTCGTGGTTCGTTGGTCTGGTCGAATGGCGTCAGCCCGGTGGGACGGAGGCGAGATTGACGGGCGAAGGTCCGTGGATGACTTCGCCCTTGGCTTCGAAGCGCGAGCCGTGACACGGACAGTCCCACGTATGTTCGGTTTCGTTCCATTCGACGATGCATCCGAGATGCGGGCACACGGCCGAGCGCTCGTGGAGCGTGCCATCTCCGTCGCGGTGAATCGCGACCTTGTGCAAGCCGCGCTGGAAGACACAGCCTTCACCGGGGCGAAGTGCGGCAGGCTCACGCTCGGCGTTGCCACTGGGCTTGGCCCAATCGAAATACTGGCGCGCGACGTTGAGATTTTCCTTCGCCATCTCGCCGAGGCCGGCGGGAGGCACGCGGGACGGCTCGAAAACTTCGCGCCAGGGATTGTCGCGGCCGACAATGAGGTCGCTCAGCAACATGCCCGCAATCGTGCCGTGGGTCATGCCCATGCCGGAGTCGCCGGTAGCGATCCAGACGTGGGCGCGACTGCCGGGGTTGCGGCCGATGGAGGCGAGTCCGTCCATCGTCTCGAGCACTTCGCCAGACCACTGGTGCGTGACGGTGCCCAATTGCGGGAAACGTTCGCGGGCCCAGCGCTCGAGGTTTTCGAACGCGGGATTCGGGTGCGGCTGCTGGCCGGTCTTGTGATCCTCGCCGCCGACGATGAGCGTCTCGAATCCCGGCGTGGCGTCGGTGAGGCGCACGTAGTGATACGGATCGAGATCGTCCCAATAGAGTGCGGCCGGCACGGTGCCTGCCGGCACCGTCGCCGCGATGGCGTAGGTTTGGTAGGGGAAGAGCTTGGTGTGCATCGTCACGCGGTCGTTGAACGGCGTGTTGGCCGCCACGACGACGTGGGGCGCGCGCACCATCACGTCGCGATCCGTGCGCACGATGTTGTGATCGTGTTCCTCGATTTCGAGCACGCGCGTGTTCCCGTAAACGCGGCCGCCGAAGCGCTCGACCGCCTCGCGCAAGCCACGGAGATAATCGAGCGGATTGAACTGGGCTTGATGGGGAAAGCGCAGGCAGCGGCCGAGAAAACCGAGTCCGCCCGGAGATTCGACCCAATCGACGCGCTGGCCGCATTCGCGTGCCGCCTCGAATTCCCGCTCGAGGCGCTCGGCGTCCCGATTTTCGCCGGCAAAGAGATACCCGTCCAGTCGCCGGAAGCTGCATTCGATGTTTTCGGCGTGGCTGGTGGATTCGATGAAATCGATCGCCGCGCGGTGACTCTCGCCCGCGAGGGAGGCTTTTTCCCGGCCGATCCGGCGCAACAGCATCGCATAACGATCGTCGATGGCGCTGGCGAGGTGCGCGGTGGTGCGCCCGGTCTCGCCGCCGCCGGGCGAGGCCTGGTCAATCACCACGACGCCGCGGCCCTCCTTGGCGAGCAGGTAGGCCGTTGTCAGACCTGCAATGCCGGCGCCGATGATGCAGACGTCGGTGCGAAGACTCTCGGTGAGCGCGGTTTCCGGTTGGGTGGGAGAATGATCCTGCCAGAGGGAGAGCGTATGTTCGGTCGCGGTTGCCATAGTGGGTCCCCGCCCGGGGGACGCCGAAGAATAACCAGAGCGCGCGAGCGCCGCCATCGGGCCGAAGCCGCGGATGCCCTCCGGAAAAATTCCACGCGCGCGGCGCGCGGGAACCGTCGCCGGGGCGGCGGCACCAAAAGGGAGCCGATGGACGACTCGCAGGCATCCGCGCTCGCCCGACTTGGCCGCCTCACGCTTTCGCAGCTGGCGCGGCGCGCGAAGCGCTGCACGGCGTGTCCGCTTTACAGCGTCGGCACGCAGACGGTGTTCGGCGAGGGTCCTGAGCAGGCGCGCGTGGTTTTCGTCGGCGAGCAACCCGGCGACCGGGAAGATCGCGCGGGCCGGCCGTTCGTCGGGCCGGCCGGCCAGTTGCTTGACGAGGCCCTGGCGGAAGCCGGCCTCGAACGCGGGGACGTTTACGTCACCAATGCAGTGAAGCATTTCAAGTGGAAGCCCGCCGGGAAACGGCGTCTGCATCAAAAACCGAGCGCGCGCGAAGCGGCGGCCTGTCGCCCGTGGCTGGAAGCGGAACTTACGCTGCTACAGCCGCGGCTCGTCGTCGCGCTCGGCGCCACCGCGGCGCAGTCGCTCATGGGCGCGGCGTTTCGTGTGACGCGCGAACGCGGCAAGATTCTCGCGGTGCCATGGGCCGAGGCGTTCGTCGCCACGGTGCATCCGTCGTCGATTCTGCGCTCGTCCGGCGCGGCCCGCGCCGCGGCGCGGGCGGCGTTTGTGGACGATTTGCGCGTCGTGGCGCGCGCGGCGGGTTTTACGAGGCCCCGAGACCCGCACCGTAAAGTTACCGCAGGAGTCGTTCCCTAGCGAAGCTGCGACCGCGGCCCGATAGGCAGCCGGGCCGGGCCGGACTAGAGTCTAGGTGCTATGAAAATGACCACTGAAAGTTTCACCTCCTTCACCACGATGGCCCGCCTCGGCGCGGTCAGCGTGATCCTCGGCACCGCCGCTCTCTCCGGCTTTGCCCAGTCATCCAGTTCCACCACGCCCGCGACCACCGGCTCGACCCGCGCGCAGGAGCGCGCGAGCGATCGCGCGAGCGACCGCTCCACGATGAAACGCGATGCTGAGACCGCCGGCATGAGCCGCCAGGATCGCAAGTTCATCGAGAAATTCACCGAGTTGAACCAGCGCGAAGTCGCGCTTTCGCAGCTCGCGGTCGAACGCGCCACCAACGCCCAAGTGAAGGCCTACGCCCAAAAAATGGTATCCGACCACTCGAAGGCCGGGCACGAATTCATGACCGTCGCTTCCGGCGGCACGCTCGCGGCCGATGCGAGCACACTCGCCAGCTCGACCTCGGAACGCGCCAGCTCGATGGATGCGCGGAGCACCGACGCAACCAAGCCGGCGAAGACCGACAGGGACGGCAGCCTCTCCGCTTCGACGACCGAGCGCTCAACCGCGGCGGCCACGAGTGACCGAAGCCGTTCGACGGCTTCGTCCTCGACCCACAGCGGCATGGGAATGAATGCCAACTCCGCCAAGGACGACCGCATGTATAAAAAACTCATGGGCAAGAGCGGCGAGGAATTCGACGAGACTTACATGAAGGCAATGGTCGATGAACACGAAGAAGCGATCGAGATGCTCGAAGACATCGTGAAGGACGACGATCGCAACGCGCAGCTTCGCGCCTTTGCGAACAAGACGCTCCCGAACCTGCGCGCGCATCTCAGCGAAGCGAAGCAGATCGAGCAGTCGATCGACTGAGCCGTTTCCGAACGCCCGCGGGCGATTTGATTTCGTTGCCTGAGCGCGGCCGTCCGCGCCAGGCAACTGCGCTTGCCGCCTCTGGCGACCGACCCTTCCCCCAGTCGTTTTTCCCCGAAAGCCATGCGTTCCGCCTACTCGCGCGTCCGCTCGTTCGTCGCCGCCGTCCTCCGCCCTCCGGCCGATGAAGTTGACGCCTATGCCCGAATGATTGCCGAGCACGAGGGCTGCTCCCCTGAATCCATCCGCGCCGAAGCCGAGCTCCAGCTCTGGGTCTGGCACGCGGAAAATGCGCAGGCCGCGCCTGCGCACCCACCGGACCGGCGCCGTTTCCCGATGGCGCGTCTGGCCTGAACCGATTTTCCATGACCACCACGATCTCCCGCTCCCGCGTCGTCCGCGGCGAGCGCAACCGCACGCGCGTCCGCGTCCCGGACGACAGCACCACTCCGAAGCGCCGCAGTCTCAAACGCGTCGCCGAAAAAATTAAGCGCGTCGCAACCGAGCCCGTCGATCGACCGCGCAAGTCGCGCGTGGCGACGGTCACGAAATCGACCCGTCGTTCCCGACCTCGTGCGGGCATCGGCGCACCCGGAGCGGGCCGCGACGGTCTCGCTTCGGCGCTGGCCAACAGCACCGTCGGTCCGCGCGGCCGCTTGACCGCGCCGGGTGCGCGGCCCGCCTCACGCGAGGCGGCGAAGCTCGCGCGCATCCGCGACGGGCGATACGCGCAGAAGCGTTCGCGCTTCATCGTGTAGTCCGCACGAACCAGTCGTCCCGAAGAGCCCCGCGCATGAGTCAATGCGTGCGCCCTGCGGCGAACGTCGTCTTCCATTATGCCCACGAAATCCACCCGACAGAGCGCGCGCCGCCGGGCGCAGCGCGGGAACAAGTCATCGACGCAGGCCGGCGCCTACGTGCGCGAAGAGATGCACAAATTCAAACGCGGCCGCGGCAATGCGCAGTCGCGCAAGCAGGCCGTGGCCATCGGCCTCTCCGAGGCGCGCGAAGACGGCGTGCGCGTCAAAGGCCGCCGCAAGCGCAAATCAGCGCCGAGTCGCTCGTGGGCCAGCGCGAGCAAAGGCAAACCGCGCCGTTCCACCGGCGGACGCCGCGGCAGCGCGCGGAAATGAGACCGACTGTAGCGCGGCCTCCCGCGGACTGCTCGCCTGAGGTGGACGCGAAGGTCTCGCTGCGCGTCATGGGGATCGAGGCCGGCGCCGCGCCCGCGTCGCGCACAGGGATGTGCCCGACCACCTGCTGAAGTGGAATTGAACGGCTTGCGGCAACTCAAGCGATTTGGCCGGGCTGCGCCGGAGCGCGGAGAGGCCATCGGTTCGCGCGGCCAGGGTTCCCGCCGCGCGATCGAACTCGCTCCCGCGGGGTAGAGCGGGAGCGAGTCCGACGCCGAGCCGCCGGACGATGCACCACCGTCGGGCGGCTCGATTTGCGGTCG
Source organism: Opitutus sp. (assembly GCA_013821985.1). Taxonomy (GTDB): domain Bacteria; phylum Verrucomicrobiota; class Verrucomicrobiia; order Opitutales; family Opitutaceae; genus Didemnitutus. Next base: position 7,656 of record PNJQ01000102.1, read on the forward strand.
GGGTAGGCGGAGTGCAGCATAGCCGACCATGCCACGCCGCACCATCGGCTCGGTTGCCCGCCGGTAGGTCGGAACCCCACCGCGCCGCCCCTCCGGTAAACGCCCGGTGCGCTGCGCTCGACCGCCGGTTGCTTTCATCCGTTGACGAGCGGCGGCGAAAATGCGGACTCTCACGCGAGACCTGCGATGAGAATCTATTTCATGGGCATTTGCGGAACGGCGATGGGCAATGCGGCACTGCTGGCCCGTGCGAACGGGCACGAGGTGCTCGGTGCCGACAAGGGCATATACCCGCCGATGAGCGGCGTGCTGGCGTCGGCCGGCATCGAGTTGCACGAAGGCTACGACGCCGCACGGCTCGAGCGACTGAAGCCCGACCTCGTGGTCGTCGGCAACGCGATGAGCCGCGGCAATGTCGAGGTGGAGTGGCTGCTCGACAGGCGTGCGATCGCGTTCACGTCGTTGCCGGCCCTGCTGGCGGACTTCGTGCTCAAGGGGCGGAAGAACATCGTCATTGCCGGCACGCACGGCAAGACGACCACGACGGCGCTCGCGGCGTTTCTGCTGCGCGAAAGCGGCCGCGATCCCGGCTTTCTCATCGGTGGCGTGCCGCAGGATCCGCCCGCCGGCAGCCATCTCGGCAGCGCGACCGATCCGTTCGTGATCGAGGGCGACGAATACGACAGCGCCTTCTTCGACAAGCGCTCGAAATTCATTCACTACACGCCGCACATCGCGGTGTTGAACAACCTCGAGTTCGACCACGCGGATATTTTTCGCGACCTCGACGACGTGAAGCGCACGTTTTTTCACCTCACGCGCATCGTGCCGCGCAGCGGGTGGATCGTGATGAACGGTGACGATGACAATCTGGCGTCGCTCGGACCGCTCGGTTGGACCCGGATCGTGCGCGTCGGTCTTGGCGAGAATTGCGAGGTGCGGATAACGAATTTTACCGAGAGCGCCGAGGGCGCTTCATTCACGCTGACGTGGAGGGGAGAAAAGTGGGCCGAGGTGCAATGGACGCAGCCCGGGCTCTACAACGCGCGCAACGCCGCCATGGCCGCGACGGCGGCGCAGCTCAGCCTGTGGGCGGTGCCCGCCGGCGAAGCGCTGCCGAATCTCGCACCGGACGAGAAACGATCCACGACGCTGAAGCTCGATGCACTCGCGCGCTTTCGCGGAGTGAAGCGCCGGCAGGAACTGCTCGTGAACACGCCGCGGTTGAAGGTCATCGAGGACTTCGGGCACCATCCGACGGCGGTGGCGGAGGCGCTCGCGTCGTTTCGTGCGCGCTTTCCCGGGCACGTGATTCACGCGGCGTTCGAGCCGCGCAGCAACACGTCGCGCCGGCGCGTGATGCTCGATGCGTTCAAACGGGCGCTCGCGCGGGCGGATGAGGTTTATCTCGGAGCGGTGGCGCGGGCGAATCAGCTCAAACCGGAGGAGCGTTTCGATCCGGAGGCCATCATTCAATTCCTCGGGACCCAGGGCGTGCACGGCTACACTTTCGAGGCGAATGCGGCGTTGCTCGACCGACTCGTGGCGAACACGCGCGCGGAGACGAGCCAACCGCAAGTGGTGGTGTTTTTCACCAACGGTTCGTTCGACGGCATCATCACGGAATTTGTGCGGCGCGGAGCGGTGGCCTGACCGGTGCGAGTGCGGCCGGCCGGTCCGGAGCCAACCCGGACGGCTCAGCCCTCCGCCGCGATGCGCTTTGACCGATAATATTGCACGTCGAGGGGCTCGTCCGACGGGTAGAATGCGATCACATCGGGAAGTTCCATGAGAATCCACGGCGCGTTGGGGGAGGCGCCGTTCTTCGTGAAGACGATCGTGTCGGCGATGTAGATGCACGAGTGCACGACGGAGTTGTCGCGCCGGGTCAGCATGATCAGGTCGCCGAAGGTCGGCCGGCCGGTCACCGGAAAATGCTCGTTGAGCAGCGCGTGCTTCACCTCGTCGATCTCTTCGAAGCGGGGATCGGGCTGCGTGTTGAAAAAATTGAGCGTGGTCCAGTGGCAGTCGAGGAACGAGGTCGCTCCGGCCTGGTTCGCGAGGGGATAGGTGTAGAGCAGCGAACGGGGCAGGCGCGGCAACAGGTGGATGACGTCGAGCGTGGCCTCGCCTTGTTTCGGCACGATGGAGCGGATGAACGGCATGATGTCGCGGGCCCGCTGGCCGCGGCTCCAGTATTGGTCGAGCGCCTCGAGATCGACTCCGGGGTGCAGGTGCAACCGGACCATCAGCGTGGATTTGCGCGAGAGCGTCTTCACGAGCCGGACGCGCTCGGTCTGCGTGGGAAGCTGGCTCGAAATTACCTGGAGGTCGGAGAAGATCAGTGAGGTGCCGCGGCGGTAAAGGTAGCGCTTCACCAGGGCGACCGTCTCCGGGCGGAGTTCGCTGTCGCGGAACCATTCATCGGCGATGTCGGCGCGGAAGCGGAAGGGGAAGGCCTGATCCGTGTTTTCGGGAAAATCGCCGAGCTGCGTGTAGATCTTCGCGCGCACTTCGGCAGAGAGCGCGGTGATGAACGATTCGGGCGGACGGATAAGAATCGTATCCGCGGAGATTTCCCAGCGGTCTGGCGCGAGAATCTGGGACAGTTGCGCGGCCTCGAGCCCGACGCTGCGCCACCACGCGCGCAATTCGTCGGCGGTGAACCCCCGGAACAGCCACACCGGTGCCGCCGGCGAAGCGCTGGGCGGGGCGATGAGGGATTCGGGCGGCTCGATCAGCACGCGCTCAAACGTCAACTTGCCCCACGGCCCGCTCTTCGCTTCCAGCATCCCGCCGTTTCCGGCCTCCTTGGTTGTCGCAGTCGAAAGCGCCGGAACGGACGCCGGGCGCGCGACGTAGAGGACGACGAGCCACGGCAGCAGCAGCAATCCGCTGAACAGCCAGAGAGTAAAGCGAGGCAGGTGAATCACGCAGGGTTGGGGCCGAATCTGCCCCGCAAACTACACGTCACTGCGCCTGCTTGGCTACTTTATAGACGACTGGCTCTTGGCCCTGAGGTAGGGCCAAAAGGTCGTAGTCGTGAAAGGCGTTGATCGTCACTTCGACGAATTCGCCGACGGGCAAACTCTTCGACACATAGACGCGGCCGTCGATGTCGGGCGCGTCCGCTTCGCCGCGGGCAACGCCAGGCTCCTCGACGAGCACACGCAGTTTGCGGCCGACGGAGCGCTTGGAGACTTCGCGCGCGATTTCCTGCTGCAGCGCCATGGTCTGGTGCCAGCGCGCTTCCTTCACCTTGGGCGCGAGTTGCTCCGTCATCTTCGCGGCGCGCGTGCCATCCTCCTGTGAGTAGCGGAAGACGCCGAGGCGTTCGAACTTTGCTTCGCGGATAAACTGGCAGAGCTCCTCGACGTCGGCCTCGGTTTCGCCAGGGAAGCCGACGATGAACGTCGTGCGCACCGCGATGCCGGGGATGCCGGCGCGGATGCGCTTAATGAGATCGCGGATATAAGCGCCGCTCGTCTCCCGCTGCATCAGGCCGAGCATGTGGTCGCTGATGTGTTGCAGCGGAATGTCGATGTAGCGCGCAACCTTCGGGCACTCGGCGATGGTCTTGATCAGTTCGTCGGACCAGTGGGCGGGGTGCGTGTAGAGCAGGCGAATCCAGAAGTCGCCCTCGATGGCGTTGAGTTCGCGGAGAAGCGTCGTGAGCGCCGTGCCGCGCGAGGAATCGACAGGCGTGCGCGGATTCGGGCGCTGTTCCCAAGTGTCCATGCCGAAGAAGGTCGTGTCCTGGGAGATCAGGTTGATCTCCTTCACGCCTTCCTTCACGAGCTGGCGCGCCTCGGCGACGACGCTCGCGACGGTGCGGCTGCGGTGGCGGCCGCGGATTTGCGGGATGATGCAGAACGTGCACGGGTGATTGCAGCCTTCCGCAATCTTGATGTAGGCAAAATGTTTCGGCGTCAGCCGGAAGCGCGGCGTGTCGTAGTCGGGGATGTAGGTCGAGCGGCCCTCGATGAAGTTGGCCGGCGCGTCCTTCTTGCCGCGTTCCTTGGCGAAGAGCGCCTCGATGATCGGTGCGACTTTCGTGACTTGGTCGAGGCCGATGAACGCGTCCACTTCGGGCATCGCGCTCGGCAAATCCTTCGAGAAGCGCTGCGACATGCAGCCCGCGACGATCAGCTTCTGTTCCGAGCGGCGTTTGCGCATGCCGCGGTTCTGGTGGACCTCGAGGATGTGGCCGATCGACTCCTCCTTCGAGGAGTCGATGAACGAGCAGATCGGAA
>PNJQ01000103.1 GCA_013821985.1 Opitutus sp.
CAAAGAAGGCCTGGATGTCGCGGTCGGCCGAGAACGGGTCGAGTGTCGTCGCCGTGTCCCAGCCGAACGTGTCGGTTTGCGAGTTGCGGTCGGCGGTCTGCGTGAGTTTCTCGGTGCGCCACTCGGCGCCGACGGCGAAGCCCAGCTGGCCGGCGGGAAGGTCCCAGAGGGTGCCGTTCACGCGTGCGTCGTAGGTCTCGAGTTCGGACACGGCCTGGCCGAGCGCGGTGCCGAACATGCCGGACGCGGCGATGGCGCCGGGCTCTTGTTGGCGCGCGAAGTAGTTGAGCACGCCGGCGTTGACGGCGGCAACGCGGGCCGCGGTGTCGATCAGGCCCGGGTTGCGGTAGTTTTGTTCGATGCGGTTGTTCAGCGCGGCGGCTTCCCAGCCGTAGTTCTCACCGAAGCTGCCCTTGATGCCGAGGACGCCGCGGATGTTCGTCGTGTCGTAGAAATACTGGCGCGGCTGCGACAGGAAGCGATTGCGCGCCACGACGGTGACGTCGAACGGATTGTCCGGCGCGCCGGCCGGGCGCGATGCGGTCGTCGGCTGCGCGTTCAGCTGCGAGTAGGTCTGCGTCTGCGAATACATCAGGTCGCCGAACACCGTGACCGCGTCGCCCCAGCGATGGTCGAACGCGAGGGTGGCGCTGCGGCGCTCGTTGCCGAGGAGCAGCGTGACATAGCGGGAGAGGTTGAACGCGTATTGCTGCTCGGTGCCGAGGCCGGAGATAAGGTTCGAGGCGTTGACCGGGATGTAGGTGCCGTTCGCCACGAGCTGGGCGGCGGTGAGGTCCTGGTTCATCGGCGGCGCGTTCAGGGCGGGATTCAACACGTAGAAGTTGCTCCCGATGCTGACAACGCCGGCGAACGTGCCGGTGCCGTAGGCCTGGGCGGAGAACTCGCGCTCGTATTGGAAGAGCGGGTCGGAGCGCGCCCATTCGGCCGCAACGGTGATGTTGGTCGTATCGCTGCTCGCGCCGGTCACGAACCAGGCTTTGCGTTCGGCGTAATCGCCGTCGTTGTCCGACCAGCCGTAGCGCACACCCGCCTCGACACCCTTGAAGTCGGACTTGAGGATGATGTTAACCACGCCGGCGACGGCATCGGTGCCGTAGATGGCGGACGCGCCGTCCTGCAGGATCTCGATCTTCTGGATCGCGGAGATCGGGATGAGGTTGACATCGACGAACTGACTGCCGCCCGAGGAAAGAATCGGCGCGTAGGCGGAACGCCGGCCGTTGATGAGCACGAGCGTCTGCGTGTTGCGGAACGCGAGCTGCGAGCCGCCGCCGGTGGCCCCGGAGCTGATGTTCGCATTCGAGTTGCCGAGGTTGCCGTTGCCCGTGAACTGCGGCGTGGTTTTGCGTAGGACTTCGAGAACATTGGTGTTGATGCCGGTGCTCTCGATGACCGACGCGTCGATCGTCGTCACGGGAATCGCGGTCGCGCTGCCAGCGACCGGAATGTAAGAGCCCGTGACTTCGAACTTTTCGAGTTTGAGGACATTGTCCTCACCAGTGGTCTGCGGCGGAGCCGTCTGGGCGACGGCAACAGCAGCGACGAAGAGCGGCAGAGCTGAGAGCCGCGTGCACGCGCGCCCCAGCGTCCGCCAAGCGGAACGGATCGTAGTTTTCATGTGTTTGCGTGTTATGGAGCGCGGTTGTGTGGCGCGCCCGGTCGGCAGCAAACCGTCCGCCCTCCGCCGTTCAAACAAACGAATACTCAAACCATCCCGGATTTTTTCTCGGAGACGTCTCGGATGCGGAATCGGAAATTTTCCGTAGTGGAGCGGGCCTAGCCGTCGCGTCGCTCATTTTTCCCGTCCGCAATTCTTCTGCTGCGCGGCGGGTTTTCGGTTCTCGCAAGTAGCGAAATTTCCACGAATTCCGCAACGCCGCGCGCGGCGCGCCCCATCGCCGGGCGAGATCCCGGGTTACTTCTTCCGTCGATAGGTGCCGTCGAAGCCCGGCGTCCATGTCGCGCCGCCATCGGTGGACGCATCGAATTGCTGGCGCACCGAGCCGTCGGCGTTGGCGGTCCACGTGCCGCGATTGAGCGCCTTTTGTCCCTGCGGCGTGATCACCTCCGCGACCATGACCAGTTTTCCGTCTTCAAATTTTCCGCGGTAGTGCGTCGTCCAGCCGCCGCTGCCGACGTAGAACTGCTGCCACTCCTTGGTGAATTGGTGACAGCTCGTGAGGCTCTTGCCGGTCTGCGGTCCGCGCAGTGAAGTCCAGTTTTCATAAAGGGCGTGGCCGCCCGCGACCGGCTCCACGACGCTCTCGCCGATCTTCACTTCAGTGCCGGTGCGATAAACATCCCACTCGCCGATCCAAAAATCGAATTCATGATTCACCGGCAGCGGCGGCGGCGGAGTTTGCGGCGCGGCAGTTTGAGCGAACGCGGCACTGCCGAAAACGAACAGCAGGGAGAGCAGAAGCGGGCGGCATTTCATCAAGGGAGTAAAAAAGGATTCAGGCGCGAGCACAACCTGTCCGCGGTGAACCGCGTTCACGAGCCGGTCCCGCGCAAGATTCCGGGTCAAAAAAAGCGCACCCGCGGTCGGGTGCGCTCGGTGAAGCAGACTAGAGCGTGAAGCGCTTACCAGTCGCGGCTGATCCGGACGAAGACGAAGCGGCCCTCGGCGTTGTGCGTGAGGTTGTCGTAGCCTTCCGATTCAGGACATAGAACTGACCGGTGACATCGTCGTTGACCACGCCGCCAAAGGTCGGCGTGCCGTAGCTCTCGGCGGAGAACTTGCGGTCGTATTGAAAGAGCGGGTCGGTCTTCGCCCACTCGGCACTGATCGTGATGGATGACTTACCGTTGCTCACGTCACCGGTGAGCGAGAATTTGCGCTCGGCGTATTTGCCGTCGTTGTCCGAAAACGCGTAGCGGCCGCTCGCCTCGAAGCCGTTGTAATTCGTCTTGAGGATGATGTTGACCACGCCGGCGACGGCGTCGGTGCCGTAGATGGCGGACGCGCCGTCCTGCAGAACTTCGATGCGCTCGACCGCGGCGATGGGGATGAGATTCACGTCGAAGAACTGACCGCCGCCCGACGCGAGGATCGGCGAATAGGCGGCGCGGCGGCCGTTGAGGAGGACGAGCGTCTGCGTGTTGCGCAGCGCGATGGCGGAGCCGCCGCCGGTGCCGCCGGAGGAAATGTCGGCGTTGGTCGAACCGAGGTTGCCGTTGCCCACAAACTGCGGCGTGGTTTTGCGCAGCACTTCGAGCAGGCTCGTGCTGATGCCGGTGTTCTCGATCGTGGTGGCGTCGATCGTCGTGACCGGGATGGCGGTGGTGGAGCCGGCGATCGGGATGTAGGAGCCGGTGACGACGAATTTTTCGAGTTTCAACGCTTCATCGGAAGCGGCGGGCGAGGACTGGGCGTGAAGCGCCGGAGCGAGCGGCGCGAGCAAGGCGAGCAGCAGGGCGGAATGCCGCAGCTGTCGCGGGGAGTGCTTGTTCATGTTCGGGGTGTTGGTGGGTCGCCGGACAGCACCGTGCCATCCGGTTCCGCGGACGTGTTCAGCGCCCCGCGGGAGTGCGCCGGAGCAAACGCTTCGGCCTCGTCCGCGCAAAAGCCCGCCGACCAGCCGCGAAAATTTCGCCGCCACCCGGAGCGCGCGGCTGCGAATTCATCCGCGGCCGCAGCTCACCCGCAACTGCGCAAAAAAAACGGCCCCGGAAATTCCGGGACCGTCGCGGGACGAACCGATGGAAGCCTCAGAACTTGTAGGCTGCCGATACGTAAATGAACCGACCGATCGCGTCGTAGGTGTTGATGTCACGACTCTGATCGGCCTCGCCAGCGGCGAACGGCGGATCTTCGCTCAGGACGTTGTTCACGCCCACCGATACTCGCAGTCCTTGCAGCATGGAAATGCGGGATCCGGAAAAGCGATACGTCATCCGGGCGTCGAACGTCTGGTAAGAATCGATCGGCACCTCCGCGATCGCCGCCAGGTCATCGACTTCCGGAATGTAAGTGTGGTTCAGACTTACCCCGAGATTCTTGTAGGTCCATTCGACCGTGCTAAAGGTGCGATAGCGCGGGAAGGTGCTGGCGCCACCGCCCCCGACGAAGCCATCCACGAAATTCGCCGGAGCAGTCGTGGGCAGTGCTTGTTGCACATACTCGTGAATGTAGGTCAACACCGAGCTGAGTTTGAATTTACCCAATGAACCCGCGTCGTAGTCGTAATCGAGGCGGAGGTCAGCGCCCGATTGCCAGTTGCCCGCGATGTTGAGCACCGGATTGGTGAGCCACGTAGCGTCGGCGAGATTCCCGGAAATTTGTCCGGGCGATGTCACCGGCGCGCCACTCGTGAAATGGGTTTCGCCGGCCACACTGGTGGCGATGCGGATTTGGTGCGCGTAGGGCGAAGCGGGGCCGAACCGCTCGACATCTTGGAAGATGGTCGCCTGCGGAATCGCTCCGACGAGGTCGCGTTCATCCATCGCAAACCAATCGAGCGAGAGGCTGAGGCCCTTGACGCTGCGCGGCGACCATACGATGCCCGCGGTCCAGTTGCGGGATTCCGATGGCACCAAGTTGGGATTGGAGCCGCCGCGCGCGCGGGATTGGCGCGTGCCGGTCGTGGCCGGATTACCATTGGGGAGAAGGATCGGATTACCGCTCGTGTCGTAGCGCCGGATGTCGTAATTATTGGAGAATCCCGCGTTCGACGGACCATACAGGTTGAACAGCGGCGGTGCCGTGAAGGATTCGCCGTAAGTCGCGCGCAGCACGAGTTCGTCGTTGAATGGCATCCAGCGGACGGAGAACTTGGGCACGAGGGGATCCGTCGTTGAGTTGTAGAGGTCTTTGCGCGCGGCGAGAGTCACCTCCAGGGAGTTTGCAAGCGGGATGGACTGCGCTGGCCCCACGATCGGAACGCGCAATTCTGCGCCCAAACCGTCGACGGACTGATCGGCGGCGAACGGATTCTGTGCGGTGCCACCGAGCCAGAGGGCCGAACGGTCGTTTCGATCGTTCACCATGGAGAGCGTTTCCTTGCGTGTCTCGAGCGAGACGCCGAGCTGCAGCGGACCGGCCGGAAGGTCGAACAGGTCGCCGGTGACGCGCGCGTCGAAGCTAACGAGGCGGCTCACGTAGTTCTGGTAGCCCGTGCCGAGGAAGCCCTCGACGACGCCGGGAAGCTGCACCCGGGCAAACGGGTTGTAAACGTTCGCGAGCACCGCCGCATTATAGGCGGGCGCATCGATCAAATTGATCTGTCGGACGAGTTGCGTGGTGCGATTCAGACCGGTCGCAACTTCATAGCTCCACGAGCCGCCGAGCGAGCCGCGCAAACCCGCAATCACGCGGCCCCCGAGCGACTCGCTTGAACGAATGCGCGGGAACGGGCGGAAGCGATTGCGCGCTTGCACGGTCACGTTGAACGGATTGTTCGGATTCGCGCCGGTCACGTTGCCGGTCACCGGTTGGGCATTGAGCACGCTCTGCGTATCGCTCGCGGTCACGACCACGTCCATGAACGCGGTGATATGGTCGTTCCATTTGTGTTCCCCCGCGATCGCGATGCTGCGACGCGCCGTCTTTTGGAACATGGTAGACCGTTCCGACAGATCGAAGAACCGGGCGACGCCGTTTTGCGTCGCGCTGCCGTCGTAAGGTCCGGAATAGATCCCAGCCGCGAGCAGCTCGGCCAGCGTCATGTCCGTGTTCTGGGGCGGCGCATTCAGATTGGGATTGAGGTAGTAGAGGTTCACCCCATCCGGCGTCACGACGCCAGCGAACGACGCGGTGCGAAATTGATTCAAGCCCCACGGACGTTCGTATTGGTAAAGCGGATCGGTTTTTCGCCACTCCGCGGTGACGGTGAGCTGTGTCTTATCGTTACCCGCGCCCATCGTTGCGTAGGCGCGCCGGGTGGAATAGCCTCCGGCGTCCGGACCCCAACCGTAGCTGCCGCCGATTTCGGCGCCGCGATAATTGGTTTTCAGGATGATGTTCACGACGCCCGAGACGGCATCGGTGCCGTAGGTGGCCGAGGCGCCATCGGCCAGCACTTCGATGCGCTCGACCGCCGAGACCGGGATGAGACCGACGTCGATAAACGTTGCGCCGCCGGTGGCGGCCACGGGCGCCAGCGCCGCGCGGCGCCCATTGATCAAGACCAACGTTGCACGATTCCGGAGCGCCACCGTCGCGGCCCCGTTGGTGCCGTTGGCGCGCGTATTGGCGTTTTCGGCGCCGAGATTGTTGCGACCGAAGAAAAACGGGTTGGCCTTCTTCAGAATGTCCGTGAGGTCGCGAATTTCTCCGGTCCGCTCGATGTCCGCGCTGGTCATTACGGTGATCGGCACGGCGGGCGTGTCGGCCGCGATCGGAATCAGCGAGCCGGTGACGACGAATTTATCGAGCTTGAGCGCTTCATCACTCTTGTCATCAGCCGCGGGCGCAGTCTGCGCCCAGGCGAGTAAGGGAAGGCCGGCGAGCAGCGCGCAAGCGCGGCGGGCGGACTTCCGCCAGGTGTCAGGGTGGTATGTATTCATGCGGTTATGCGATATGCTTGGTTGCGGCCGGGCGGGGTTGAGCGCGGCTGCATCAGCGCACCCAAGCGCCGTGGCCCGCGCGGGCAACCGGGCGGCGTCTGCCAACGCCGAATCCGACCCGGGGCGCAAAAAAAGCCGCCCGAGTCTCAGGCGGCTTTCGCCGGACTTCGCGCGACTTCTCTCGCGCGGAGTGGAGCGCTACAGCGCGGCGCGCAGATCGGCCATATAGGTGCGACTGACTTTCAACTTCGTGCCGTCGTGCAACTCGACCACGTATTCGCCATATTGGCTCGGCGTCACTTTCCGGATGTGCGCGAGGTTGACGGTCGTCGAACGATGGATGCGGACGAAGTGCCGCGAATTCAATTTCGTCATCAAATTGAGCATCGTCATCCGCACGAGCCGGCTCTTCTCGCCGAGGTGCAACTTCACGTAATCGCCCACGGTCTCGACCCAGCGGATCTCGGCCGGCGTGCAGACGTGCAATTCGCCGTCCGAGCGAAAGAGCAACCGGCCGTCGCCCTCTGACTCTGAGGGAGCGACCCCGACGGGGGTTTTCGGCGGCGCAACCGCAGCCCGGGTCGCGTCAGGCGAGTTGAGGGCGCGGAGCCGATTCAGCTCTGCCATCACGCTGTCGATCCGACTCACCAGTTCGTGCCGGTCCTGACCGCGCACGACTGACTTCGCTCGCTGGAGCGTTTCCTTGAGGCGTTTGCGCGTGAACGGTTTTGAAAGATAATCCACCGCCCCGACCTCGAACGCGCGCGCGGCAAATTCGTCGTAGGCGGTCACGAACACGACATGCGGACGACGGGACGGGGGCAGCTTCGTGAGCACGTCGAAGCCGGTGAGGCCGGGCATCTGGATATCGAGGAAGAGCAACTCGATCGGTTCCGTCGTGAGGGCGCGCACGGCGGCGTCGCCATCGGCGCAGCAGGCGACGATTTCGAGATCGGCATCCGCGCGCAGGAGTGCGGCGAGGTCTTCGCGGGCGAGCGATTCGTCGTCAACAATGAGAGTCTTGATCCGGTTCATGGGGTGGAGTCGGTTTGAAAGGGAATTGTCACGAGCGCGGTGACGCCGCCGGGCGAGTCTTGCAGACGCAAGCTGGCGGAATCGCCGTAGAGCATTTCGAGTCGCGCGCGGGTGTTGCGCAGCCCGATGCCGGAGCCGACGCCGGTGAAACCCGCGGGCAGCGACGGACCGTCGTTGTAGAGTTCGAGGTAGAGATGCTCGGCGTCGCGCCACGCGTGAAGGCGCAACTGGCGGGCGTCGGTCGCGCGGGAGAAACCGTGCTTCATCGCGTTCTCGACGAGCGGTTGCAGCAGCAAGCTCGGCAGGCGCGCGCTGCGGCAGTCGGGACCGGCGGACAGTTCGACGCGGAGACGGTCCTGGAAGCGGATGCGCTCGATCGCGAAGTAGTGTTCGAGGAACTCCAGTTCGTCCGCGAGCGTGACGAACTGATCCTGTTTGTGATCGAGCGCACGGCGCAGGAGGTTGCCGAGCTTGGCGACTCCCTCCTCGGCCTCCTCCCCTCGCCCGCGGCGGATCAGCGCGGTGATGGAGTTGAGCGCGTTGAAGAGAAAATGCGGATGCAGCTGCATCTTGAGCGCGTCGAGATTGGCGCGCACAAGGCGCGTCTCCACTTGCGCGTTGGCAATCTTCAATTCGGCCGCTTCGCGCTGCTCCGCCCGCCAGCTGAGGTAGAAATCGCCGGCATAGACCGGCACGATGATGCCGGCGTAAACGAGCAGCAGTTCAAGCGCCCCGCGCCAGGACATGGTATCGCGGAGGACTTCGAGGAAAAATTCCCCCGGCAAACCATTCGCCACCAGAAGGAGCCACGTCGCCACCACCGCGCCTGCCGTGACCGCGAGAGCGGCGAGTCCAGCATGGGCGGCCACGAGCAGCCCCCACGGCCGGTCCCGCCCCAGCCAACGGCGAAACGCCAGCATGACCGGGAGCATCAGCCACCAGAAAACCACATCGATGTAACGGTAGAGCCAGGTCAGACGGAAGCCTCCCTGCGCTTCGTCCGCCGGACCGCCGCGTTGCCAGAGGTCAAAGATCAGCAGTGCGCCGCCGAGCAGCGCCACGGACCACCAAAGCACCCCGAAGGACTTTCCCAACCGCTCAAGCTGTTTCATGGGCGCATACCCTCCTGGTTGGCTGCGCTGGCCACTGGCCGCAGATTCTCGAACGGATGCCGCCCGAAGATATCCCGTGTCCACCCTTCCACCCGCGCGCTGCGGAACGTGTAGCGGTGATAATAGACGAGCGGACTCGCCGGCATCTGGTTCAGCAACTTGCGCTCGGCGGCGAGCATGCCCCGAAACAGCGCGTCGCCTTGGAGTCGCCGGGCCGCGAGGATGCCCGCCTGGGCCTCTTCGGAGGGCCACGCCAGGAACGGCTTGGGTAGGCCCCCGCTGAATTGCAGCGCCAAGACTGAAAAATCCAACGGCGACGCAACCCAGCGCAGGTGCATCACGTCGAAATCCCCGTGGTGTGCGCGCGCGGTGACCTCGGAACGCGGGAGCGTCGGCACATAAACACGGAGACCGAGTCGCGCGCGCCATTGATCGGCGCAAAACAACGGCAGCGGATTCGCGTCTGGGCCCAGCGCCATCGGGATGCGCAGCACCGGAAAGCCGTTTCCGTCCGGATAGCCGGCCTCTGCGAGCAGCCGCCGCGCGAGCGCAAGGTCCTCGATCACCGATCGCTGCTCCGGTTCGCCGCTGCGGCCGGGCACGGTAAATGAATACGCCGGCAACGCCCCGCCTCCGCCGAAGCGCTGCGCCAATGCGACGCGATCGAGCGCCAGCGACAGCGCTTGCCGCACGCGCACATCGTTGAGCGGGGGACGGCTGACGTTGAACTGCAGCGCCGACACACTCGCGGTGTTCTCGTGCTCCGTAGTCACGCTGTCCGGCAACGACGGCATCCCGGCCGGCATGAAATTGAGTGCGTCGCCGAAATCGATGCGGCCGGCCGCGAGCAACACCGGCAAGAGCCGCGGCGACTCCGTGCGCATCAGCCGCACCCTTTCGAAGCCATCGGGCGGGGACGTGTGATGCGGATTGAGCTCCGCGAGAATTTCTTCGCTGCCGAAATGGCGGAGACGATACGCGCCATTCGACACGAGTCCGCCGGGCCGGCTCCAGCTGCCATTCTCGAACGCCGCAGGCGTGCTCGCGTGCAGCGGGATCCAGCGCAACGAGGCGAGCAGCGGGAGAAAATCCGGCGGCGGCGATTTCACCCGCACTTCGAGTGTGAGCGGATCAAGCGCGTTGACTGCAATCGCATCGCGCCCCTCCGGCTCGGCCCCGGAGCGGTTGGAATCGCCCAGCAACCGGATGAGCGGGTGGTCGCTGCCGCTCACGAGGAGCCACCGGACAGTGCGCACGAAGTCCTCGGCCGTCACCGGGTCGCCATTGCTCCAGCGGCCCGTCGGCGAAAGCCGGAAAAGGAAACGCTGACCGCCGTCCGTGCTCTCCCAGCTTTCCGCGGCGTGCGAGGCGACCGTGAGCGAACGCTGGTCGAACGTGATGAGTTCGTCCCACACCGCGTCGGTCATCCGTTGCGTGAGCGAGGGCACGGCGCGCAACGCCCGTGGGTCCAACGGCGAAAGGTAGTCGGTGTAGGCGATGCGTAATTCCCGTTCGCGCGGCGCGCGTTCCTCCGCCCGCCACCACCGCCCCACCCCGACGACGAGCGCGCCGAGCACGAGAATCAGGGCGGCGCGAAGGGCGGGTTTCATCGGAGCGGAGAATGGGCTGCGCGCGACCCAAGACAATCCCGCGCCCCTGCCAACGGCGCTGCGACCGATTCGACCAAACCTCACCCGGACCACCAAGAATCAGCGACGAGTCTCACTGCCAGCCCGGCGAAACGCAGAGCGAAAAGACGCGAGGCGCGGTGAGGCGCCGCGGAAGTAGGCCGGAGCGCGTCAAGCACGCGCGTCGACTGCTGCGCCGAAATCGCGGGTGGTCGCCGCTGTCCCAGCGGCGACTGGCGCCGGTGGGGACACCGGCGCCCACCTCGATCCACGACACGCGCGCGTCCGTCGCGTCCTCGCTGTTGAAAAGATTTCGAGAGGCGTTTCAGCTCGGCCGCAAGGGCCGGCCCTACAGCGGCGTCCCGGGCCGCCGAACGGCGCGGCGAAGCGTGGGGCACGCAAAAAAGCGGCGCCGACAGGGATGCCGGCGCCCACCTCGATCTGCAAATCCCGCGGCGTTGCGCGGTCGCTCAGACCTTCGGGCCGCCTTGCGCGAGGTTGCGCGCGCGGAGGCGGAGG
>PNJQ01000104.1 GCA_013821985.1 Opitutus sp.
TTTTTTCGACCGGGTAGGATTCCTTCGCATCGATCGGGCCCTTGCCATCGACGGGGCGGCCGAGCGCATCGACGACGCGGCCGAGGAGCGCCTTGCCGACGGGAACGGAGAGGAGCTTGCCGGTCGTGGTGACTTCGTCGCCTTCCTTGAGGTTGGAAACGTCGCCAAGGACGACGCAGCCGACTTCGTCTTCCTCGAGATTGAGTGCGATGCCGATGACGCCACCGGGGAACGAGACCATCTCGTTATACATCACGTCGGACAGGCCTTCGATCTTGGCCACGCCGTCGGCGACGGTGCGGATGACGCCGGTGTTCTTCTTGATGGCCTTGCTGGAGAGCTTGGCGATCTGTTGTTCGATTTGTTCGATTTGTTCGATGACGTTGCTCATGGCGCGAGGCGCAGGGTGTTAAAGCGGCAGGGGTGTTTTAGACGGAAAGGGAGGCGAGCTGACCGGCGACGGTGGACTCATAGACGTCGGAACCGACGCGAACGCGCAGACCGGCGAGGAGTTGCGGCGCGGGCTTCGCGCTCGCCGCGATCGGGCGCGCGTATTTCTTGGCCATGGCGTTCTCGATCAGCTTCAGCGTGGCGTCGGAAATCGGACCGGCGTGCTCGACGACGGCTTGGGATTTCGCGAGCTCGATCTGGATGCGGTGATGATAAGCCTTGAGCAGCGCGAGCGATTGGCGCGGCTGGTGTTTCTCGATCCAACCGAGCACGCCGGCGACCTGCTCCGGCGAAACGGTGCCATCGACGACGCTCAGCTTGAAGAGCTGTTTCGCGAGGAGCTTGGTCTGTTTGTTGGCGGCCATGTTCGGGAAAAGCTGAAGGGGCGAAGGGCTGAAGGGCTGAAAGTGGAGAGCGAAAAAGAGCGGGCGAGAAGTGCCGGTGTTCAGCCTTTCAGCTTTTCAGTCCTTCAGTCTTTCGTTCAGGCGGAGGTCAGCTCCTTGGTGGCGGTCTCGTTGTAGGCGGCGCGGTCGGCGTCGGTCAGGCGCTTCGAGAGGACGCGCTCGGTCGTGGCGACGACGAGGCGGGCGATTTCGGCGCGCGCCTGGTCGAGCATCTTGCGGTGCTCGAGCTCGGTGGATTGCTTGGCCTTGGCGATGAAATCGTTGGCGTGGGCGATGGCTTCGGCCTGCTGTTTGTCGGCGAAGTCCTTCGCGACTTTGCGCGCTTCATCGACGATCTTTTGCGCGTCGAGCTGTGCGTTCTTCACGATCTGGGCGCTCTCCTGCGCGGCAGCGGCGAGACGAATTTGAGTCTCCTCGGCGTTCTTCAGGCCGCTTTCAATCTTCCGGTTGCGCTCCTCCATCGTGGAGACGGTCGGCTTGATGCCGAATTTGTAGAGCACCGCGAACAGGATCAGGAAACTGATGACCTGCATGACGACATACTTCGGCTCGATGCCGAACTTCTCGACGATGGAGGGCTCGCCGGCGGCGTGCGCGGCTTCAGTGACGGCGATGAAGAGGGGAAGCATGGCGGGAGAAACGGGAGAAAAGTGATGGCGGCGCGGCGTTGCGGCGCACGCCGCCATTAAAGAAACGAGCTTACTTGGCGAGGAACAGCGCGAGAATGCCGAGACCTTCCGCGAGCGCCATACCGATGATGGCCTGGACGAGGATCTTGCCGGACGCGCCCGGGTTGCGGCCAACGGATTCCGCGGCCTTGGTGCCGATCATGCCGACGCCGATGGCGGCGCCGAGGAGACCGAAAGCGGAGGCGATGTTGCCGGTGATTTCAGCGAGGATGGGATACATGTGGTGGACTGGTTTTGTTGGTTGGATTTCCGCCGTGCGCACATCGTTGGCACGCTCCCGACGGGAAAGTTTTCAGTGATGCGCTTCGCCGGTCGCGCCTTCGGCGGCGTGATCGTGGTCGTGATCGTCCCCGTGATTGCAGATCAGGCCGACATAGACCGCGGAGAGGAGCGTGAAGACCGTCGCTTGAATCAAGCCGACGAGCAGCTCCATAAAATAGAACACCGGGAAGAAGCCCGTGCCGTGAAGGAGATTCTCTCCGCCAAACACGTTGCCGAAGAGACGCACCGAAAGCGTGAAGGGACGGATCGAAATGGAGAACACCTCGATGAATCCGACGACCAGAAACACGATCGACAAGATCGGATAGAGCCAGACGGGAGTTTCCTTCTTGTCGGCCTTGTTGCCGAAGAGATCCCAAAGAATCAGCTTTGGGCCGGCAAAGCGCCAGATGGCGACGAGGAAGCCACCGAACGAAATCAGCGCGAGCGCGATCGTGCTGTTGAAGTCAGCGGTAAACGGGCGCACCCACGGGCGCGTCAGGTGAAAATGCCCCTCGGCGTCCGTCTGACCGTAGCCGACCGTGCCGACACCCGGCAGCAAGCCGGACCAATTTTGAATGAGGATGAAAATGAAAAGCGTGACCAGCAGCGGAAACACGAACGGGAAAGCCTTCTTGCCGACGATCGGTTCAAACAAGTCACGCAGCGCTTCGAGCAGCGATTCGAACACCGCCTGCGCCTTGCCCGGAAGCACCTTTGGGTTGCCGACGGCGATGAGGATCAGCGTGATGATCGCGAGTGAAACCAGCCACCCGGTGATCATGCTGTTGGTGATGCGCCAGCCACCGCCGAGATCGAACAGCACCGATGCTTTGGGATCCACCGCCGCAAATGCAGCAGGCGCCGCAACGATTGCGGCAGCAAATCCGAGGAAATTCTTGAGGATGCGCATGCAGTTCCGAATGGGGGCCTTCGGGTGGAAAGGGTGATTAGGTAGGTTTCACCGCGCGGAACCGTCAACCACTGAAATTCGATTGGCCGCCGGGGGTTTTCCGAAATTAGGCGCGCCGCGTTTTTCACCCGGCGCTGCTAATGCCCGCCGCCCGGACGGCGGTTCGCCCGCCGCGAGGGGCACGTCCGACTGCGGGCTTGCGCACCGCGACGCGTTGCGTGACTTGTAAAACATGAACCCGGCCTCCCGCGACCTGCTGCAGCGCACCGCGCAGCCGCGCTACCCGAACGGCGAGCGCAAGCTGGCGCGGGATCCCTTTATGCAGGCGACGTGGGTGATGCTCGGGGTGGCTGCCCTGGCCCAATTAGTTCTATTGGTGGCGCTGGATGTGATGTCCTGACGGCCACGAGCGAAAAATGGCGCGGCGCCCGGGCCTGAAACACGGTTTCCTGCTCCAGCGGCCACGGCGCGGCGGGGTCACGCTGCCAAGTGGAGAGGGTCGCGACGACGCCTTCGACCTCACGGAAGTATTCTTCGTGGTCCGTCCGAAAATAGAAGCGCGCTCCCTCCCCTGCCCGGCTGGCGATGGCGTTGAAGAAGTCCGCTTTCAGGAGCCGGTTCTTGTTGTGTCGCGCCTTCGGCCATGGATCAGGAAACAGCACCCAAACTTCGTCGAACGTCACGCCGGCCGGAAACGCATTAAAGCACTCGCGCGCCTCGGCGCGGAGGAAGTGGCAGTTGCCCAGTTGCGCGCGGTCGCGCTTCTTCCCGCTGCGCAGGAGCCGATCCATGATGATGTCGATGCCGAGGCAGTATTTTCCGGGATTTTCCGCGGCGTAGCGCACGAGGAAGTGTCCATGACCGCAGCCGATTTCCCACACGATGGCGCGCGGCGCCGGCAACAACTCGGCGAGCGAGCGTTCCAGCTCGGCCCGGCGCTGCTGGACGCGGGCGATGAACTCGGGCTTGTAGATCACGGGCGCAGTCCGGCGAGAGCTGTGCCGCGCGGCAAGTTTGTTTGCGCATGCAGCAAAAGGAGGAAGGGACGGCAGGCAATGCGAGGCGCGACTGGCTGGTTGGTTTCTGTAGGAACCTGCTTGCAGGCGATTCAAGACGTTCGTCCCGCTTCGCGGATTCGCATCGCCTGCAAGCAGGCTCCTACAAAACCGAACCGCGGCCCGCGGAGAACTCGCGTGCGGAGAACTCGCCCTGCCCTTTGCCTTAATCCGCGCTCAACTACTCCGCCACGCCATTAGTCGTGTGCGCGCGCGGCAGGCGGACGAGCACGCTCGTCCCCTGCCCGAGCGGACTCTCCGCCCAGACGCGACCGCCGTGCAGTTGCACGATGTGTTTCACGATGCTCAGGCCGAGCCCCGTGCCGCCGCTTTCGCGCGAGCGGCCTTTTTCCACGCGATAGAAGCGCTCGAAAATGTGCGGCAGATCCTCGGCCGGAATGCCCGGGCCGTTGTCGCGCACGCCGATCTCCACCTCGCCCGTCGCGGCCAAGCCGAGCGCGGAAAGCTCGATCTTGGAACCCGGCGGCGAATACTTCAGCGCGTTGTCGAGCAGGTTGCCGAGCACCTGCGTGAGCTTTTCTCGGTCCGCCTCGATCATCCCGGCGGATTCGTCGAGGCGGAGCTCGAGATGATGTTGGGTCGCGGCGGCCCGTTCCTGATAGTCCGCGTGCAGCTCACCCAGAAAATCCGCCATGTCCACGCGCGCAAAGGCGAGGCCGGGCGTTGCCGATTCCAGGCGTGAAAGCGTGAGGAGGTCGCCGATGATGGCGTTGAGCCGATCACTGTGCCGTTGAATCGTGCGGAGAAATTTTTCGCGGTCCGCGTCCGCCATCGAGGAGTGGCCGTCAAGAAGCGTCTCGACGTAGCCTTTAATCACGCTGAGCGGCGTGCGGAGCTCGTGCGAGGCGTTGGCGACAAAATCGCGGCGCATGCGTTCGAGGACACGTTGGCGCGTGACGTCGTGAATGACGAACAGCGCCCAGCGCCCCTTGCCGTCGGGCGCGGTGATCGGAGCGCCGGAAACCTCGATCCAAGTCGAGCTCGCGCCGGCGACGAGTTCGAACTCCTCGCGCGGCAACGCCTGACCCGCGCGCGTGGTCCGCACGTATTCGAGGAACGCCGCGCTGCGCACGATGAGTTCCAGCCGCAGATTCACGAGATCGCGTGCCTGCGGAAAAATTTCGCGCAGCGCCCGATTGGCGAGGTGGATGTAATTCGATTCGTCCACGATGAGGACGGCTTCGCGGAGATTGCCGAGCGTTGCCTCGAGCTGCGCCAACTGATCGGAGCGTTGCTGGCGCAGCGTGGAATTTTCCGCGACGAGCGCGTTGACGCTCTGCGCGAGTTCGCGCCACGCGGGCAATTCGAGGCCGCGGTGCTCGTCGTGCAGGCGCGGCTGGCCGTTGCGCACGGCTTCGTGCAATTCCGCCAGCCCGCGATTCTGTTTCCACAGCAGGCGGAGGCAGAAGCCAAGGGCGGCGGTGAGCGCCGCGACGATGAGATAAATCATGCCGGCAATTTCTTATCGGCGATGCGGTAACCGACTCCACGAATCGTTTCAACCCAGTTGGCCTCATGTCCGAGCTTCTCGCGCAGGCGACGCACATGCGTGTCGATCGTCCGCGTCTCGATTTCGGCGGAGTAATTCCAGACATTCACGAGCAGATGCTCGCGCGTCTGCACGCGCCCCTGCCGCTCCATGAGCACACGCAATAATTTGAATTCCGTGGCCGTGAGATCGATGAGCTGTCCGCCGACGGTGACGCGATGGGTTTCGCCATCCAGAACGATGCTGCCGATCTGAAGCCGCCCTGTGCTGGGAGGCGGCGCGGCGAGCCGCCGGAGGATGGCTTCGACGCGGAGGACAAGTTCCTTAGGACTGAACGGCTTGGGCAGATAGTCGTCCGCCCCACTCTCGAAACCTTCGATGCGATCGTGTGGTTCGGCCTTCGCGGTCAGGAAAATGATCGGCACCCGAGAGAGCTTCGGCTCCGCACGCAGAATGCGACAGATCTGGAGACCGCTCAGGTGAGGCATCATTATGTCCAGAATAACGATATCAGGAAGGAAGTGCCGGGCCTTGGCGATGCTGGCGGTGGCGTCGTTGAGCGCCTCGACGTGAAATCCCTTCGCTTTCAAGTGATAGGCGACCAAGTCGGTCACATCGGGCTCATCATCGACGACGAGGATTTTCTTCCGCTCCATGAGTGCAGCCGAGTATCGTAACAATCTGCGCTCGCTCCAGAGGAAATCCCGCGCGTCACACGAATGTTACACGAGCAGGGGGCCGCCGCTGCGCCGAATTGGAGCAGGGCACGGCGCGCCATGACGCGGACGGTCCAGGCTCGGTTTGCTGAGGTTAAGTTCGCGCGCTCGGTTGGCAGCTGGCGCGGGAGCGAGTGGACATTCAACCAGGGAAGGGCAAGACCGCGGAAGATGCCACGCTCGAGCGGCGCAGGGTCACCCTCTGCTGTCCGCGTGCCTGGCCGGCGGAGTGCGACGTCGAGCGCAGAAGCGAAGACGGACGATCACGGCGCGCAAGGCGTGGTGCTTTCGACGCCGACCCGCGTCGGCGGAGCGAAAGCAAGTCCGGCACAACACCTCGGAGCGGCGCGTTATTTCGCGCGTCGGCGTGCCTCGAGCCGAACCAGCAGGATGCTGATATCCGCGGGATTCACTCCGCTGATGCGACTCGCTTGGCCGAGATTGACCGGTCGGATCTGCTGGAGTTTTTGGGCGCTTTCGTGCCGGAGACCCGGAATGGCGCGGTAGTCGAGGTCCGCCGGAATCTGCACGCGA
Source organism: Opitutus sp. (assembly GCA_013821985.1). Taxonomy (GTDB): domain Bacteria; phylum Verrucomicrobiota; class Verrucomicrobiia; order Opitutales; family Opitutaceae; genus Didemnitutus. The sequence goes on from PNJQ01000104.1 coordinate 6,533, forward strand.
TCGACGTCGCGTAATTTCTCCACCTGCCGCAACTCGCGCTCCAGGTAGCCTCGATAAAGCACCCGATAGAGCACTTCGGCGCGCACCTCCTTCGTCTCCGCGAGAAACTCGTCGGGGAAGGTGGCGGCTTCCTTTCCGCGCCGGATTACGTCGCCCCAAACGCCGCCCGGCCCGCGCGACTGCTCCAGTCGTTGTTGCCATTCGGCAACCCGACGCACTTTCGATTTAATTCTGTGCATCCTGTTTTCTGGTAATAACTTGAGGTGTTCGGCATGTGCATGGACTCGGAGCTCCGCGCTTCCGTGGTTGAGGAGCAACCGGTGCTCGGCGCGGCTGGTAAACATTCGATAGGGTTCGCTTGTGCCCTTGGTGACCAGATCGTCGATCAGGACGCCGATATACGCCTCGTGACGCCCCAGAATCAGCGGCGCTTCTCCCCTCACCTTTTGCACGGCGTTGATCCCTGCAATCAAGCCCTGTGCGGCGGCCTCCTCATAACCCGAGGTGCCGTTGATCTGACCGGCAAGAAAAAGATTTTCGACTTTCCGTGACTCCAATGACGGCAGCAATTGCTGCGGGGGCGCAAAGTCGTATTCGACCGCATACGCGGGCCGCAAGAGCGTGGCACGCTCCAGACCTGGAATACTCCTGACCAGCCGAACCTGCACCTCGAACGGTAAACTGGTTGAGAGACCGTTGATGTAATACTCGTTCGTGTTCCGACCCTCGGGCTCAAGGTAAAGCATGTGCCGGGGCTTGTCGGCAAAGCGCACAAACTTGTCCTCGATGCTCGGACAATAGCGCGGTCCGGTGCCCACGATCTCGCCCGAATACATCGCGGAGAGATGGAGGTTCGATCTCACGATTTCGGCCGATTCCGGAGTCGTGTAGGTAATCCAACAGGACACCTGGTCATCTCCTGGCCTCCAGCCCAGCCTTCGTTCCCCCCGATGTTCCACGTGGAACAATTCCTCATCGCCGCGCGTATCGTGGAACGCGAACAGCGTCACTTCCGCGTCGCCCTTCTGTTCCTGCATCACGGAAAAATCGATGCTCCGCCCCAAAATTCGCGGCGGAGTTCCGGTCTTCAAGCGCTGGAGCTCAATCCCTGCCTCCCGCAGGCTCGCCGACAGGGTTTGGGCACTGAAATCGCCGAGCCGCCCGCCCTCGTTCTTGTTTTGGCCCACATGCATCAAGCCGCGCAAGAAGGTGCCGGTTGTGATGATCACCGTCTGGCCGCGGAACTCGAGATCCAGGTTCGTTCGGCACCCGACAACGCGCTGTCCTTCAAAGATCAGTCCGGCGACGGTGGCCTGGAAAATCTGTAGATTCGGCTGCAGCTCCAGCGTGTGCTTCATCCGGAACTGATAAGCCTTCTTGTCGCATTGCGCGCGAGGCGACTGCACCGCCGCCCCTTTCGATTCGTTGAGCAGCCGAAACTGGATGCCCGTCACGTCCGTATTGATCGCCATCTCCCCACCCAGCGCGTCAATTTCCCGCACAAGCTGGCCCTTTGCTTGACCGCCAATCGCAGGATTACAGCTCATCTGCGCAATCGTGTCGATGTTCCCGGTCAGCAGCAGGGTGGCGGCCCCACGCCGCGCGGCGATCAGCGCCGCTTCGACACCGGCATGTCCGGCTCCGCAAACGATGACATCAAAAACCTCCGCGGCGTTCATTATTTCAATCTCGAAATTATTTCCCGATGCAGAAGCTGGAGAACAGAATGTCCAGCATGGCTTCGTTGTCGATGCGCCCGCAAATTTCTCCGAAACACGCCAGGCACTCCCTCATCTCACTGGCTACCAGTTCTATGGGACGCTCTTCCGCTAAACCTGTTGCGGCACGCCCCAAGGCCTCGGCCGCACGGCGAAGCGCGTCGCCGTGGCGGGCATTGATCGCAACAATCTCCTCCCCGGAATCCGCGCGAAAGGCATCGGCGGCGGCGATCAATACCTCCGACAGTCTGGCCAAACCTTCGCCGCTCAACGCAGACACGGGCAGGGCCGGGTAGGGCAGGGCGGGGGGCGCAAAGCCGGGCCGCAAATCCACCTTGTTGAATACCGCGAGCGTGTTCCCCGCCCCCAAGAGGGCCTGCACCACCTCAGGCAAGGCCGGAATCGGTCGAGTTGCATCGATGATCCAAAGAAAGAGATCCGCGTCCGCGGCCTGCTCCATCGTCTTTTCCATCCCTCTCCGCTCCAGCGCCGTGGGGTTCTGGTTTAGTCCCGCCGTATCCACCAAACGCAGCACGTGTGGACCGACGGTGAGAAATTCCTCGAGGTAATCGCGGGTCGTCCCCGGCTCCGCGCTCACCAACGCCCGTTCGCGCCCTACCAAACGGTTCAAAAGACTGCTCTTTCCCGCGTTCGGCTCCCCAATGATCACGGTCCGCACGCCGGTGCGCAGCACCTCCCCGTAACGCGCCGTGGCCCGCAGTTGTGCGACCGCCGCTCTTAAACTTTCCACCTCCACGAGCACTGCGGCGCGGTTCTCCGGGGGCAAATCCTCTTCCGGAAAATCGATCTGCGCCTCGATTTGCGCCAGGCCGTGCAGCAACCGGCTGATTAGCCCCTCCATGCGCCTCCCGAGCGAGCCCCGCAGTTGCTGGTTGGCGGCGGCCAGCGCCCGCTCGCTGCGCGCGTGGATCAAATCCATCACCGCCTCCGCCTGACTGAGGTCCAGCCGGCCATTCAAAAAGGCGCGCCGCGTGAACTCGCCCGGCTCGGCCGGCCGACAACCGCGGGCCAGCAAATCCTCCACCAATTTCTGCGCGATGAACGGATTCCCGTGACACGATACCTCCAGCGTATCTTCGCCGGTGTAGGAATTCGGCCCTGCGAAAAACGTGAACAGCACATCATCGATCAACTCGCCGCCCTGCGCACGATAGTCCGCATGCTGCGCAACACGGGGCGGGGGAGTCTCACCGAAAATTTCCCGCGCCAATCCGGCCACACTCACGCCGCTCGCGCGCACCACCGCAATCGCGGAGGTGCCGACGGGAGTCGCAAGCGCTGCAATCGTGTCGCCGGAGAAATTCACGGCCCCACGCAAAGCCACGGCCTCTTGCGAGGCAAAGGGAAATGCCATCCGATCGCGCCGCGCTACTCAGGACACGATCGGCCGAACAGCTTCCGTGTCCCGTCGCACGCGATCCGCAAAAGCGGTGCGCGGTTGGCCGGACCAGCCGAACGGCGAGTGTCTCCGTTTTCGGCGCCATCCACTCACCGCGCGACGCGACGATCATCCCTTCACACTCTTCCGCGCCGGACCGGGTCGGTCGGATCGACGCTAGTTTCTGGGCAACTCGATCTCCGGTTTCGGAGCGGTGAGCTTGGGCGGGAGATCCACGTTTACCTTCTTCGGCAGCTCGACTTTCGGGCGAGGAACGTGGGCTGGCGGAGGCGGCACGCTGTTACTCCGGGTCGCGCTCGTCGTGACCCGCGGCGCGGCGTTGGACGCCGCCGCCGGATCCTTCAGCGCCGCCAACAACTCCGCGGCCCGCGATTCCGCGGCGGCGACATCGCGAGGGCGCTTCGCCAGATGGGCGCGGGTTTTCTGCTCCGCCTCGGAGACGGCGCCCGACTTTGTTGCGACGATCAGCCACGCGAGACCCTCGACGTAGTCGCGCTTCACCCCACGCCCGCTGACGAGCATGGCACCGATGTTGTGCTGCGCTTCGGGAATCCCCGCGCGCGCGGCCTGGCCGTAATAGTCGATCGAACGCGCAAAATCCTTCGGGCCCCCGATGCCATCATGATGCACCTTGCCGAGTCGAAACATCGCGTCGGCCACGCCGCCTTGGGCCGCTTTCTCGAGCCAGCGGCGCGCCTCGACCGGGTTCGCGGGCACGCCGTCGCCGTTGAGCAATCGGTCACCGAGTTCGAAACAGGCCTGCGGATCGCCTTGCTCGGCAAAGCGGCGCAGTTCCGTCACATTCGACCACTTTGGGCCGGTGGAAACGAGCTGGGGCAAGCTGTCGCCCCCAAGCGGCGCTTTTTTCGCCGCCGGCAGGGACGCCGTCGCCAGAACAAAACTGAAAAGGCCGACAAAAATGCGGTCGTGCATGAATCGCATAGACGGCGCGAGCGTGGCTGGGTTCCGCCACCGCGGCGAGCGCTTCTCGCGCCGCGGCGTGAAAACCCGCTCCCGCGCGACGAGCCTCCTCCGCGGGGATTGCCCGGGCCCGCGCGTG
>PNJQ01000105.1 GCA_013821985.1 Opitutus sp.
GCGGAAGGCGGAAGGCGGAAGGCGGACCGGAGCGTGGAGTTAGCAGCGGCCCGGTGATTTCGCAAGCGGCGGGTCGCGCGGCGCAATCCCGCGTTTTCAAAACGAACCCTCACCGCAGATGAACACAGATGCACACCGACCGGACCGAAACCGTTTTCCGGTGAAATCCGGCCCAAGCGGCGCGGCAATGAGCTCATCTGTGTCTTGCGTTCAACAGTGGTTACTCCGAGGCCTTTCGACTTCGCGCTAGACTCCCCCGGGGTGCCTGCGATTAATCGCGCATGGCCTGCACGGTTTTCACCATCGCGAATCAAAAGGGAGGCGTCGGCAAGACGACCACCGCCGTCAATCTCGCCGCCGCTCTTGCCGAGCGCAAAATCCACACCCTCGTCGTCGATCTCGATCCGCAGGCCAATGCCACCAGCGCACTCGGCATCGAAAAGCAGGAGGGCAAGTCGCTCTACAAGCCGCTCCATGGCGAAGGCAGCGCATTCGAGATGCTCACGCCGACGGCGTGGGAACACCTCGCGCTGATCCCGTCCGAAGTGGACCTCGCCGCGATCGAAATGGAGCTGGCCCGTCAGGAAAATTATCTGCTGCGCCTGAAATCCGTTCTCGACCCGATCCGCAACTCCGGCGGCTACCGCGTCATCATCATCGATTGCCCGCCGGCGCTCGGCATGTTGTCGATGAACTCACTCGTCGCCGCGGACCATCTGCTCATCGCGCTCCAATGCGAATACATGGCGCTCGAAGGTCTCGGGCAGATTCTGAAAGCGGTCGAGATGCTGAAAAAGGAGGCGAACCCGACGCTCGATGTCGGTGGCATCGTCATGACGATGTTCGACAGCCGCATCAATCTGGCGAAACAGGTGGTCGAGGAAGTGCGGCGGCACCTGCCGGAAAAGATTTTCGACACGGTCATCCCGCGCACCGTGCGCCTCAGCGAGGCCCCAAGCTTCGGCAAACCGATCCTCACCTACGACCCCCACGGCCCCGGCGCCACCGCGTATCGCGCGTTGGCCAAGGAAGTGGAGAAGCGATTCAATCTGGCGGACAAGTAAGTCGGCGCGGCGAGGCCAGGCCGCACCGGCCCGGGCGGCCGCGATCGCGAACGCGCGCTTCACAAGGTGGTGTCGCCCTCGCGCGCCGGCGACGGCATCCCACAACGACGCACCGGTCCGGTGCGCGCCCTACCTGACGCGGGATCGGTGCGTTGTCCCCAACTCGTGTTCTTCAGCGGCGCACCGCGACGAGAATCTTCTGCAAGATTTCGTCCGGCTTCAGTCGCACGTCGAACGTCAGCGCATCCTTCGGCGGCTCGAGCGCCTCGAACTGCGAGCGCACCATGTCCGCCTTCATGTAGTGGTTTTTGCGACGGCTCACACGTTCGAGGACGGTGTGAAAATCGCCGGCGAGATAAACCATGAGCACGTCGTCGCTTTGGCCGACGAGGACCTCGCGGTATTTTTCCTTCAGCGCCGAGCACGTGAAGACCGCGCTGTGACCGGTGGCGCGCACTTCGTCCATCTTTGCGCGGATCGCCGCGAGCCACGGCGCCCGGTCGTCGTCGGTCAGCGGCGTGCCAGCCGCCATTTTTGCCCGGTTGGCCGGCGAATGAAAATCGTCCGCCTCGAAATACGGCCAGCCGAGCGCGGCGGCGGCGCGTTTGCCGGTCGTCGTTTTGCCGGAACCGGCGACGCCGGTGATGAGAAGGATGCGCGGAGAGGTTTGGACCACGGCGGGCGATTCAGCGGGTGGCACGGCCGGGCGCAAGGAATGAGTGCGGCGTCGTCCGTTCGTGGACACGAATCCGTGCCCGGGCGCCGCTGGCAATGTCATAACCCGCAATAACTCCGCGGGTTGGCGCGGCGCTTGCAGTCTTTGAACGTCGGCCCCCGTGCCGTCGTCTAACCGTGCAGTTCCCCCCTCATCCCTCGGAGTGCTGCGCTAATTTCTTCCTCTTGGCTTCGGCCGTTTTGCCATGCATACCTCCACGCTCCCTTTCCACCGCATGCAAGTTACCGCCCGTCGATTGCTCTCCCTGGAACGCGCCACATGGCGTGAGACGCTGGTCCTCATGGTTGTCGCCTGGTTGGTGCCTTTTTTGGTGCACCTGATTCCGTGGGGCGGCGCCCGGCCGCTCGCGGCGCATCTCTTGCCCGCGTTCTGGACCGCGTTTGTGGCGGTGTATGTTTACGGTTTTGGCTTGGGTGCGGTGGTCGCGCTGGTGGTGCCGGTGGTGAATTTTTGCACCACGGGTTTGCCGACGCTCGATCGCACCGGGCTGATGACCTTGGAACTGATCGCGTTCGTCGGGTTTGCCGCGCTGTTCCTGCGCCGCTGGCCGGCACTGCGTCTGGCGGCGCCGCTCGCGTGGTTACCGGCGAAGGCGCTTACGATTGGCGTGCAATGGGCGCTGCCGACCTTCGCCTACTCGCGCAATCCGGTGGACCATTTCCTCAGTTCGACGGCGGGTTCGCTGGCCGGCCTCGGCGTGCTGCTCGCGGCGAATATCGCACTCGTTCACCTGCTCCCCAAGGATCAGGACTGGGACGCGGAATAGTTTTTGCGCCGGGCAATTGAGGGGGGGTGCCCGGGCAGAGTGCGCCCCGGAATGCCGACACCCTTGCCGGGACGACCGACCGCACGGCGGCGGCGCTTACTTGATGCCGGGAGCCGAGGTGTTCCGCGCGGTGTGGTCGTAGTCGCTGCCGTAGCCGTTCTGCTGCTGGGATTGCTGCATGCCCGCAGCGACACCGGCGAGGCCTTCGGCAAATTCCGCGCAGCCGGTCGAGAAGGCGAGGGCGCCGCACGCGAGGATCAGGGTGAAGAAACGGACGAGGTGCTTTTTCATGGGTGCTGAGGTGACGTTCGAAGCGCGGACATCTTAGAAATTATCATGCGCGAGTCGGACGGAGCCGCGGAGCGTGAGGGACGGAAAGAGGGCGTCGAGCGGCGAATAGGAAACGGGAGATATTCCCGCTTCGTCTGCGGGCGAATTGCTCTAGCCGTGGCGGCGCAAAGCGGCCACGTTGGCAGGCGATGCAGCAGTTCCCTTTCGTTCAACGATGAATCCCGCGCGACCTTCGTGGAACTGGCTGCTGGCGCTGCTCGCGTTGCTGCTCTTGCCGGCGCTCGCGCTCGGGCGGCTCGGATTGAGTTTCGATCGCGCGTGGTTGTTCAGCGCCGCCGGCGCGCTCTCGCTGGCGACGTTTGCACTCTACGCGGCGGACAAGGGCCGGGCGAAAGCGGGCGGTGCACGCGTGCCGGAAATCGTGTTGCACGCGCTCGAATTGCTCGGCGGTTGGCCGGGTGCGTTGATCGCCCAACAAACGGTGCGGCACAAGAACGCGAAGGCCGGTTACCAAGTGTGGTTTTGGGCGATTGTCATGCTGCACCAACTGGTCGCGCTCGACTACTTGCTCGGCTGGCCGATCTTCGCCGCCGTGCGCGCGGTGGGTTGAGACCCAGGAAGGCAGGTTTCAGGCGAGGAAGTTCAGTCGTGCCCGGCGCGACCGGGCAGAACCGGTGGCGCGCGGGTTCGTCCGTTTGACTCTAGGCCGGTGGGCGCGATCGGCGCAACGCATGGGTTGTTCGACCGCTTGCGCCGTTCGCCGAAGCGGAGTAATCTCTGGCCATGAGCCGGGCATTCACACGGGAAGACGACGCACGCGATGCCGTGTTGCCTCGACCGGTTTCGCCATTGCCGCCGGGAGCGCGGAATTATTTCACGCCGGCCGGGGCGCAGCGCTTGCGTGCGGAACTGGCGCGCCTGACGGAAACGGAGCGCCCGCGCCTAATCGCGGCCGCTGCGGAGGAGGGCGGTCGCGGTGCCGACGCAAAGGAGGAATTGCAGCGGGTCGAAAATCGCCTCGCCTACCTCCAGCAGAGCCTCGCGACTGCGGAGATCGCCGCGCCGCCGACCCCGCCGCACGAGGTCGTCCGCTTTGGCGCGACCGTGACGGTGCGCGACCAAAAAGGTGAGGAATCGAATTACCGGATCGTCGGGGTGGACGAGGCGGATTTCTCGCGCAACGAAGTGAGCTGGCTCTCGCCGATCGCCCGCACTTTGCTCAATGCGCGCCTCGGCCAGAGCGTGCCATTCAAGTCGCCGGGCGGGCAGAGCACGCTGCAAATCACCGGCATTCGCTACGACTAGCGGCAGAAACTTAACCGCCGTTGGGGCGGGCACCCGATGGCGCCGGGCCGGGCGGGCGACTACGTTGCCGCATGACGATTGCCGATCGGCTCCACCTGCACGGGCAAAGTGTGCTCGTTCGTTCCACGATGGATCAGCGAAATCCGCCGACCGCACTCCGTGGGACGATCGACGCGCAATCCACCGACGGGGCGGAGCGGCCGCACCTGCGAATCGTGTTGGAATATCCGGACATGTTCTCCGTGCCGGCGCACCAAGGCGTAATCGAACTCGACGACGAGGCGGCCGCGCGGTTGCTCGCGGGCGAGCGCGACGGCGTCTTCGAGTTCACCATCGACGAACCGCTGGAGCCCAAACTGCCCGATCTCGGTGAACCACAGGTCAGCTGAGCTGCGCATGCCCACGCCGCAGGCCCACGCAGACCGACGGGATCGGCGGTCCGGCGATCGCGCCGCGGCAGCGACGGCGATCGAGTGCGCGCGGGACGCGGGCCTGTGCTACGTCACGGACGACGCGCCCGGATTGACCCGCCAGGCGGCCGGGAAGGGCTGGAACTATTTTCTCCCGACGGGAAAACGACTGACAGCTCCCCGCGAGATTGCGCGTCTGAACCGGCTCGCCATCCCGCCCGCGTGGACCAACGTCTGGATCTGTCCGCGTGCGAACGGGCACCTTCAAGCCACCGGTCGCGACCAGCGCGGGCGCAAGCAATACCGCTATCACGAGGAGTGGCGCGCCACGCGCGACGCGACGAAATACGAACGCATGGTAGCGTTCGGCCGCGCGCTCCCGAAGATCCGCCGGAAGGTCGCGGCCGATTTGCGCCGGCGCGGACTTGGTCGCGAGAAAGTGCTCGCGGCGATGGTGCGGTTGCTCGAGGCAACGCACATTCGCGTCGGCAACGACGAATATGCGCGCGAGAACAAGAGCTACGGCTTGAGCACGCTGCGCAACCGGCACGTGAAGGTGCGCGGCGCGCGCATCGAATTCAATTTCACCGGCAAGAGCGGCCAGCGCCACGAAATCGACCTGCGGGACCCGCGGCTCGCCGGCCTCGTCGCGCGCGTGCAGGATCTGCCGGGTCAGGAATTGTTCGGCTATTTTGGCGAGGATGGCAGGGTCGTCGATGTGAAGTCCGACGACGTGAACGCGTATCTGCGCGAGGCCGCGGGAGAAGAGTTTTCCGCCAAAGATTTCCGCACGTGGGCGGGAACCGTCCTTGCCGCCACGACGCTGGCGGCTGAGTCGCGCGATGCGGAACACAAGCACACCAAGAAGAATCTCAGCGGAGTCGTGAAGCGGGTGGCGGAGCGTTTGGGCAACACGCCCAGCGTGTGCCGCAAGTGCTACATTCATCCGGCGGTGCTGAACGCCTATCTGGCGGGCGAAGTGGTGCCGACCGCGGCGGCTGGCGGAGAATTGTTCGCGCCGCGGTCCACGGCATTGAGCGCCGCAGAAAAAGCGGTGCTCGTGTTCCTGGAACAGCAGGCCAAGAAGCCGCGACCTTCGTTGACGAAGCAACTCGAAGCGAGCGTGCGTCGAGCGGGCGTCGGTCAACCTCGCCCGAAACGATCGATGGCCCGTCGCACCGGGAAGGCGGAACCGGGCGCCGGCCTTACTTCACCCAGCCGTGGCTCCGCATCCAGGATGCGCAGCGGCCCGGCCACTCGGAAGTCGGACCGAGGTCGCGCCGCATTCCGAAACCGTGCGGCCCCTTCTCGTAGAGGTGCAACTCGGCCGGAACGCCCGCGCGCCGCAGCGCGGTGAAGAACGCCACGGAATTTTCCAGCGGCACCGATACGTCTTCGGCGGTGTGCACGAGAAATGCAGGCGAAGATTGTGCCGTGACCTGCCGATCCGTCGAAAGCAGGCCGACGAGCCCGGCGGTCGGATTTTTCCCGATGAGATTCTCCCGCGAACCGCGGTGGAGGTGAGGTCCGTCCATCAGGATCACCGGATATTGCAAAATCACAAAAGCCGGACGCGCGCTCACAGCGTCAAGAGTGTGGCCGGTTTTGCCTTCGGCGTGATCGAACAGCGTGGCCGCGCATGAGGCGAGATGTCCGCCGGCCGAGGAGCCGAAGACGCCAATGCGTTCGGGATCGACGCCGAACTCCGCGGCGCGCGAGCGCACCAATCGCACGGCGCGCAACACATCGCGCAACGGAGCGGGGTGGCCGAATTCCTTCATGCGATATTTCAGAATGAAGCACGTGACACCGAGAGAGTTGAGCCATTGCGCGGTCGGATTGCCTTCGACGCTGACGGCCAGTCGCGCGTAGCCGCCACCGGGGCAAATAATGACCGCGGTGCGGTTCGCGGTGCCCGCCGGCGGCGCGAGCAGCGTGAGCGAGGGCACCTGCACATTATAGACGCGATCGTCCTGGATGTATTCTGTGCCGCCGTTCAGTGGTGCGCCGGGCACGCCCTCGGGCCAGAGTGGAATCACGGACGGAGTCGCCGCCACGAGAGATGCGGCGCACGCGAGAACGAGGAAACTGAGGGCCAACGGAGAACGCAGCATGGCAGTAAGGGTGAAGCCACGGTGCGCATTATTTTCCGCCGGAGCAATCGTCAGAACGGAAAGTCATCCGTCTTTCGGGGGATCACGGGGGCGGCTTCGACGGCCTTGGCGGCGCGGGTGTGCTCGGCACGCGCAACGACGAGGATGGCGCGACGGGGTCGCACCGGACACACGAATTCGCACGCGCCACACCCGATACAGAGTTCGTCCCTCACTTGGGGCAGACGGAGGTTGTTGCGAAACGGCACCGTCTCGACCGCCTTGGTCGGACAATGCTCGGAGCACGCCGCGCAATCGGTGCCGGCGGTCTCTACAATGCACAACGACCGCTCGAATCGCGCGGCGCCGATGCTGGTGCGACGCTTTTCCTCCCGCGCTAACGTCGCGATGGCGCCGGTCGGACAAACCTCGGCGCAGCGGTGACAGTCGAAGTTGCAAAACGCGCGTTCAAAATCGAGGCGCGGCTTCGCGAGTCCGCTCCAGCCGTAGTGCAGCACGCTCGGTTGCAACGCTTGCGTCGGACAAGCGCTCACGCAGAGCTGGCAGGCAGTGCAGCGGTCGAGCAGGCGCGCCACACTGCCCGCTCCGGGCGGGGCGACGGGCGCGGTCGGCACCGGGGGGAGCAACGCGGCAGCGGGTGCGACGCTTTCGGCGGCGCGCAGGAAGGCGAGCGGCGGCAGGAGTAATGTGCCGCCGAGAAAGGCGCGACGCGGCGCGTTGATCGGGGCGGCAGAAGCGATCTGGGTCGGGGCAGACGCGGGTGTGGGAGTCGCCGTCCATGAAAAGCGATAGCGCAACGCGCCTTGCTCGCAGGCGCCGAGGCAGTTGAAGCACGCGACACAACGCGACGCGTCGATCTCTCGATGGCGGAGTTCGATGCACTGTGCTTTGCAGCTGTCGAGGCACTGCGCGCATTTTGTGCAGGCGGTGCGATCGACCACGAGGCGGAACACGGCGAATCTCGCCACGAGTCCCAGTAGCGTGCCGACGGGACAGAGCGTGTTGCAGTAGAGCCGTCCACGCAGAGCGGCGAGACTGACGACGAGCCCGAAGAATACTGCCGCGAACAGCGTCACTCCCCACGGCGGCCAGGCAACGGGCACGTGATACCACGCATGCACGTCGAGCGATTGTGCCGCGGGCGTGAAAAGATTATTCGCGGAAACAACGAGCGGGCGCAGCACGCCGGACGCGAGGCGTCCGAAATTGCTGTAGGGATCGGTGAGCGTGACCGCGAAACCGCCGGCCCCGACGAATGCGGCGAGCAGCACCGCGAAGAGGACGCCGTAGCGCAGCCAGGGAAGTTCCCGCGCGAAGCGCAGCGGGCGGTGGCCAAGGCCGGCGGCGAGGCGCGCGATGACGTCCTGCAGCACACCGAGCGGACAAAGCACGGAGCAATAGACGCGGCCGAAAAGCAGCGTGAGAAAAGTCAGCGCGACGAGTATGACGGCCCCGGCGAGACCGCCGCTGATCGCGACCAGCAGGGCCGGCGCGAGTTGAAGCGAGGCGAGGGCGTGCGCCACAGGAGCGGGGATGAGCCCGCGGAAATCGACGAAGGCTGCGGTCAGACCAGCGAGGACGATGAGCCCAAGAAGGACGCGAAGTGGTTTCAGCCAGCGTCGCACGGGCTCACGTCAACTTGAGGCGGCGGATATCGATGGCGTTGAGATCCATCGTGCCGAGGCCGAGTGCAGCCGCCAGGGAGATGTGGCGGACGGCGGAGGGCTCGTGCCCGAGAAAGCGCGTGGCGGCCGCGTCGATCGCGACGATGTCGGTGCAGGCGAGGAGACTGTTCATCGGCACGACGTCCTCGGCGGCGCGGCCGCGCGGGCCGTTGCGCACCATCGGATGGAAGGCGTCCATGATGTTCAGCGTGGGCCGCTTGAACGTGAGGAAATCGGCGATGCACTGGTGGAGATCGTTGCGGTGGTAGAAGCGACGATCCCAGACCACACCCATGAGGTTCTTCATCGCACCGGTCATCAGCGAGCCGCTGTGGTGCTTGAGGACGGGGACGTTGATGAACACGTCGCTGTCGAGCACGAGCTGGTGGACCTCGGCGGACTGGAGTTTCACGCCGCGCGGAATTGCGACGGAGCGATAAAGATTATGGTCATCGCCGCTGACCACGATGCCGCCCGCGTCCTTGACCGCTTGCTCGATGCCGCTGGTGGCGTAGCAGCGCTGCCATTGGTCGCACGTATGGTCGAAAACACTGACGGATTTCGCGCCGGCTTCGCGGCAAAGCACGACGAGTCGGCCGACGATTTCCGGGTGCGTGTTGGCACCGCGTTCGGGTGCGACGTCCCAGCCGATGTTGGGCTTGATGAGCACGGATTGACCGGGCTGCACGAAGGCGCCAATGCCACCGAGTTCGGCCAGCGCGCGCTCCAGCATGGCGGTGCGTGATCCGTCGCGCACCGCGGCGAGAACGGGACGGGCGGCCGGACCGGAGGCGGGGGCCGGTGTCGCGCCGGCTTGGGCCCGGGTGTAGCGGGCGGCGGAAAGAGTGGCGGCGAGGGCCAGGCCGGTTTTGAGGAAGTCGCGTCGGCTGGTTTTCATGCGAACCTGCGATCGGAGTTGCTGGCGCGCGTTCGTGCGGGCCGTGGTGCCGAGCATACGCCGTCCGAGAGCGACCGCGCCGCATAGGTTGGCCAAGTTGAGGCTTGGGTTGGCGCGGGCCGCTGCCGCGAAACAGGAAAAAGCCCGGGAGTTTCCCGGGCTCGAGTGGCTGAGCGAAGACTGGATGCTGCTGCCGTCGCTGACGGCGGCGACCGCTGGCCGCGGTGGCGGTTAGCGGACGACGCGCGCGCCGCCGCCGGAGATTTGTTTTTCGACTTCCTTGCGCGTGGCCATCGAGGTGTCGCCGGGGGTGGTGCTCGCGAGCGCGCCGTGCGCCGCACCGTAGTCCACCGCCTTTTGCGCGTCGTTGAATTGCATGAAGCCGAATTGCAGGCCACTCGCGAACGAGTCCCCGCCGCCGACGCGGTCGAGGATTTCGAGTTCGGGATATTTGCGGCTTTCGTGGAATTTTCCGTCGTGCCAGAGAATCGCGGACCAGTCGTTCTTCGTCGCGGTGATGACGCGGCGGAGTGTGGTGGCGGCGACCTTGAAGTTGGGAAACTCCTTCACTGCGGTGCCGATCATGTCCTTGAACGCATCGAGTTCGATTTTGGAGATGTTGTGGTCGGCACCCTTTACTTCGAAGCCGAGCGAAGCGGTGAAGTCCTCCTCGTTGCCGATCATGACATCGACATACTTCGCAATTTCGCGGTTCACTTCCTGCGCCTTCTTCAGACCGCCGATGGTTTTCCAGAGCGACGGACGGTAGTTGAGATCGTAGGAGACGATGGTGCCGTGCTTTTTCGCGGCCTTGACGGCTTCGATGGTGAGCGCGGCGGTGGACTCTGACAGCGCGGCGAAAATGCCGCCGGTGTGAAACCAGCGCGCGCCGAGTTTCCCGAAGATGTGCTCCCAATCGAAGTCGCCGGGTTTGAGTTGTGAGGCGGCGGTGTTGCCGCGGTCGGGATTGCCGACGGCGCCGCGCACACCGAAGCCGCGCTCGGTGAAGTTGAGGCCGTTGCGCACGGTGCGGCCGATGCCGTCGTCCTCGCGCCACTTGATGAAGTCGGTCGCGACGCCGCCCTGCATGATG
>PNJQ01000106.1 GCA_013821985.1 Opitutus sp.
CGACGCGCGAGGCCGGAGAGGACGGCTCCCGGGCCGAATTCCCAGAACTCCGTCACGCCGGCGGCGACGGCACTGCGCATGCAATCTTCCCAAAGGACCGAGGACACGACCTGCTTGACCAGCGCCTCGCGGATTTGTGCCGGTTCGAAGACTTCCTTGCCCGTCGTGTTCGTGAAGACGGTGAAAGCCGGGCGGTTGAAGACCACGCTCTCGAGATACCGGGCGAACTCCGCGCGCGCCGGCTCCATCAGGCGGCTGTGGTAGGCCCCGGCGACGTTGAGAGCCATGACGCGCTTCAGACCCTTGTCTTTGGCGGCCGCCACGAGGGCGTCGACCTTGGCCTTTTCGCCCGAAACGATGATCTGCCCCGGCGCGTTGAAATTCGCCGCCTCGATATCGAACTCCTGGCAGAGCTCGTAAACCTTCGCGCGCTCCTCGCCGATCAAGGCGGCCATCCCGCCAACGCTTTTCTCGCAAGCCACTTGCATCAGCTCGCCGCGCTTCGCGACCACCCGCAAGCCGGTGGCGAAATCGAACACGCCGGCCGCCGTCAGCGCCGTGACTTCTCCTAGGCTGAGACCCAGGGCGAACTTCACCTCGGGCAGCTTGCCGCGCTCTTTCATGGCCGCCAGCACGGCCAGACCGTGAACGAACAACGCGGGCTGGCACACCTTCGTCTGCGTGAGTTCCGCATCGGGACCCTCGAAGCAAACCTTGGCCAAGTCCCAGCCGAGCACACGGTTAGCCTCTTCGTAGAGTGCGCGCGCGGCGGCGGAGCCATCATGGAGCGATTTGCCCATGCCGACTTTCTGAGCGCCTTGTCCTGCAAATAGTAGTGCCAGTGACATACGTGAAAGGGGCCGGTTAAACCGCGCCGCCTCGCAAAAACCAAGCCCTAAAATTTTTTCAGCTGCGGGAAGTATTTCTTCTCGTCCTGAGGCGATGGGGGCGGGACGAAAACGGAAGGCGCCTTTGAGCCTCGTTTGCTGGAGTTCCCCTCGGGGGGACGAGCGTTTTCCACGCCGCTCGAGGGCGGCAAAGGAGTCGTCCCGAGGGATGTCCCCCGGCTGTCCCGCCGAGGGGGAGCGATCTCCAGCGCCGCCAGATAGGGATTCCTCGCCGGTGGGCTCTCCCCCATCGGACCCGCAGCAATCCCTTGCAGACTCGATTTGTCCGGTTCCGCGACCTGCCCCACAGCCCCGCGCGGGTCGCGAAAAGCCGGCTCCGCCGGACCGCCCGGCTCTAAGGTTGGCCGCAACACGTCGGCGAGCGCAGATTTTACGGGCGACCCGGCGAGCCACTCCTGCATGAAGGGCGCCATCGCATTGGCCGGAGCGTCGGCGTTCGGGCCCTGCGCCCGATCGCGGGTCTCTTGGGCCAGGGCTTGGGATTCCGCGCGCTGCCGTTCGTAGAGACGCAGAAAATAGTCGGGGGCTTTCGGATCGAGGGGCGGTTTTTCCTCCGCTCCCGCGCGCGACTGGCCGCGCCGGCGCTCGGGCGACTTGGTCGTCCCCAGCTGCTCGAAGCCGTCGACGAGCCAGTTCCGAGCATCCTCGGCCGCTTCGCCACGCTTCGGCTCCGGAGGGGGGCGCGATGGCTTTGCCGCCTCGGTTGCAGCCGGACCGGGGACGACGACCTGGGGCACCGCCCCGCGCAGGCTGTCGCCCAATTTTTCGGCCCCATCGCGGCCGCCTTGGTCCTGCCTCAGGGTCTGCAGTTGTCGCTTGGTCTCCGCCAGCGGCGCACCGCGATCCTGCGCCAGTGCGTCCGAGGTCACGCACACGCAGGCAAAAGCGACTGCCGGGGCGAACCGCATCAGGTCTTGAAGAAGATGCCCTTCAGATTCATCTCCAGCGCCTGCGGGTTCGGCGAGAAACGCAGGCCTTCGGCCTTGCTGATCTTCCCTTCCTTGATGAGCCGGTAGAGATCCTTGTTGAACGACTTCGACATGCCATCCGCTCCGGAGTCGAGCAGTTGCTGGATCTTGTCGTTCTGGCCTTCGAGGATGAGGTTTCGGATCGTGGTGTCGGCCACCATGATCTCGTGCGCGGCGAAGCGTCCGCCGCCTTCGAGCGCGGGCACGAGCTTCTGGCAGATGAACCCGCGCAGCGAGCCGGCGATCTGGCGCCGCGCCTGCGCGATCTGCTCGGGCGGGAAGAACTCGAAGAGGCGCGTGAGCGATTGCGCCACGGTCGCGGCGTGCATCGTCGAGAACACCAGGTGCCCCGTCTCGGCCGCGGAGATCGCCGTCTCGAACGTCTCCCGGTCGCGCATCTCGCCGATCAGGATGATGTCGGGATTCTGGCGCAGCACCGACTTGATCGCCATTTCGAAGTTCGGCACGTCGATCCCGATCTCGCGCTGCTGGAACACCGACTTGTCGTCGGAGAACGTGTATTCGATCGGGTCTTCGATCGTGACGATGTGTTTGTCGAGATTCTGGTTAATCCAGTTCATCATCGCCGCCATCGTCGAGCTCTTGCCCGAGCCGGTCGCGCCGCAGATGAGCAAGATGCCGTCCTTGGCCTGCGCGAGCTTCACCAGCACCTCGGGCTCGATCTTCAACTCCTCGAAGGTCGGCGGGCGGCTCTTGATATGACGCAAAACGATCGAGACCGTGCCGCGCTGGTGAAACGCGTTCACGCGGAAGCGCCCGACATCGGCCGCCGCGTAGGCGAAGTCCACCTGCCCGTCGCGTTCCCAAGTCGGCCGGAACACCTCCGGGACGTTGTCCCCTACCCACGCATCTGCTTGCTCGTGCGTGATCGGGTCCATCTCGACGGGCCGCAGGCGGCCGCCCATCCGCAGGTAGCCGGGCTTGTTCGACTTGATCACGATGTCGCTCGCGCCGTTCTCGACCGCGAGTTTCAACAGATCGTTCATGATTTCCGAGTGGATCGACATGCGGAGGAGGTGTTTTTCGGCGTGACCGGCGGAAAAGCTGTGCTTGCCTTGGGGCTCGCCCAAATCGTTGCGAAACTTTCCATGAAGTCGAGCCGCCCGTTGACCGGGACCATCACCGCCCTTGTTACGCCCTTCCGCGCTGACGCCGTCGCCTACGACGACCTCGGCCGCCTCGTAAACTTCCAGATAAAATCGGGCGTCAACGGCATCGTGCCCGTCGGCACGACGGGCGAGTCGCCGACGCTCGACCACGAGGAACACCTCGACGTCATCCGGGCTACCATCGAAGCCGCGCGCGGACGCGTGCCGGTCATCGCCGGCACGGGCTCCAACTCCACCAAGGAGGCGATCCACCTCACGACCGAGTCGCACAAGGCCGGCGCCGACGCGATGCTCGTGGTCGCGCCCTACTACAACCGACCGACCCAGGAGGGGATCTTCCAGTATTTCTGCGCGGTCGCCGAAGCCACCGACAAACCGGTCATCCTCTACTCGATTCCCGGCCGCTGCGGCGTGGAGATCAGCGTCGGCGTCGTCGAGCGCCTCCGCGCGCGTTACCCGCACGTCAACCACATCAAGGAGGCCGGCGGCACCGTCGACCGCGTCGACCAGATTCTCCAGGCCTGCGGCAACTCCGTCACCGTGCTGAGCGGCGACGACTCCCTCACCCTGCCCTTCATGTCCGTCGGCGCCAAGGGCGTCATCAGCGTCGCTTCGAACCTCTACCCGCGCGAAGTCACGAAGCTCGTGAACCTCGCTCTCGCCGGCGACTACGCGAAGGCCCGCGCGCTGCACCGCCGTCTCTACCCGGTGTTCAAGACGATCTTCATCGAGTCGAACCCCGTGCCGATCAAGGCCGCCATGACCCGCGCCGGCCTCATCGGCTCCGACGAGGTCCGGTCGCCGCTCGCCCCGCTCGCCGAAGCCAGCCGCAAGACGCTCTTCGGCGTCCTCGACACCTTCGCCGCCAAGAAGTGAGCACGCCCCGCCTCATCATCAACGGCGCCAAGGGCCGCATGGGCCAGGCGCTCCTCGCCGCCGCCGCCGACCTCAAATTCCCCGTCGCGGCCGCGGTCGACGCCGGCGACGACCTCGCCGCCGCCCTCGCGCTCGGCGACGTCGTGATTGATTTCAGCGTGCACAGCGCGACCGCCCGAGTGATCGAGTTGGCGGTGGCGCAGAAGAAGTCGCTCGTCATCGGCACCACCGGCCACGCGGCCGCCGAGAAGGCGAAACTAGCCGCGCTCGCCGCCCAGGTGCCGACCGTCTGGGCCGGCAATTTTTCCGTTGGGGTGAACCTTCTCTTCGCCCTCACCCGTCGCGCAACGCGCATCCTCGGCGCCGACTACGACACCGAGGTGATCGAGATGCACCACCGCTTCAAGAAGGACGCTCCGAGCGGCACGGCCGCGCGCCTCCTCGAGATCATCCTCGAGGAACGCCAGCTCGCCGCCTCCGCGCTGAAACACGGCCGCTCCGGCATCACCGGCGAACGTCCGTCCGCCGAAGTCGGCGTGCACGCCCTGCGCGGCGGCGACGTCATCGGCGACCACACCGTGATGTATGCCGGCATCGGCGAGCGCATCGAACTGACCCACAAGGCCAGCGACCGCCAGGTCTTCGCCCGCGGCGCCGTGCGCGCCGCCGCCTGGGTCGTCGCGCAGAAACCCGGCCTCTACGACATGCAGGACATGCTCGGGCTGAAGGACTGACCCGCCATGATCACCCGCCTCACGGGCACGCTCCTTTCCTCCACGCCGCTCCATGCCGTCATCGAAACCGGCGGACTGGCCTACGAAGTCCACATCCCGGTGACAACCGCCGAGCGCCTGCCGGCCACCGGCCAACAGGCTCGATTGCACACCCTCGTCGTCTACCGCGAGGATTCGCAGACGATGTATGGCTTCACCACCGAGGAGGAGCGCGATTTCTTCCGCCTGCTGGTCGAGAAGGTCTCCGGCATCGGCCCGAAGACCGCCCTGAGCGTGCTGAGCAAGCTTTCGTTGCCCGTTTTGCACGGAGCGATCGCCGCCGGCGATGTCGCGCTCCTCGCGAAATGCCCCGGCATCGGCAAGAAGACCGCCGAGCGGCTCGTCATCGAGCTGCGCGACACGATTGGCGTCACCGCGCCGACCGCGGTTGCAGCTGCTCCCGGTGCCGCGGCCGCCGCTCCGGCGGAAAACAAGATTCGCGACGCCGTCCTCGCGCTCGTCGCCTTGGGTTACAAGGCTGCCGACGCTGACAAGTCCGTCCGCCAGGCGCTCGTCGCGCTCGGCCCCGGCGCCACCACCGAGGCGCTGATCAAGAAGGCACTCGCCTGATGCGCGCCGCCTCGCCGGCCGGAGGCCGTCGCTGAGCGATGGACTGGATGTTCCTAGCGCTGCTCTCGGCGCTCTTCCTCGGCTGCTACGATCTCGGCACGAAGCACGCCGTGCGCGACAACGCCGTGCTGCCGGTGCTCTTCTTCGCGAATCTCAGCAGCGCCACGATCTGGTGCGGCCTGATCGCAGTCGACCGCCACGGCGGCGGGTTGCCGGCAATTCTGCAGGTCGCGCCGCTCACGCCCAGCCAGCACCTGCAACTGTTCGCCAAGTCCGCCCTCGTGAGCGCCTCGTGGCTCTGCAGTTACTTTGCGGTCAAGCATCTGCCGGTGTCGCTCGCGTCGCCGATCCGCGCCACCGGGCCGGTCTGGACGCTCTTCGGTGCGCTGCTCGTGCTGGGCGAGCGGCCGAGCTGGCTCGAGTTGCTCGGCGTGGCGATCACGCTCGCCTCGTTTGTCGGACTCTCGCTCGCCGGCGCGAAGGAGGGCATCCACTTTCACCGCAACAAATGGATTTGGTGGCTCGGCGCCGGCACTCTGCTGGGCGCCTGCAGCGGACTCTACGACAAGTTCCTGCTGCACCGCCAGGGCTTCACCGCCGCGACCGTGCAGGCTTGGTTCGCGATCTACCTCGCGCTGCTCTTCGCCCCGCTCGCCCTCGCGTGGAAACTCCGCCTCTGGCAGCGCAACGTCTTCCACTGGCGCTGGAGCATTCTGGTCATCTCGTTCGGACTCCTGATCGCCGACTTCCTCTATTTCCACGCCCTGCGCGACTCCGAGGCTTTGGTTTCGCTCGTCTCCAGCATGCGGCGGGGCAGCACCCTCGTCGCGTTTGCCGGCGGCATCTGGCTGTTCGGGGAGAAGAACGTCTGGCAAAAGCTCCCCGCGGTCCTCGGGATCGTCACCGGCATCGCGTTGACCCTGCTGGGGTGAGCGCAGGAAATGCTCCCAGCAGATAGGACGAACCGTCCCGGTTGGCCCGCAGCGCGGCGACGACGCCTGGCCCTACCTCTTTCGCTTCGGTTTCTTGGCCTTCGCCGCCGGCAGCAACGCGCGCAATCGCTCCGTCGTCGCATCGCGATCCAGCTTCGAAGCGGCCACGTCGAGAGTGAGCTGCTCCCAATCCGGGCCGTCAGGCGTCGGTTCGATCCCATTCAAACGCAAGAAGACCAGGCAGGCACCGAGCGCCGCCCGCTTGTTCCCGTCGACGAACGGGTGATTCCGGCAGAGATAGAACAAGTAGGCCGCCGCGATCTCCGGCACATCCGCATACACGGACTCGCCACCAAACGTCGCTTGCGGCGCCGCGACGGCCGATTCAAGCAGCGCGCGCTCGCGCAATCCGTCCGAACCGCCGAAATCGGCGATCACCGCCGCGTGAATCTCCAGCAGGATCTCCGTCGTAAGGTGGAAACACTCATCGTGCGACGCGCTCATGCGAGACGGCGCATCGTGCGCTGATAATCCTTCATCACACCTTTGACGGTCGCAGTGACCTTCTCCTTCGTCACCACCGGCCGCACCGGCGTCAGGTAGAGCGCACCGCCCTCGTGCACCGTCACGTTCACCTCGTCGCCGACCTTGAGGCGCGCAAGGTCCATGAGCGCCGCGTCCAGCATGATGCCCTGCGAATTGCCGACCTTGGTGATGCGTTTGATCATGATGTCAAACTATGTATTACATCGCCCGGTGCGCAAGTCGCTTCTTGTCTCCCGCCCGAGTTCCCCCAACGTCACGAGCCAATGTCCTCCTCCGACCTCCAGATCGAAGTCCTCACCGCCGGCAACGGCGCCTCGCCGAAAAAAGGCGACCTCGTGACCGTGCATTACACCGGCTGGCTGACGGACGGCCAGAAGTTCGACAGCTCGCGAGATCGCGACGAGCCGTTCACCTTCGGTCTCGGCCTGCGGCAGGTCATCGGCGGCTGGGATCAGGGCGTCGCCCAGATGAAGGTCGGCGACAAGGTGAAGCTCACCATCCCGCCCCACCTCGGCTACGGCGCGCGCGGTTTCCCCGGGGCCATTCCGCCGAACGCGACGCTCGTGTTCGAAGTCGAACTGCTCTCCATCGGCTGACCATGTCCGACGAATCCTCCGCTCAGGAAATCGCGATTCGCGGCGAGTTCATCGAACTCGCCCAGCTCCTGAAATTCGGCGGGCTGGCCGAGACGGGGGGCGAAGCCAAGCAACTCATCGGCGCCGGTCAGGTCACGCTCAACGGCGCGGCCGAAACCCAGCGTGGCAAGAAAGTCGTCCCCGGCGATCGGATCGGCTACGATGGCCGGACGCTCGTCGTGCGCCGCGACTAGGCGGACGGCGGTAACGGTTGCTTGAGGTAGTTTTGCCGGCGTTCACCGCTCCGTCCGCGCGGCGCCACGCGCTCTTCGGGTGCCTTGTAGGCCCGCCGCCGGTAGCCCGGCCGGTCCGGATCCGCCGCGCACTTGAGCTGGTAGTTCTGCATCCGCTGGAAAATGTCGAGCAGCTGCGCCCGGTCCGGATACGCATCGAGTCCGCACTGCTCGAGCGCAAGCAGCAGTTCGTGCGTGGCCTCGAGCGTCGAGAGGCAGCCTTCCTGCGGCTGCTGCTTGATCACGTAGCGGCTCGGCGCCGTCGGCGTGAACATCACGCGCGGCAACCGCTGCAGACTCGGGCTCAGGCGCAGCATCTTGCGGGCTCCCGCCCAAGTTGCGTCGAGCAGAAACACCACCAGCCGCCGCGCGCCGAGTTGGCCGCGGAACTCCGTCAACCGCGTCGCGTCCGCGTTCGAGAGATTGAGCGCAGTCGTGCCGGGATAGACCAGCACGGGAAAGTTCGCCGGATCGGCGAGCAGCGCCTGCACCGCCTCGTGCTCGTCGAACGCGAGACCCATGTGCAGTTCGCTGTTGGCAAGACACAGCCGCGTCAGCCGTCCCGTCGCGGCCTTCTCCTGCTTGAATTCCTTCGGATGCATGAGAAACACGAACCGCGTGCGCGTCTCCATGGCGCGCAAGGTTGGGCACCAGCACAGCGTCCTCGGCCAGAAACAACGGTAACACGTCTCCCTCATATGCGGCTGCGGAATGAGTGAGAGCGGAGATGTCGCGCCGCGTCCTGCCTAAGCGCTGTCGCAAACGCAGAGAAACGTTCGCCGCCCGCGTTTGGCTCGGCCGGAGGACGATGTTTCTCAGCGCAACGGTCACATATTTCTCTCATCACGTGATGAGCGAACTCCATCGCCTCGACGAAGCGAAGCCGGAATTTTCGTCTTCTCTATGCCGGGTGATCGAACACTTGCCGACGAGCGGCCGTCGCACTGAAAAAGCGTCCATCCATTTTCGCTCGCGGCACTGAGGCACGCGATCCGGCGGGGCAAATTGGCGCAGACTTTTTTCGCCCCGCGGGAACCGGGGACGAAACGGGGGCATCACACGAGGCACGGCACCAATTCCGGTGCCGCATCCACGAAAGGACTGTCATGAACAAAACGAATCCGATTCGTTTGTCGGTCATTGTCTCCGCTCTGGTGCTTTGCGGCACCGTTGCGTTCGCCGAGTTCAACCCGTTCGGCAGCACCAAGGCATCGGCGGCGCTGGAATCGTCCGCCCAAATCCGGGCGATTCACAAAGCGCAGTTCACGGAGCGCGATGGCCTGCTCTCCGATCTTGAACAACGCGTCGGGGCCTCCCGCGAGGCGTTGGGCAAGTTGACGCTGAGCGACGCACTCAGGGACGACCTCAAAAAGGCCGACGATGCGCTGGCGAGCGGCATTCGGAAGGCACGGGACTCCAGCGCGGAAAACTGGGAGATCGTGCGCAGCGAACTCGCCGGCCTGCTCTCCGCCTACGCCTCGGTGGTGAGGCAGGCGGACGAAGCGACCTCGAAATAGTCCGGAGGCGTTACCCCACGCCTGATCCGTCCCGGGGCCCGACTGCAGCGGGCCCCGCCATTCCGCTCGCAGAGTTAGCCACGGCGATCTTGGCGGCTCCGCCCATTCGTCGCGAAAGCAGGACCGGGTCTGTCCAACGATAACCGGGTCGCAGGGTGTGGCCGCTTGCGTCCGCTTCTGCGCAGTTTCCCGGTCCGGGCTTGAGTCCGCCCGCGGATTCCCGCGTTGTGATGCCGTGACCGCACCGACACCTCCGCCTCTCGCTCCCCTGCCCGGTCGCCCGGCGGTCGACGCCGTGCTGGAGCGGTTTCTCGCGGCGATGCAGGAGCGCGGCATCTCGCTCTATCCCGAGCAGGAAGAGGCCATCCTCGCGCTTTTCGACGGACAGAACGTCATCCTCAACACCCCGACGGGCTCCGGCAAATCCCTCGTCGCCGCCGCCCTCCACTTCAAGGAACTCTGCGCCGGTCGCCAATCCGTCTACACCTGCCCGATCAAGGCGCTGGTGAACGAAAAATTTCTCAGCCTCTGCCGCGACTTCGGCCCGGACAACGTCGGCATGATGACCGGCGACGCCTCGGTGAACCCGCACGCGCCCGTGCTCTGCTGCACCGCCGAGATCCTCGCCAACATCGCCCTGGCCCGCGGCGACCGCGCGCCCATCGGCGCGGTGATCATGGACGAATTCCATTACTACTCGGACGCCGAGCGCGGCTACGCCTGGCAGGTGCCGCTGCTCACGCTGCCGCAGACGCGCTTCCTCCTGATGTCGGCCACGCTCGGCTCGACGGAATTTTTCGAGCAGGAGATGACGAAGCTCACCGGCGCGCCCTCGCTCACCGTGCGCAGCGACCGCCGCCCGGTGCCGCTGACCTTCGAATACTCCGAGACGCCGCTGCCGGACAAACTCGCCGACCTTCTCGCGCTGAACCGCGCGCCGGTCTACCTCGTGCACTTCACGCAACGCGCCGCCTCCGAAGCCGCGCAGGCGTTGATGAGTCTCAACGTCTGCTCGAAGGAGGAGAAGGCCGCGCTCGCCACCGAGCTGGAACGCGTGAAGTTCAACAGCCCCTACGGCCGCGACATGAAGCGCTGGCTGCGCCACGGCATCGGCGTCCATCACGCCGGCCTCCTGCCGAAATACCGCATTCTCGTCGAACAGCTCGCCCAGA
>PNJQ01000107.1 GCA_013821985.1 Opitutus sp.
AATCTCGGAAGGCTGGCGGGTTGTTGCCATCCCGCGCCGCTCCACGCCGCGACCTGTTCTTTGCGCGCCCCGCCGATTGCGTCAGCCGGGCCTTTTGGAGGGATTTCTCCTCCCGAACAGTGCGCTGCGTCCTGGTCGTGCAGTAGCAGCCGTAACCCTCTGGGTAACTGCATCAGTGCAAGGCCCGAAACTGGCCTTGGACCTGACTCGGCTCGGACGCGGTTTCTGAGTTCGCGCCTCGCCGCACAGTTCCTGATTCGCAGAACTGGAACGGATGCGACTCCGTCCAGAGGAACTGGTGACATATGCCTGCCGCGGCTCGCGCCACGCAGGGGACGGACACACCAGTTGCGCCCGCCCTTTCCCCGGTTGCCCGGGCTTATCCCAGTCGCGCCCCCGGCGGGTTTTTCATGCCGCCGTGCTCTCGACTGTTCTATCAAGGAACGGTTGCGACTATCCGGCCGACCTCAGGGGAAGTCCAATGCCTCTTACTCCCAATCTGCTCACCGGGAGCGCCGGTGAATAACTTGGGAGCAGCGCCTTATTAACGGGTTACTCACCAAGCGGCACTCCTGCGGTTTCCCGTTGAATCAAACGATGCGGCGCGTCGCCAAAGGCTGAGAATCGGGGGCCCCCTGATTAGCATTGCGAGAGTCGAGTGCACGTCGTCCGGGTCGGATGTGACGCGAGGCGAAGGCGCAACCTAAGGCACTCTCGCATCTCTTGCGCATGGCGGCAAACGGGGCGTGCGTCGGCGGCGTTCCGCAGTTGGCTCGGAATGGGATGTGGGATTAATTGGCGGCCTCGCGGAATAGGTTCTGCGTTCATTGCCGCAGACCGCGGGACAACACACCCCGCGGGAAATGCCAAATTCGGTGTAATGGCATGGCCGGCGAACCGATTGTTCGAGTGAGGACCGCAGAAGAAGCGAATGCCTTCGCTAGGCGCCGATGCGGCGCCTAGAATGTCAGCCTGCCTCCCCGCTCGAGACTGCGCGTCCATCATCCCCGCGCTTTCGTGAACCGCCCCGTCTAACCAAACTATGAGAAACGACTACCTGCTGAACGCCGCCAAAGTGATCGACGACCCCTACATCCTCGTCAACGTGGTCTCGCGCCGCGTGAAGCAACTGCGCCGGGGGCATCGCCCGCTGATCGAGTCGCTCGAGAAGCTCTCGCCCGAGGACGTCGCCTTGCGCGAGATCGCCGAGCGAAAGATCACCTACACGATCGCCACGGCCGAGGAACTCGGGACGGAGTCTCCTTCGCTCCCCCGGGGCGGTCGCTCTGCCCAGCCCCTGTTGCGGGGCGGTCCGTTCCGCTCGCACAACCAACTTGTGGGCGTGCGCGCTTCCTGAAATGGAATTCTCCCTCCAGTCGGCCGTCGCGCCGCGAGCGCCGGCCCTCCTCATCAGGCATTCCGCGCCAGCCCTGTCCAGCTACCGGAAGACGCACGCCTTCGCGCCCACCCAGTCGGCGACCGTCGGTGCGCTCGCCATCTATTGCGAAGGTTGGGACTGCGGCAACACACTGCAGATGCTCTTCGGACTGTCGGTCCTCCAGAGCGCCAGTGTCGAGCAAGTGGAGTCGGCCATCGCTACCTTGCAGGGGCGGCACGGTCCGGGTGCTCCGGATATCCGCGCTTCGCTTCGCTCCGACCTCCCCGCCGAGCGGCCTTCCGCACCATGAATCCTCCTGTGCTCCTGACACCTCGGCCCGCACGGTCGCTCGATGCCTTTGGCAGCGCGAGTCGCTGTCTCCTTCGTCTCTGGGAAAACCAGGGTCACATCGCGCTTTCGGACGGCG
Source organism: Opitutus sp. (assembly GCA_013821985.1). Taxonomy (GTDB): domain Bacteria; phylum Verrucomicrobiota; class Verrucomicrobiia; order Opitutales; family Opitutaceae; genus Didemnitutus. The sequence goes on from PNJQ01000107.1 coordinate 1,806, forward strand.
AGTTCCTGAGACGTTACGGGATGCGCTACCCTCGGTGGGAGACACATCCGGGCGAACTGGAGGGAGACGAACTGGGTGTGCTGGCGCAGGAATTCGGTTTCGCGGCCGGCATGTCAGAGACGGACGACTTTAGGGAAGCCTTTCAGGCGCACCGCTACGGCTACGCCGTCATTGTCGCCACCCGCTGCTCGCCGGTGCAGCAGCTCCCCGTTCCAGCCGAAAGCGACCGCGCTCGCTACATGGTGTTGGAACAGATGGACGAAGACGGCTTCGTCGTCTGGTGCCCTTTCGAGAGCGGCGCGTCTGCGCTCTTGCCGCGCGCCGATCGGGTCTGGTGGAGCAATTGGTCGGTAACCGCCTCCATCCTTCGACCGGCTTATCCGCCCTTCGTTTGAGTCAAACAATCAACCACCCCCGCGCATGCAAAAGACCAACAAATCAGTCGCCAAGCGTTTCAAGATAACGTCCGGAGGAACGCTCTTGCGCCGCACACCCGGATTCCGTCATCTCCTGGCCTCAAAAAGCACGCGGGCCAAGCGGCGGGCCGCGCGCGACAAGCGCGTGTCGCCCGGGCACGCCGCCAAGATCAAAATGTGTCTGCCGTTCGGGTGCTGAGCTGCCGCGGCTGGTTGGGGGACTGCGGGCCCCCCTCGTCAGCAACATCGGCGTTGACCGAGGCCGCAATTTCGCGACTTGTCGGCAGCTCCGACGAACGCCGGTTCGTCGGCGATTCTCATGCCCGCACCGCGCGATCTGCCCATCTACGAACTCGAAGCCCGCCTCGTGGATTCGGTGCGCGCGCACGGCCGGCTGATCGTGCAGGCGCCGACCGGTTCGGGCAAATCCACGCAGGTCCCGCAGATGCTGCTTGCCCACGGCTTGCTCGGCGGACGCGGCGAGGTCGTGGTGCTCCAGCCGCGCCGGCTCGCCGCGCGCCTGCTGGCGAAGCGCGTGGCGGAGGAGGTCGGCACGCGGCTCGGCGAGGTTGTCGGTTACCAGATCCGGCTCGACTCGCGGGTGAGCGAGGCGACGCGCATCCGCTTCGTCACCGAGGGCATTCTGCTGCGGCAGATGTCGTTCGACGCGGCGCTCCGCGGCATCAGCGCGATCGTCTTCGACGAATTCCACGAGCGGCACCTCTACGGCGACATCTCGCTCGCGCGCGCACTCCAAATCCAGCGGACACATCGGCCGGACCTGAAGATCATCGTGATGTCCGCGACGCTCGACGCGGCGCTGCTGCGGGACTACCTCGCGCCGTGCGAGACGCTCACCTCGCAGGGCCGCACGTTTCCCGTGCGCGTCGACTACCTGCCGAAGGCGGTCAACTTCGAGCACGATCCGGTCTGGGCCGTCGCCGCCCGGGAGTGCGAGCGCATCGCCGCGCAGACCTCGGGCGACCTGCTCGTGTTCATGCCGGGGGCGTTCGAGATCGGACGCACCGTGCAGGAGATCCAGGGTTCGCATGCGTTGCGCGGTTTCGCGTGCTTCCCGCTGCATGGCGAGCTGCCGCCGGAGGCGCAGGACAGCGCGGTGGCGCGCTACGACACGCGCAAGATCATCGTCTCGACCAACGTAGCCGAGACGTCGCTGACGATCGACGGCGTCACCGCGGTGGTCGATTGCGGCCTCGCCCGCGTCGCGCGCTACGATCCGCACCGCGGGATCAACACCTTGCTGATCGAGAAGATCTCCGTCGCCTCCGCGGACCAGCGCGCCGGCCGTGCAGGGCGCACCGCTCCGGGCGTTTGCCTGCGGCTCTGGACCGAGCGCGAGCACGCGCAGCGCGCCCTGCAGGAACTGCCGGAGGTCAAGCGACTCGACTTGGCCGAGGTCGTGCTGACCCTGAAGGCTGCGGGCATGGACGACATCCACGCGTTCCCGTGGCTGGAGAAGCCCGAGCCGAAGTCGCTCGAGCGCGCCGAGACGCTGTTGGAGGACCTGGGGGCGCTGCACGGGGCGGGGAAAACGATCACGGAGGTCGGTCGGCGGATGCTGCGCTTTCCGATGCATCCGCGCTACGCCCGCATGTTTCTCGCGGCGCAGGACTACGGCTGCGTGCGTTCGGTGGCGTTGATGGCGGCGCTGACGCAGGGGCGCAATTTCCTCCTGCGCGGCGTCGACAAGCGCACGCAGGAGGCTCGTGACGACTTGTTCGGGGCGGAGAGCGAGTCGGATTTCTTCCTGCTCATGCGGGCGTGGCGCTACGCGGACAAGGCCAACTACAACATGGACGCCTGCCGGCGCCTCGGCATCCATGCGCAGGCTGTGCGGCAGGTCGGACCGTTGTTCGAGCAATTCCTCGAAATCGCCGCGGGCGAGAAGCTCGACGTGACCGAAAAGCGCATCGACGGCGTCGCCGTGCGCAAGTGCGTGCTGCTCGGCTTCAGCGATCACCTCGCGCGGCGGATCGACAAAGGCACACTGCGTTGCGAGCTCGTGCACGGCCGCAAGGGCGTGCTCGCGCGCGAGAGCTGCATCCAGGATGCGCCGCTGTTCGTGGCCGCCGAGATCACCGAAATCGAGAGCCGTGGCGAGGTGAACACGCTCCTCAACCTCAACACCACGGTCGAGGAAGCGTGGCTGAAGGAGCTGTTTCCCGAAGATTTCCAGGACGCCGGCGGCGTGGTCTACGACGAGGCCCAGCGCCGGGTGCTCGCGCGCAAGGAGCGGCGTTTCCGCGACCTCGTGCTCGAATCGAAGCAAACCGCGGACGAACCCCCGGAGGGGCAGGCCGCCGCGCTGCTGGCGCGCGAGGTCATGGCGGGACGCATCGTGCTCACGGAGTGGAACGAGTCGGTCGAGCACTGGATCGTCCGGGTGAACTGCCTCGCCAAGTGGTGGCCGGAGCTGGAGGTGAACCCGATCACCGACGCCGACCGTGCCACCTTGATCGAGCAGATTTGCTACGGCAGCTACGGTGCCCGCGAGCTCAAGGACAAGCCCGTCATGCCGGTGCTGCGCGACTGGCTGCTGGCCGAGCAGCTGGCGGTGCTCGACGACTACCTGCCGGAGCGCATCGTGATGGCCAACGGCCGCAAGGCGCGCGTGACCTACACGAAGGACGGCCCGCCGGTGCTCAGTGCGCGCATCCAGGAACTCTACGGCGTCGAGTCGAAGTTCACTCTCGGCCACGGCCGTGTGCCGGTGAAGATCGAGGTGCTGGCGCCCAACCAGCGTCCGATTCAGGTGACGGACGACTTGTCGAACTTCTGGCGCGAGCAATACCCGAAGATCAAAAACGAGCTTTCGCGCCGCTATCCGCGCCACGAGTGGCGTTGAAAGCGGCATCGCTCCCCGGCCAGAAAGGGAGCGCCGGCGAGCGAGGTCAGTGCGCGACCGTCACCGTGATACCGCTGCTGCCACCGGATCGGACCGCCGTCACCGTCGCTCCCGCGACGGAGGGCACGATGGAGGGCGACATGCTGCCGCCGTCGTAGAGGATGCCCCTCGCGGAAGAGGCATTGTTGAGCGGAATGGTGCCGCTGATGCCAGGCATCGACGTGATCGTAAAGCTGATCGAGGCAAGCTTGTTGGCCGCTTTCCATTTTCCCCAGAAATTCAAGTCCATCGCCGCAACCTCGTAGTTGAGATACCACGCGTAGTTGCCGTCGGCGTGCTGAAATCGTTCGTGCCAGACGCGCAGCACGATCTGCTGCTTGTTGCCGGAGCCGCCCGAGGTGGAGTTCGACTTGTCCCAAAGGGTGGTGGCGACGCGAGTGATAGTCTGAGCGTAGGCTGAGGCGATACAGACAGCGGTGGCGAGCACCGCGAGCGGGACAATGCGGAGGGCATTCATGGGGCGTGGGGAGGGTGGGCGGGGACGAGCGGAAAGCTATCTCTCCAAACCAGCTGCGTGGCGCGGCCGACGGGCGTGGGGGCCTCGCGAGCAGTGGGCCCATGCCGGTCGCGACGCAATGACCATTTCGGGCGGAGCGAGGGAACTTGCGAGCTATGACTCCGAACTTCATTGTGCCCGCCTCCCAGACACGAAAGCTTGGCTCCACCTCCCGATGCCATCCGGCCGCCCCTCGCCTGAGTCCACCGCGCGTCACAGCGCCCTCGATGAACTGCCCCAACTCCGGGCCGAAGTGCGCGCCCTCGGCACGCGCTTGGGCACGCTGATCGAGCGCCTCGAGGGCACGCCGACCTTCCTGCTCGTCGAGCAGCTCCGGGCCCTGGCGAAAAAGAGCCGCGCCGGCCAGGCCCGCGCCGGGCAGGAGCTTGAGGAAACGGTTCGCCAGCTCACCCCCTCCGGCGCCCTCAACCAGGCGATGGCGTTCACGCTGTTCTTCGAACTGGTCAACCTCGCCGAGGAAAATTTCCGCATCCGCCTTTTGCGCGCGCGTCGCGCCGACGCCGAGCACCGCAAGGAATCGATTGCCGCCGCCATCGTGGAACTGAAGCGTCGCGGCGCGCCGGCCGACGAAGTCCAGGCAATCCTCGACCAGCTCGACATCGAACTCGTCTTCACCGCGCACCCGACGGAGGCCAAGCGGCGCACGCTGCTGACCAAGCTTGCCGCCCTGGCCGAGGTGCTTCGCCACACGCCGGCCGAGCAGATCGCGCGCAGCACGGAAATCGAACGCGAGATCGTCTCGCTCTGGCTGACGGACCGGGGCCGGCCGACGCCGCCGACGGTGATCGATGAGGCGCGCACGGGCCTCTGGTATTTCGAGCGCACGCTCTACCATGTGCTCCCGGAGTTGCAGCGCGACCTCGCGTCGGCGCTGGCGAAACATTACCCAACCGTGCGGCCGCCGCAGGGCTGGCTGCGCTTCGGTTCCTGGATTGGCGGCGACCGCGACGGCAATCCCTACGTGACCGGCGACGTCACGCGCGAGGTGCTCAAGATGGAGCGCGACCTCGCCCTCACCGCGATGGGCCGCGGCCTGCAGCGCCTCGGCTGGTCGCTGACACTCTCCTCGCTCCGCGAACCGGCTTCGCCGGCCTTGGCGCGCGTGGCCGAACGACTCGGACGCCACGCGGCCGATTGGGAGGAGATCAAGCGCCGGCACGAATTCGAGCCGTATCGCCTGCTCGTCTTCACGCTGCGCTCGCGCCTGCGCGATCCGAAGCACCCGCTCACGGAACCGGAGCTGCGGGAGGCACTCGCCGCGGTCGACGCCAGCCTGCGCAAGAGTCGCGCCGCGGTGATCGCAGACGGCACGCTGCGCGACGTGGAGAGCCGTGCCGCGACCTTCGGCCTGCACACCGCGCGCCTCGATCTCCGGCAGCACTCCGCCTGGCACGCACGCGCCATTGCGGCGTTGCTCGCGCGCGACGACTACCCGGAATTGCCCGAGAAAGAGAAGTGCCGCCTGCTTTCGGCAGCAATCAAGTCGCCGCCGGCCGTGCCGACGCACGCCACCGGCGACCTGAAGGCCGCACTCGAGTCGCTGGAGGCGGTGCGTGGCGCCCCGGTCGAGGCGCTCGGCCTCTACATCGTCAGCATGACGAACGATGTATCGGATCTGCTTGAGGTCGTGCTGCTGCAGACCGTGGCGGGCACGCAGTTGCCGGTGTCGCCGCTGTTCGAGACGCTCGATGACCTGCAGCATGCGCCCCGCGTGCTGGAGCAGTTGTTCGACAATCCGGTTTATCGTCGCTGGCTGAAACAGCAGGGCAACCACCAGCACGTGATGCTCGGCTATTCGGACAGCAACAAGGACGCCGGCTTTCTCGCGGCCAACTGGGCGCTCTACGAGGCCCAGGAAACGATTTCGGCCGTCGTGCACGGTCGAGGCATCGGATTGACGCTCTTCCACGGCCGCGGCGGCAGCATCGCGCGCGGCGGCGGGCCGGCGGCGAAGGCCGTGCTGGCGCAGCCGGTCGGGTTGCGCAATGGCGGCATCCGCATCACCGAGCAGGGCGAGGTGCTCTCGACGCGTTATCACGATGTCGACATCGCGCATCGCGTGCTCGAGCAGATGGCCTACGGCGTGATCCTCGGGGCGCACGCCGCGCGGTCCGAGCGCCAGCCGGTCGATCCTGCCTGGTCGGCGGCGATGGCGGCGATGAGCGCGCACAGCACGGAGGTCTATCGCGCGCTGGTGCATGATCCGGAGTTTCTCACCTTCTGGCAGCAGGCGACTCCGATCGACGAGATCGGCGAGTTGAAGCTCGGTTCGCGTCCGTCCTACCGCAAAGCCGGCCCTCGCACGCTCGCGGACCTGCGCGCGATCCCCTGGGTGTTTTCGTGGATGCAAAGCCGCTTCAATCTGCCGGGTTGGTTCGGCTTGGGTTCGGCGTTGGAGCAGCACGCGGCGCGCGAGGATGGCTTGGAGCAGCTGCGCGCGATGTATCGCGACTGGTTGTTCTTCCGGCTCCTGATCGACAACACCCAGCTCACGCTCGGCAAGGCCGACCTCGGCATCGCACACGTCTACGCGGGGCTGGTGGAGGACGCAGCGTTGCGGGAGCGCATCTTCGGCCGCATCGCCGCGGAGTTCCGCCGCACCGAGAAATGGGTGCTGGCCGTGGCGCAACAGAAGGAGCTGCTCGGCGGCGAGCCCGTGCTCGCGAACTCGATCAAGCAGCGCAACCCCTACATCGACCCGTTGAATTACCTGCAGGTGGACATGATCCGCCGCCTGCGCACGGGCAAGTTGTCCGCCGCGGCGCGATCGGAGGCGAAGCGGGTGATCGAGCTGACGGTCAGCGGCATCGCGGCGGGATTGAAGAACACCGGTTGAGCCGTCGGCTCAGTGGAAGTCGTGCGAGGCCTGTGCGGGCAACGAATCGACGCGCAGCGCCTCGACCCTTTCCGCGCGGATGTGCACGACGCCGGAGACGTTCTGCAGCGGTCCGGCGATGCGCAGCGCGGATTCCTGCGTGACGACGAGGCGGTGACGCTCGAAGAAATCGGGCCAGAGCACGGCGTTGGCGATGCCGGTTTCGTCCTCGAGGCTGACGAAGACGACGCCACTCGCCGTGCCCGGGCGCTGGCGGCAGATGACGGAGCCGGCGATGGTGACGCGCGTGCCGGCGGGCACGTTTTTCAAATCCACCGCCCGGGTGACGTCGGGCAGCTGTGCGCGGAGGGTGGCCATCGGGTGGCTGCCGGTGGTGAGGCCAAGCCCGGCGAAGTCGGACTGGATCTCTTCCGCGGGCGACATGGCCGTGAGGGGGGACGCAGCCGCCTCGTCGCCGGCTAAATGCCGGAACAGCGCCTCGTCCTCGGACCACGGCGCCTCGACTCGCCAGAGGGCCGCGCGGCGCTCGGGGACGAGGGTTTGCAGCGCCCCGATGGCGGCGAGGGAGCGGCGTTCGGAGGCGGTGAAAGCGGTGCGGCGGAGGAGATCTTCGAGCGATGAAAACGGGCCGCTCCCGCGCGCCGCCAGCAGGCGGTTGGCGGCGGCTTGCGCGAAGCCCTTCACGTAGCGCAGGCCGAGGCGGATGGTTTTATCGTCTTCGACCGTGCACGCCCATTCGGAGCGCTGCACGCAGACGGGATTCGTCTGCAGGCCGTGGCGACGACCGTCCTGGATCAGCGTGGCTGGAGAGTAGAACCCCATTGGCTGGTTGTTCAGCAGGCTGGCGTAGAAGGCGGCGGGGCGGTGCACCTTCAGCCAGGTGCTGAAGTAGGCGAGCATCGCGAAGCCGATGGCGTGGGATTCAGGGAAGCCGTAGGCGGAGAACGTCGTGGTCGCGACGACGACCTTCTGCACGACGGCTTCGCTGTGACCCTCGCGGTGGAGCGAGTGCGTCAGCTTCTCCATCGAGCGGTGCAGGCGCTCCGGGCTCTTGGTGAAACCCATCGCGCGGCGGAGTTCCTCGGCCTCGCCGCCAGTGAACTTGGCGAGGTTGATTGCGAGTTGGAGCATCTGCTCCTGGAAAAGGATCACGCCCTTCGTGCGTTCGAGGATGGGGCGAACGACGGACTCGACGCTCGGGTCGATGTAGTCGACCGCCTCCGTGCCGTTGCGGCGGCGGATGAGCGGGTGCACGAGGTTGCCCGTGATCGGGCCGGGGCGGACGATCGCGACCTGCATCGCGAGGTCGTAGAGATCGCGCGGCAGGAAACGCGGGAGCGTCGCCATTTGCGCGCGACTCTCGATCTGGAAAACGCCCACGGTGTCGGCGGCGCGGATCTTCGCGTAGGTCTCGGGGTCGTCGGGCGGGATGCTGTCGAGCGTCCGGACGAACGGGTCGCCGCGCCGGGCGCAGCATTCGACCGTCTCCTGCAGCACGGCCATCATGCCGAGGCCGAGGAAGTCGATCTTCACGATGCCGAGGTCCTCGCAATCGTCCTTGTCCCACTGGCAGACGCTGCGGTCGGGCATCGTGGCGGGCTCGAGCGGGACGACCTTGTCGAGCTGGTGCTGGGAAATAACCATGCCGCCTGAGTGCTGGCCGAGGTGGCGGGGCAGGCCGCGGCGGAAATGCCCGTGCAATCGCACCAGCGCCTCGGCTCGCGGGTGGTGTGCCGCTACGCCGGAGAGGCGGAGTTGC
>PNJQ01000108.1 GCA_013821985.1 Opitutus sp.
CGTGGCGCGGGTTGATCTCGAGATTCACCTTCACGGGTTCGTCGGCTTCGCCGGGTTTGCGCATCGCTTTCATCATGCGGCGCATCATCGGCGAGGCGAATTTGTCGGCGTTGGTCGCGAGGGCGGGGGAGCCGACGAGGCGGTCGCTCGTCTTCACCTCGGCAACTTGCTCGCCGAGCGTGTCCTTGAGCCATTTCGCGAGGTCCTTCGCGTCGGACTCGCTGAGCGCCTCGCCGGTTTGCGGGACGTCTTCGAGCTTCACGTCGGCGTGGTCGGCGGAGAGAAATTTCTTCCCGTCGAACTCGCGCACGTTGTTGAAGACGTATTCGTCCACCGCCTCGTGACAGAACAGCACCTCGAGGTTGCGGGCCTTGAAGCCTTCGAGATACGGACCGGACTCGATGGCGGCGCGGTTCGGCGCGACGAGGTAATAGATTTCCTTTTGCCCGTCCTTCATGCGCGAGACGTAGTCGGCGAGCGAGGTGGTCTTGCCCGGCTCGGTGAGTGAGGACTCGAAGCGCAGCAGCTTCACGAGCTGGTCCTTGTGCGTAAAGTCGAGCGCCGCGCCTTCCTTCAGGAACACGCCGAACTGCGCGTAGAACTCCTGGTAAGCGTCGGCGCGTTGCGCGGACTCCTCCTCGAGCAATTTCAGGAAACGCTTCGTGATGACCTTGCTCAGTTTGTCGAGCAGCGCCTTGTCCTGCATCGTCTCGCGCGAGATGTTGAGCGGAAGGTCCTCGCTATCGACGACGCCCTTCAGGAAACGCAGCCACTCGGGGAGGATATCCTTCGGCGCCTGATCGATCAGCACCTTGCGGCAATAGAGCGCAACCGACGGCTCGAGGCGCGCGAAGCCGAGCTTCTCGGTGTTGTCCTGCGGGACGAAGAGCAGCGCGTTGATCGCGAGCGGCGCGTCGGCGGAAAAATGCAAGCGGTAGCGCGGCGTGTCGGAGGTGTGGCCGATGAATTTGTAGAACTCGGCGTATTCCTCGTCCTTGATCTCGGCCTTGCTGCGGAGCCAGAGCGCCTGGACGTTCGTGAGTTTGTTGCCGTTGAGCGTGATCGGAAAACCGACGAACGAGCTGTAACGCGTGAGAATTTCCTTCAGGCGCCACTCCTTCGCGAACTCGGCGCACTCGTCCTTCAGCTCGATGACGATTTTCGCGCCGCGGCGTTGGTCGGCGGCCTCCTCGATCTCGTAGCTGCCGGAGCCGTCGCTCGTCCAGACGTGTCCGGGCTCATCCTTTTTCCACGAGTGCGTGTAAACCTTCACGGATTTTGCGACCATGAAGGCGCTGTAGAAGCCGACGCCGAACTGGCCGATGAGATTGCTGTTCTTCGCGCCGCCTTCACCGAGCGCCTGGAGAAACGCCTTCGAACCCGAGTGGGCGATGGTGCCGAGATTTTCGATCAGTTCGGCGCGCGTCATGCCGAGGCCGAAGTCCTGGATCGTGACCGTCTTCGCGGTCTCATCGCTCGAGATGACGATCTCGAGCGCCTGCGCGTCGTCGTGGATATCTTTCTCGGTCAGCTGCAGGTGGCGCAGTTTCTCGAGCGCGTCGGACGCGTTCGAGACGAGCTCGCGGACGAAGATTTCCTTCTCCGTGTAGAGCGAGTGGACAACGATATCGAGCAGTTGCTTGATCTCGGCTTGGAACTCGAATTTTTGCGGAGTGGCGGTGGACATGGTGTGGATCGGTGTTGTGCGGTGAAAAAACGGGAAGCCCGCTAGTTTAGCGGGCTCCGCAAAAAATCAAGCGGCGGAATGGCCCGTCATGGGTCGATTTTGCGTTCGATACCCCCGAGCGTGATGGAATTCAACTTGAGTTCACGGGCGCTGACGATGTCCCAGAGGACTTCAAATTTCTCGCTGCGCCACGCGAAGTCCTTCTTGTGGTTGTCCCAGGCCGAGAAGGCCGCCTCGCCCTTGGCGCGGATTTGTGGCCAGCCGGGGACCTGTTCGACGGTGCGGACCTTGGCCGCGAAATCCGACATGCGGCCGGTGGTCTTGATGACGTGCAGCTGCACTTCGCCGGGGGCTTCCGCGCGAGCCTGCGCGAACAGTGCTGACAGGTCGTCCTCCGCGCGGAGCAGTCCGACGCTGGCGAAAAGCAGGATTAGCCCGAACAGGAGGCTTTTCATGCGGACACATTAAAACGCCGGGTGCTTTTCGCAAGCAGCCCGGCGGGTGGCGGACGAGAAGCGGCCTCGCGGTTCAGCGCTGGTCGGTTTCTTCCTCGTGCACCGGTTCGATGTGACCCAGGTCGTGATCGGGCCGCTTGTAGAGCAGCACGCGGCTGACGCAGTAAATAAAGAGCACCGTCACAAATCCGACGGACAGTGCCATGTTGATCCAGCCACCGGTGGTCATGATTTGTTTCCTCCGTTGCGCGCGGCGTCCCAGCGTTTGCCGGCCAGTTTGATCATCATGCAGATGAAGATGATCGTGATGACGATAAAGCCAAACGTCATGCGCGCCGAATTGCTATGGTTCGGGCCGACGAGATCGGTGATGTAGCCGGTCGGAGCGAACTTCGGCTCGGCGAAGCTGAAGTTCCAACCGAAGACGTTCGCGAGAATGAACATCACGAAAATGACGCCGAGGTAGAGCGGGGTGATGTATTTCATGATCGGCTTGTAGAAGCGCGGGATGCGCATCTCCGCGCCCTCGTGGGCTTCGTCGAAACCGCGGTCGATGCCGATCACCCAGCCGAAGACGATGATGAGCGCCGCGCCGCCGATGAAGATGCAGACCGTGCCAACCCAAAAATCGATCGTGTCGAGCGCCTTCAAGTCCTTTGAGAACCACCAGACGAGCGACGTGCCGATGGCCGTGAGCAAACCGAGGAACATCATCGCCTGCTTGCGGCCGAGGCCGAGGCCTTCCTCGAAGAACGCGATGCCGGGTTGCAGCATCGAGAGCGAACTCGTGACCGCGGCGAGGAACAACAGCAGGAAGAAGATCGTCGCGAAGAACGCGCCGGCCGGCATCTGGGAAAAGACGTAAGGCAGCACGTTGAAGCCGAGGGCGAAGGTCCCCTGGCCGACGATGCCCGCCGCGCCGAGGAACACGAACGCCGCCGGCACCGTGATGAGGCCGCCGAGGCCGACTTCGCAGAATTCGTTCGCCGAGGCCGCCGTGAGACCACTCAGCACGACGTCGTCCTTGCGCCGCAGGTAGCTGGCGTAGGTGATGATCGCGCCGAAGCCGACGGACAGGGAGAAGAAGATCTGGCCGGCGGCCGCGAGCCAGAGCTGCGGATTTTTCAGGCCGGTGGAGATTTCCTTCGGGTTCCACATGTAACCGAGGCCGTTGATGACGCTTTGCTCCGGCTTGGCGAGGTCGGGTGTGCCGAGCGTCAGCACGCGGCCGAGGATGAGCAGCGCGATGAGAATCAGGATCGGCATGGCCCACTTGCAGACCAATTCGACGCCCTTGTTGATGCCGCGGTAGATGAAGTAGAAATTAAAAACGTAAACGAGCAGCACGAAGATGCCGACGTCGTGCAGACCAAACTGGATCGACGCGCCGTCCTGACCGGCGCCGGTGAATTTCGTGAAGAACTCGCCGAAGTTCACACCCGGTTCGCTGAACGTTCCCATCGCGGCGTTGAGCGCGTAGCCCAGGCACCACGCCTCGATGTAAACGTAATACATATAGACCATCACCGGCACGATGAAGCCGAACAACCCGAGGTATTTTCCGAGCGGGTGCTTCACGATGCTGTAGAAAATGCCGGGCGAGGAGTGGAAGCCGGCGAGGCCGCCGCGGCGGCCCATCGTCCACTCCGCCCAGCCGATCGGAATGCCGAGCAGCAGGAGCGAAATGAAGTAGGCGATCATGAACGCACCGCCGCCGTATTGGGCGGCGAGGCCGGGGAAGCGGAGGAAGTTGCCCAATCCGACGGCACTGCCGGCAACGGCGAGGATCACGCCCAGGCGCGAACTCCAGGCTTCTTTCGAGGGGGTATCAGCCATAGGTGCGCCGATGAAAGGAGAAGCCCTGCCGCGGGCAAACACCAAGTTTCGGTTTTCGATGAGCCGCGTGTTTCGCCTTGGCCATCTTCGGAACGATGCGTTGTCTGGTCGGCGCGTGACGCTGATCGACCGCTACCTTTTGCGCGAATGGCTGAAAATCCTCGGCCTGCTGCTGTGCGCCACGATGGGCCTGCTCATGATGCAGGCGCTCTACGACAACTTCCGCGATCTGATCGAGGTCGGCGCGAGTTTTCGCGACATGGTGTCGTATTACCTCGTGCTCATGCCGAGCTACTTCTCGGTCGTCCTGCCGCTCGCCCTCCTGCTCTCGCTGCTCTTCGTCCTCGGAAAACTGCATCGTCACAACGAGATCACCGCGATCCGCGCGGCCGGGCTGAACATTTTCAGCACGACGCGGGTGCTGTGGCTCGCCGCGCTGTTCTTCTGTGGCGTGTCGCTCCTGCTCAATGCGCGCGTGGTGCCGTGGTCGGTCGAGACCTCGCGTCAGCTGCTGGAGAGCTTCGAATATCGCGCCGAGGAGCGCAAGGGCACGAGCGGTGCGCTCGGGCTCGTGACGAGCGTGGCGTTCGACAACCACCGCGCGAACCGCATGTGGTATATCAACCGCTACAGCCGCTTCGCGCAAAAGGCCTACGGCGTCACCATCTCCGAACTCGACAAGGATCGCCGCGAGCGCACCCGGCTCATGGCCCGTGAAGCGACCTACGACGCCACCCGCGGGCAATGGACGCTGCGCGATGGACGCGAAATGTGGTTCGACACCGAACTGGGCGAATTGATGCGTTCGGTGACGTTCGGCGAAAAGACGTTTCCGCACCTCAACGAGGATCCGCAGCTGATGTTGCTGATCGACCGCAAGCCGAGCGACCTGTCGTTCTTCGAGCTGCGCCGCATCGTCGATTATTTCACGGTGGAGGATAACCCGAAGGTCACGCGCTACGCGGTGCGCTACTACGGCCTGATGGCCGACACGCTTGGGCCGCTGATCATTCTCGCGATCGCGATTCCGTTCGCCGTCGCCGGCGTGCGCGTGAATCCCGCCGTCGGCGTTTCGAAGTCGATCGGCCTGTTCTTCGTCTATTATCTGCTCACCACGCTCGCGACGATGCTCGGCGGCCGCAGCTACCTCGATCCGCTCTGGGCCGCGCTGTTGCCGAACCTCGCGATGATCGGCCTCGCGACGTATTTCTTCGGCCGGATGCGATGAGGGTAGCGGAGGCGAAACGCCGGCACTACTCGCTCACGTCCGCAGATACGAAGCGCCGTTAGCGTCGATGATGCAGCCGGTGAGATTGGCCGGAGCTTCGAGCGCGAGCCAGGCGGCGGTGGCGCCCAATTCGTCGGCGGTCCCGACGCGGCCGAGCGGGTGCTGCGCGAGGACTTGCGCGGCGTTCGGGCCGGTGAGGCTCGCGGTCGCCATGTCGGTGTCGATCCAGCCGGGCGCGATCGTGAAGACATGGATGTTGTCCGGCGCGAGGGCCTGCGCCAGCGACTGGCCAAGAATGTTCAGGCCGGCCTTGGAGGCGGCGTAGCTTTGTGCGGTCAACTCGCCGCGGAACGCCGCACGCGACGTGATGTTGACGATGCGGCCGCTGCGGCGTGCGCGCATGTGTTGCACGGCGAGATAGGTGAGGTTGGCCGGCCCGACGAGATTCGTGTCGAGCGTGCGGCGCCACACGCGCTGCCAGTCGGCGTAGCTTGCGGCCTTGATCGCGTCGTCCTCATAGACGCCCGCATTGTTGATCAGGACGTCGAGCCGGCCGAAATGCGCGAGCACGTCCGCGATGAGTTTCTCGCACGCCGCCGGATCAGCGACATCGGCGGCGAATAGCGCGTGCCCGTCGCCCGCCAGTGATGCGAGAGTTTCGTGAGCGGCGGCGGAGTTGTTCGCGTAGTGCAGAGCGACTCGCGCGTCGCGCCGCGCCAAATGCTGGGCGATGCCGCGGCCGATGCCGCGCGAGCCGCCGGTGACGAGGACTACGGGAGAATTTGCGGCGGCCATTTGAGAAACTCGAGTGTGGCGATGCGATTCCAGTTCGCGACAAGGATCACGGCCCAGACGACGAAGCAATTGATGTAGGCGAGAAACACCGCGGCGCTGCCCATGTCCTTCGCGCGCTTGGCGAAGGGGCGCTTCGCGAGCGAAATGTCATCGATCGTCCACTCGATGGCGGAGTTCACGAGTTCCATGATGACGATGAGGAACAGCGAAAAGATCATGATCGCGGTCGAGACCGCGTTGACGGGGAGGATGATCGCGAGCGGCGTCAGAAACGCGACGAAGAGCAAGTCCTCGCGGAATGATGGCTCATGTTTCAACGCCGCCCAAAAACCATCCACGGCGAACTTCACGGAATAGAAAAAATTCTGAAAGCTCCGCGTCTTGTTTTCGGGCTGGATGGGTGCGTCGTCGGCCACGGGCGGAGTCCAGCGCGGGGCCGCGCAGGCGACAAACGCAAAGTGCGTCACCGGTTGCGCCGGGCGGGGCGTGGTGCTCGTTTGAAAGGGTGCGGGGGTGGGAGGGGCTTTACGCCCCGACGATGCAGTCGCGCCTCCATCGTCGGGGCGTAAAGCCCCTCCCACCGCCCGCAGCGTGCACGGCAAGGTGGTTGCTTCCGTCCCGGCGGCGACACTCGTTCGCGTTAAGATGAAAGACACCGGCCGGAGACCGGCGCTGCGGCTCACACGAAAATGCACGCGTGTGCAGGTGCAGGCGTGCGGAAATGAAAAAGGCCGGCTGAAGCCGGCCCTACGTTGTGCGCTTCCGGTGTTCTATCCTCGCGCACGCATTCTTATTTCCCGGCTTCAGCCCGCAAGCAGCCGGAACCCATGCGACTCCGCCTTGGCGAGGCCGAGCGCATTAATCGCCTGCGCGACGGTTTCATCGTGGCAGCCGATGAACTCGAGCAGGCGGCGCACGAAGCGCGCCTTCGTCGATTCGTCAATTGTCATCACGGCCCAGAATTGCGTGCCGTCGATCTGGCGCGCGTGGTTGTGCGAGCGGACGTCGTTCAACTCGTCGCGGCTGAGCATGAGGTAGCGGCGCGCGCTGTCCTGATGCGAAATGAAATCCGCGAAATCGAATGCGTAGTTTTTCGCCGCCCACGCGAGGAGATTGAGGTAGCGTTCGGTCGGGTCGGTGAGGGCGGTGAATTCCGCGCTCACGAGGTGGAACAGCAGGTGGTCGCCGGAGAGCGGTTTGCCGGCGCCGAGGAGGGACGCGAGCACCTCCGCGGGGGGCAGGTTCTTGGCGGCCGCGAGCCGTTCGAGGGCGGCAAAGGCCTCGTCGCTGAGCTCCACGTGTTTCATGCCGCTAAAATGACCACCGCACGCGACTTCGCAACGCCGTTGCGACGAATCGCGCGGACGGGTGGACGAATCATCGTCCATCCACGCTCAGCCCGAGCGCGGTGTCACTCGGTCGCCTTGGCCGGAGCCGGCGCGCTGGCGTGGAAATCCTGCTGCACGCGTGCAAGGTAGTCCGTTTGCAGCTGCTCCACGCGCGCGTAGCTGGGTGAGCGCCACACCAGGCCCACGTGGTGCCGTTTGCGGTGTCGGATGACAACTTCGGGCTCGGCGAACACGTCGAGGTCGGGCCATTCCTGCCGCGCGAGCGACATGAGCAACCCCGCGTAATCGCGGCGCCACAGCGGCACGCGGTAGGTAGATTCCTGCAATTCCACTTTGGCCCACTCGCGCCAGAGATTGAGGCCCGTGGCGGTTTCGATTAGGTCCATGATGTTCGCGCCGCCGACGCGCGCGGAAGTCTCGAGAAAATGAAACGTGCCGTCCGCGGCCTGGATGAACTCCGTGTGCGACGCGCCGCGGACGTGTCCCATCGCCTTCAGCACCGTCGCGTTCGCATCGATCAACGCACGTTCCTCCGTCGAACCGTGTTCGCAGATGATCGTCGAAAAGATGCCGCCGCCATGCATCACCGCGAGCGGCGGCGCGCCGTAGCGACTCGCGATGGCGAAGACGACTTCGCGGTCGTTCACGATGCTGTCCACGTGATACACGCGGCCGGGCACGAAGCGCTCAAGCAAGTGGAACGACTGCTCGTCGCCGAGCGCATCGAGCTTGGGCCAAAGGTCGTCGGGCTTTTCGATTTTGTGAATGCCGAGCGCGGAGGCGGAGAGCCGCGGCTTGAGCAGCCATGGACCGGGCACGCGCTCCATGAACGCGCGCACGTCGTCGTAGTTCGCGACGTGCGTAAACTCCGGCACGGGGATGCCGGCCTCGCGCGCCTTCAAGCGCATGGCGAGTTTGTCGCGGAAGTAGCGCGCCGTCGTCTCGCCCATGCCGGGGATGCGCAGGTGCTCGCGGATCGCGGCGGCGGTCTCGACGTCGAAATCGTCGAGTGCGGCGAGACGGTCGATCTTGTGCCGGCGGGCGAGGTAACTGACGCCCTTGATCACGTCGTCACGTTTCCAGACCTTATCGACGTCGGGCATGTAGAAAATCTCGTCGATCGCTTGGCGCGGCCACTCTTCGTGCTCGAGCGATTTCGAAGTGAGCAGGAGGACGATCCAGCCCTGGGCCTTCGCCTCGCGCAGGAATTCGAAGCCTTTATGAAAACTCGCAAGGCAGAGAACGGTGCGCGGATGACTCATGGCGGGGCGGGGTAGCAGGGACAATGCCGCCAGCATCCCGTTGGTCAACGTGCAGATGGCGCGGGCGCACATCCCGGCGCTCCGCGCCACCCACTTAAGAGGAGAGCAATTGCCAACGGGAAAGGTGGGAGGGGCTTTACGCCCCGACGTTTAGCTCGCGTTGCTCCTCGGGCATAAAGCCCCTCCCGCCATGGCCGAACGCCCGGCTTGCATCTCCGTCGATGCTGACCGACGTTCGCGCCCTCACTGATGTCCACGATCATCGAAAAAGACCCAACTTGGGACGCCGCCCGCTGGCTGCCGACCACGCGCGACGAAATGGCCGCGCGCGGCTGGGACTACGTGGACGTGATCCTCGTGACCGGCGACGCCTACGTGGACCATCCGGCCTTCGGCACGGCGGTCGTGGGCCGGCTGATCGAGCGCGAGGGTTTCCGCGTGGCGATTCTCGCGCAGCCCAACTGGCGCGACGACCTGCGCGATTTCAAGAAGCTCGGCGCGCCGCGCTATTTCTTCGGCGTTACCGCGGGATGCATGGACTCGATGGTCAACCGCTACACCGCGGCGAAAAAACTGCGCAGCGAGGATGCCTACACGCCGGGCGGCGCGCACGGATTCCGGCCGGATTACGCGACGGTCACCTACTCGAAAATCCTGAAGCAGCTCTTCCCCGAAGTGCCCGTGATGATCGGTGGCATCGAAGCGAGCCTGCGACGCGTCACCCATTACGATTATTGGTCGGACAAACTCATGCCCGGCATTCTCGCCGACAGTGGCGCGGACCTGCTGGTGTATGGCATGGGCGAGCTGCCGCTGATGGAAGTGCTGCGGCTCGTGAAACGCGGCGTGCCGTTCTCGTCCCTCACGAATATCGCGCAGACCGCCGTGTTGCTGCCGCCGGGTGAGGACGCGCCAAAGAACAAAAACTGGGAAGACTTCGAGCTGCACTCCCACGAGCAATGTCTCGCGGACCGCGCGCTCTACGCGAAAAATTTCAAGGACATCGAGACCGAGTCGAATCGCGTGAAAGCGCGCCGCCTCCTCCAACGCACGGGCGAGCGCGTGCTGGTCGTCAATCCGCCTTACCCCACGATGAGCGAGGCGCAGATCGATTCATCGTTCGATCTGCCCTACACTCGCCTGCCACATCCGAAATACCGCAAGCGCGGGCCGATCCCCGCCTACGAGATGATCAAGCACTCGCTGAACATGCATCGCGGGTGCTTCGGCGGGTGCAGCTTTTGCACGATTTCGGCGCACCAGGGGAAATTCGTCGCGTCGCGTTCGAAGGCGTCGATTTTGCGCGAGGTCGAATCCATCAAGCAGATGCCGGATTTTCGGGGCACGATCAGCGATCTCGGCGGCCCGTCGGCGAACATGTATCAGATGAAGGGCAAGGAGCAGTGGATCTGCGACGAGTGTGTGCGCCCCTCG
>PNJQ01000109.1 GCA_013821985.1 Opitutus sp.
CGCGAGATACTCGAGGTTCACCTGGTGGACGATGCCGATGCCCGGCGGCACGACCTTGAACGTGTCGAACGCCTGCATGCCCCACTTGAGGAATTGGTAGCGCTCGCGGTTGCGCGAGAACTCGAGGTCGAGGTTCTTCTGCAACGCCGCGGACGAGCCCGCGAAATCCACCTGCACCGAGTGGTCCACCACGAGATCGACCGGCACGAGCGGCTCGATGATCTTCGGGTTCTTGCCCATCTTCGCCACGGCGGAGCGCATCGCCGCGAGATCGACGAGCAGCGGCACGCCGGTGAAGTCCTGCAACACGATGCGCGCGACGACGAACGGGATTTCCGCCGTGCGGTTATCGTTCGGCTTCCACGACGCGAGTTCGCGGATGTTCGATTCGAGCACGCGCTTGCCGTCGCAGTTGCGCAACACGGCCTCGAGCACGAGGCGGATGCTCACCGGCAGGCGCGAGACGTTGAAGCCGGCCTGCTCAAGCGCGGGGAGCGAATAGAATTTCTTGCCGTCCGCGAAGGACTGCAGGGTGTTGAACGGATTCGGGAGGGACATGTTGGAAAAGGGCTGAAAGGGCGAAAAGCTGAAGGGCTGAACAAACTCCGTGAACCGAAAGGCTGTTGTTTGCGCACAACGCTCGGCGCGCCGGGCCGTTCAGCCTTTCAGTCCTTCTTTCAGCCTTTGGTGAGCGCGGCCTTCACCTTCTCGAAGCTCGGGAGGTCTTTCGGCGTCGGGGTCTGCTCGGAGTATTTGATCACGCCGTCCTTGCCGATGACGAACGCGGCGCGAGCAGAGGTGTCGCCCACTCCGGCGAGGTTCGGGAACACGACGTCGTAGGCCTTCGTCACGGTCTTGTTCAGATCGGAGAGGAGCGTGACCGTGATCTTGTTGGCCTTGGCCCACGCCTCGTGCGTGAACGGGCTATCGACGCTGATGCCGTAAACGGCGGCGCCGAGATCGGAATAGACGGTGAGGCCGCCCGAGATGTCGCACATTTCCTGCGTGCAGACGCCGGTGTAGGCCAGCGGGAAGAACAGCAACACGACCGGCTGCTTGCCGAAGTGGTCGCTCAGCTTGACGTCCTTGAGGCCGTCCGCGGTTTTGGTTTTCAGGGTGAAATCCGGGGCATTGGTGCCGACTGCGAGAGCCATGATGAGGAGGGAGGGAGGTTGGAGTTTCGCGGAGTGATTCCGCAGGGAAAGAAGAGGCGGAACTTAGAGCCCCGCTCAAGCCAGCGGCAACCCCCTTTTCGCAGTATGAGGGCGCTTACTTTTTTCGATGGGCGGGGCATTAGCCGCGCTCGCACCACACCCAACTCTCCCCTTGCCTACCGCGACTCATCGGTCCCATAGGTCCTATAAGTCCCATCGCTTCACCGCATCATGCACGACATCCTAGCCGAACTCGAGTGGCGTGGCCTCTACGCCGATTGCACGGACCGCGACGCGCTCGCCCAGCGCCTCGCCACGGGCCCGCTCGCGCTCTACTGCGGCTTCGATCCGACCGCCGACTCGCTCCACGTCGGCAACCTTGTGCCGCTCTTCGCGCTCCGCCGGTTCCAACTCGCCGGCCACCACCCCATCGCTCTCGCCGGCGGCGCCACGGGCATGGTCGGCGATCCGTCGGGCAAATCCGACGAACGCAATCTCCAGACGCCCGAGCAGGTCGCCCACAACATCGCCGCCGTCAAAGCGCAGCTGCAGAAATTCCTCGAGTTCGACGCCGCGAGAACCCCCGCCAACAATCCCGCGCGCCTCGTCAACAACGCCGATTGGACGGCGCCGATGACGTTCCTCGAATTTCTCCGCGACGTCGGAAAATTCATCACCGTCAACTCGATGATCGCGAAGGATTCCGTGCGCTCGCGCATGGATGAGCGCGCGAGCGGCATCAGCTTCACGGAGTTCAGCTACATGCTGCTGCAAGGCTACGATTTCTTTCACCTGCGTCAGGCACTGAACTGCGAGCTCCAAGTCGGCGCGACCGACCAGTGGGGCAACATCACCGTCGGCACCGAGCTCACGCGCAAAAAACTCTGCGCCACCGTCTGGGGCCTCGTCTTCCCGCTGCTGACGAAATCCGACGGCTCGAAATACGGCAAAACCGCCACCGGCACCGTCTGGCTCGATCCGAAAAAAACCAGCCCCTACCGCTTCTACCAATTTTTCGTCAACGCCGATGACGCCGACGTCATCAAACTGCTCAAGACGCTGACGTTCCTCTCGCGCGAAGAAATCACCGCGCTCGAAACCGAACTCGCCGCCAACCCCGGAGCCCGCGCCGCCCAAAAAGCGCTCGCCCGCGAGATGACCACACTCGTCCACGGCGCCGACGCCCTCGCCGCCGCATTGAAGGCGAGCGATATTCTCTTCGGCGGTTCGCTCGACGGCGTGACGGAGGAAATTTTCCACGACGTCGTCGGAGAAGTGCCGACGAAGGATCTCGAACGCGCCAAACTCGAAGGTGCCGGCTCCGCGATCGCCGACCTCATCGTTCACGCTGGCCTCGAACCCTCCAAAGGCGCCGCCCGCAAATCCCTCGAAGCCGGCGGCGTCTATTTGAACAATGTGCGCGTCGATCACACCCGCGTCGTCACTGCGGACGATCTGCTCTTCGGCAAATATCTGCTCCTCCGCAAAGGTAAGCGCACCTACGCGGTGCTGATCGCAAGGTAATACGCGGTTCCGTTGCCGGCCCGCCATCGCCACGACCGCAGGGTGGACGCACAGGTCCCTCTGCGCGTCGAAACGCACGTGACTGCTTCCGCTCCGTAACCTCCCCGGCCACCGACAGAAGAAAGCCCGGTCGCACACGCAAACCGGGCTGGGAGACTCAAAGGAGCAACCAACTTATTTCCCACCCGGCGCAGCTGCGGGCTTCGCTTCCGGTGCCGCGGACGTTGCCACGGGCTCCGTCGGTTCACTCTTTTCCGTCGGCGTCGCGGGTGTCGTCGCAGGCGTCACCGTCGCCGGTGCCGCCACCGGCGGAGCAGCCGCGATCGATTCCTTTGGCTCGAGCTTCACGAGCTTCACCGTCACGGGATTCGGTTTCAGACTTTTCGTGGCACCCGAAAGCGCATCGACGCCCACACCAATCAAGCCACCGACGAGCACATTGCCGGCCATGCCGGCGGCACCGGCGCCGACGACCTGCGAGTTCACGTTCACCGTCACCGTCTCATAGCCATCGCGCGAGATCGTAACGACGACGGCTTCCTTGCGACTCAATTTGAAGGACGTGGGCGTCTTGCCGGATTGGCCGGAACTCAAGCGGACATCGGCTCCGGCCGGGTCAGTTTCGATCACCAAGGTGTCCTTGGTGCCGCGCGTGACGGTGGCGCAGCCGCTGAAAAACAACGCGGCGAGAGCCAGGATGAATGGGGCGAACAGTTTGGGCATTTTCATGGGAAATCGCGATGCCCACGCAGCCGAAGGCCAGGCAGGCGCGCCGCGTCGATGAGACGCGGCGGGTCGCGCTTGGCCCAGCGCACCACCCGAATTGGCAAGACCCCTCCCCAAGTCCAATCGATTCCTCTCCGTGAGGAGAGAATGCCAAAAAATCACCAGTCTCAAACGGACCGGCTCGCCGCGGCCCGGGTGCGCACGCGCCCGCTACTTCTTCTCCGGCTTCAAATGCAGCTTCGCCAGCTCCGGCAGCGGCAGGTGTAGCTCGATTTTCTCCCCGCCGCGTCGCGCGTGCACGATCAGCTCTTTCGGCGCCGGGGTCATCGGGAAAAAGAAACTCCCCTCGCGCGTGCCGCCTGCCGCGACTTCCACCGGCAACTCGATTCTTCGCCGCGTGAATTCCTCCACGACCTTCTTCTTGTTCGCGTGGTTCATGCCTGCCACCACCGCGATATCCACCACCGCGACGATCGGAATGACGCTGAGCAACGCCGCCCCTCCGCCCACTGCCGCTCCGCCACCGAGCGCCGAGCTGAGCGCCACCGCGGTCACTGCCCCAGCATAGAGCACCACCGCTCCCGCACCCGCGAGCAGCTTCAAGCCGGTCTTCCCGTATTTGTCCCAATTGGTGTAGCTGAGTTTTTCCAGTGCCCACGGATCACTGCCGGGCAACTGCGGAGCGCCGAGCAGATCGATCAACTCCGCGGACTCGACCATCAACGGCGCGTCGCCGGTGTTTTTCAACTGCACGACGTATTCGTCCCACCGCGCCTCGCGTTTCCACGAACCGGGGCCCTTAAATACGATCACGCTCTTCACCTGGAGCTCGGCCTGCTGGCCCGCCGCGGCCCAATCGAGTGGGATCGCCGGCGGCGTGTCATCCTTCGCCAGCCGGTATTTCTTGGACGTGACGCAACCACTCAAAAATAGCGTCGCGACGCCGGCCAAGAGAATTATCGCGAGACGTGGAGCAGCGTTGGGCACGCGGCGAGTGAGACGACGTCCGCCGCCAACACCACCCGGAAATCGACCGCTATTGGACTGAATCCGCCGCCACATCGATCGAGCGGTAGGGGCCGTTGCCCTCAACGGCCTTTGAACGGGGAAAGGACGCTTGAGGGCAAGCGCCCCTACCCAACCTCCTTCAGTTCTCCGCGGCGAGCCCCAGTTCACGCAACGTCTCCGCGCGCGACTCCGCCTCGAGCGCGGCGTAGGATTTGTTTGGTTCGATGATCTTGCGTCCGAGGATTTCCTCAAGCTGCGCCTGCGTGTAGGTCGGCTTCGCGTGCGCCGTGGACTGCGTGCCGTATTGGCTGAGGTTCGAGGCGAAAATGCCCGCGGCGCTCACGGGCAGAAAATCTTCGTAGCGCAGGCCCTCGATCGCGACGTAACCGTTGCGCGCGAGGGCAAGGAGACGGTTCGTTTCGGCTTTCAGGTGGGCGTCGCTGTCCCCAGCGACGCCTGTCGCCGCTGGGGACAGCGGCGACCACCCGCGCAAACGCGTCCGCAATTCGCCCCGCTTCGCCGCGGCGCGCCCGGACTCCGTCGCGCTGAAACGCGCGAACACCAGTCCTTGCTCCACCAACTCGATCAGCGTCCGGGGAAACGGCGCGAAAGCTTCCGCGGCGAGCTTTTCGTAGGCGACGAAATCCTTCTTCGCCAGTCCGGGGTGCTTCTCCTTCGCCGCATCCGCCGCCGCGAAGCAGCGATCATAGAGTTCGCGGCCCTTCGCCGTCGTGGCGTAGAAGCGCTGCTCGATCTCGCCGAAGCGGGCCGTGTGGGTCGCGTTCACCGTCGTTCCATCAGTGTTCGAGAACTGCACCGGCTCTGTCAGCGCCTTGTAGGAATCCTGCCGCAGCAGCACCGGCACGTTGGTCGGCGGGCCCTCCGTCGAATCCTTGAAACCCGAGTGCTTGTGCCGGGAGAGATTCAGATCGTCCTGCTTCAAGCGCTGCGCGAGCGCCGCGACGCTCACCGCCACCGCGTCGGCCGGCAGTTCCGCGGGACTCAGTTTGGCGAGCTCCGTCGCGTCGAGGTGCTTGAAGTGCAGCCGGAGATAATCGCGATCCGCCTGCACCGCGAAATGCCCGAGCGCGATGGTGGCATGCATGCGGAACACCGCCTCGCCCATCTCGCCGAGACAAAACTTCATCGCCGACGTGTAGAGGTCCATCCACAGCGTGTTCGGCGTGAGGTGATTTAGGTGGTGCGACTCGAAGCACGCGATGTCGGCCGCGATCTTGAAGCCTGCCTTGCCGAGCTCCTGAAACAGCGCGTGGTCGCGCGCGCGGCCGGTCCACTTGAAAATCCGTTCCGTCGCCTCGCGGATGAGCGCGCTCGCGTCATCCCAATTGAGGCCACCGTCGCGCTCGCCCTGCTCGATCAGGCGCTGCGCCTCCGCGGAAAACACCTGCCGCGTCGCCAGCGTCGCCTCGATGCGCGCGCGTGTGGCCGCGTCGAAATAATCCGTCATCAACAGCGACGTGAACACGCGATGCTCCGGATTCAGCCGTGATCGAAACGCCGTCGCGATGATCGGCTGACTTTTCGCGCCGACGTTCGTCATGTCGTAGAACGCATGGGGCTCCATCGCGAACTGCGCGAAGAATCGCCCAATCCACCGATACTCGTCCGGCCGGCCGAGGCGGATCGCACCGTGGCGTTCGCCACTGGTCTTTGCCAATTGTTCCGCTGTGACCGTAAAGCCGCGCCAGAGCTGGCCGAGCAGGGCGACGATGCTCTCATTGACGACGCGATTCACGAGGAGCGACTTGTCGTAGAGCGGCACCTCCTGCCCGAACATGCGCGACAGTTCGGCAAACAGCCGGTGCTGCATCTCGATCGGATCGGCGTGGGACGATTTCATGCGTGGGAATCCGCCACGAAATGTTCCACCGCGCGATTGGCAACTGTCGGGCGCACTGCCCTCGACAGTTAATCATCTGCCGTTTCGTCGCACGAATCGTCCTAATCATCGCTGCGCACTCGATGGTCCGCTTCGGACGATTGCCGGCCCGATGCGGACGGCTCATCGCCGGCGCATGCGCAAGCTCAGCGAACTCGAAGGCGCAGCCCTCGGCATCATCGCGCGCGCCCAGCCGGTGACTCCCTACCAGGTGCGAAAGATCTTCGCGCAGTCGCCCAACCCGCATTGGAGCGCAAGCGCCGGCTCGATTTATCCGCTGATCAAGCGCCTCGAGGAGGCGCACTTTGTCTCCGCAGAAGAGCACGCGACCGGTGAGCGTTTCGGCCAGAAATATGCGCTCACCAAGACCGGCCGGAAGCGTCTGCGCCACTGGATCCTCGGCGGCGACCACGTGAAACTCGTCGGCCTGCCCGATCTCGTGCGCATCCGCGTGGCGATGATGCTCGTGCTTTCGGCGGACGAACAGCGCCAGTTTCTCACTGCCATGGAGCAGAAACTCCTCGAAGCACTCGCCATCACGCGGGCGGATGTGACGCTCAAGGCCGCCGAAAAGGACCGGGACCCGCTGAGCCTTCTCATTTCGCGCGGCGCCCTGCTGCAAACTGAAGCACGGCTCGTCTGGATCCGCGAAGTGCAGGCCGTGATGCTCGGCCCCCGCCGGCCCGACTAGGTTGTCGCCGTAAATTTCAGGCCGACGATCCCGGCCACGATCAACACCATGCAGGCCAGCCGGGCCGCCGTCGCCGGTTCCTTAAACAAAAGGATGCCCGCAATCGCAGTGCCGACCGCGCCAATGCCGGTCCAAATCGCGTAGCTCGTCCCGAGCGGCAGGCCTTTCACCGCCTGCGCCAAACACCAGAAGCTCGCGAGCATGAGCAACACTGTCACGACACTCGGCCAGAGTTTGGCGAAGCCGTCGGTGTATTTCAGTCCGACCGCCCACGCGATTTCGAGCACGCCGGCCAAAATCAGCCAGATCCAGTAATTCATGAGGGAATAGTAACTGAGCCCGCCGAAGGCGGGGAACTTTCGAGCACGCCGGCAACGATGAGCCAGATCCAAGGCATCGCTTGAAACAAAACACCAAACTCCAAATGCCAAACTCCAAAGCACGCCCGCTCTCCTCGGCGTCAATCTTGCCCTGACCGAGCGAAGTTCGAGGTGGTCGCCGACGTCCCGGCGGCGACCAGCGCTCGCTGGCGGCAAACTCCACGCCTTTCCAAAAATCCACGTTCAAGATTCTGCAGGCTGAAATTTGGAATTTGGCCCTGGATTTCGGGATTTTTCGCCCGCTTTGGCATTTGGACGTTTGGCGGTGGGGATTTTCCAGCCGCTACTCCTTTCAGCGTAGTTGCCCAAACCAAGCTCTGCGCACCCTCCGGCAAGCGGTGCACAGTGCCGCGGCGCGCCTGCGCCTACTATGACAGAAACAACCCGCGCCGGGCCCCCGGTCTCCACCTGCGGCAGGCGCTTACGCCCATGTCCGCCATTGCCCGTCCCAAACCCTTCCTGCAGCCGGAATATTGCAAAGGCTGCCTGCGTTGCATCGACGCGTGCCCGAAGCACTGCATCACGCCCGGCACCGAGATCAACCCGGCCACCGGACTCATCCCGGTCGAGCTGAACCTCGACGCCTGCAACGGTTGCACGCTCTGCATGCAGGCCTGCCCCGAGCCGTTCGGGTTGCGGCCCGAGACCGAGCGCTGCGGTGACGACTGCTCCTGTCGCGCGTCGGAGGACTTCGACTTGCAGGATCCGGCGAAACTCTTCGGCGCAAAACCGCTCACCGTCGAGCCCGCCACGGACCTCGCTGACGCGCGCATCGCGGTGCCGGCCTGCGAGCCGCTCGTGTTGAAGGGCAACTACGCGTGCGCCATCGGTGCGTTGCTCGCCGGTTGCCGCCACGTGTTCGGCTACCCTATCACGCCCTCGACCGAAGGCGCGGAGCTGATGGCGAAGATTCTCCCGAAACTCAAAGGCGCGTTCGTCCAAGCCGTCTCCGAAACCGCCGCGGTCAACATGATGTATGGCGCGAGCGGCGGCGGCGTGCCGTGCATGACGTTCACCTCCGGCCCGGGCTTCTCGCTCATGCTCGAAGGCGTCAGCTACATGATCGGCGCGGAACTGCCGGGTGTGTTCGTCAACGTCATGCGCGGCGGCCCCGGCCTCGGCAACCTCGGGCCCGAACAGTCCGACATCAAACTCGCCTGCCGCGGACTCGGTCATGGCAACACGCACGCCATCGTCCTCGCTCCGGGCACACCGCAGGAAATGCTCGACCTCGCGATGGACGCGTTCGACCTCACGTTCCGCTATCGCATCCCGGTCGTCATTCTCGGCGACGGCTACCTCGGCCAGATGACCGGCGTCGTGAAACTCCCGCGCCACATGATTCAACGTGGCACGCCAGCGTGGGCCGTCTGCGGCGACCGCGGTCACCGCCACAATCTCATCTCGTCGATCCAGCTGCTCGAAACCGATCTCGAGCTGCACAACGAGCACCTGAATCGCAAATACGCCGCGATCGAGACCGCCGAACAGCGCGCCGACCTCTACAAGTGCGAGGACGCCGACATTCTCCTCGTCGCCTGCAACACGCCCGCGCGCATGGCGAAGGGCGCCGTCGAAGTCGCCCGCCGCGAAGGCCTCAAGGTCGGTCTCTTCCGCCCGATCACGCTCTGGCCCTTCCCGACGCGCGCGCTCGCCGATCTGCTCCCGCAGACGAAGCGCATCATCGTCGTCGAAGCCGGCCCCGGCCAGCTCGAGGACGAGCTCCGCCTCGCGCTCAGTCACGCGGGCTTCAACCCGCCGCGACTCGAACACGTCCGACGGCACGGCGGCATCCTGCCGTCGCAAAACGAAATTCTGCAACTGCTCCGCGCGAGCCAGGAGGTGGTGTCATGAGTGGTGTCTTCTACAACGAATTCGAACGTCATTCCGGCGGCGCCGGCCTCAAGGGCCACAGCACGCACTATTGCCCGGGCTGCGGCCATGGCGTCGTCCACCGCGACATCGCCGAGGCCATCCAGGAACTCGGCGTGCAGGACCGCACGATCTTCATCTCGCCGGTCGGCTGCTCGGTGTTCGCGTATTATTATTTCGACGTCGGCAACTCGCAGGCCGCGCACGGTCGCGCGCCCGCGGTCGCCCTCGGCCACAAACTCGCGACGCCGGACTCGCTCGTCATCTCCTACCAAGGCGACGGCGACCTCGCGTCCATCGGCCTGGCCGAAACGATCTCCATCGCACAGATGGGCCTGCCGCTGACGGTCATCTTCATCAACAACGCCATCTATGGCATGACCGGCGGACAACTCGCGCCCACCTCTCTCGTCGGCCAAAAAACCGCCACGAGTCCTGACGGCCGCAATCGCTCCATGGGCCAGCCGCTCAAGATGGCTGAGCTGATCGCCCAACTCGACGGCCCGATCTACGTCGAACGCGTCGCCCTCTACGACGCCAAGCAGCGCGTGAAAGCCCGCAAGGCGATCAAGAAGGCGCTCACCAACCAGCTCGAGAATCGCGGCTACTCGTTCATCGAAGTCCTCTCCGAGTGCCCCACGCACCTGAAGCTCACGCCGGTCGAGGCCGAGCAATGGGTGAAGGAAAACATGGAGCCGATCTTCCCGCTCGGCGTGAAAAAAGATCTCAG
>PNJQ01000110.1 GCA_013821985.1 Opitutus sp.
CCCGGGACGTAAGGCGTCGCGAAGCCGCGCATCGACTTGTAGCGGTTGACGAAGTCCTTGAGCGACTTGTTCAACGCCGTGCCGATGTGGACGTCGCCGTTGGTGAACGGCGGGCCGTCGTGCAGCACGTAAGTCGGGCGGCCGGCCCGGTGGCGCTGGATGCGGGCGTGCAGATCGAGTTTTTCCCAGTGGGCGACGCGCGCCGGCTCGCGTTGCACCAGATTTGCCCGCATGGGGAAATCGGTCTTCGGAAGCAGCAGCGTGTCTTTCAGTTCTTGAGCCATTCTGGGAAAAGCGCCGGACGCTACTCCACGCCGGAGGCGAGTCAAGGGGGGACGCGGGCGGAGGAATTGCGGTGTGCGGAACGCGGACTGCGGAGAGCCGATTTCGGGGACGGAGGGAGGTGGAAAGAGACGCTTTCAGCTGGTGAACGCGCGATTCCAGCAGAGGAGGGCCGCAGGCGGGTTGTGTGATGGACGTGCGTCGCCCACGAAAATTTTCGAGTCATCTATTCCGCCGTTCGCGGCGATGGCTCGGGGTGGGAGGGGCTTTATGCCCCGACGAGAAATGAACGTCGGGGCATAAAGCCCCTCCCACCTAAAAAACGCCAGGGCTGCCGCCGGTCGGAGACCGGCGTTACTTCGCGGCGGCGTCGGCCACGCGCTGCGCCAGCTTTTCGCCGCTTTTCAAGCAATCGGGCAGAGAGATGCCGTCGCGACATTGTCCGCCGATGAAAAGATGCGGGGCACACTCCTCCACGCGCGTCATCGTTTCCTGATAACGTTCGTAACCGATCTGGTATTGCGGAATCGCACGCGGCCAGAACGTGTGCTTCACGAACACGGGCGCGCCCTTCACGCCGACGAGTTCCTTGAGGTCGCGTTGGACGCGTTCGAGCAATTGGTCCGTGCTGAGCCGGGCGTGTTCGGGCTGGCGCATGCCGCCGGCGAAAAGCGTGAGGGCCACGTGGCCTTCGGGCGCGCGGCCGGGGAAGAGCGTCGAGGAAAACAAAATGCCGAGGACGTCGCGGCGTTCCTTTTCAGGCGTGAGTCCGCCGAAGCCATCGAGCGGGTGGGTGACTTGCTCGCGCTTGAAGCCGAGGAAGAGCGACGACACCGGCGGGTGCGTGATGGTGTCGAGCGACGCCAGCGGTCGCTCGCCGAGCGTGCCGAACGTGAGGTGCGCGAGCGCGGGTGCGGGCACGGCGAGAACGACAAAATCGAATTCGCCGCCGCATTTTTCCGGGCCGCGCGAGCAGACGAGGCGATGCGGCTGGCCGGGGATGATCGTTTCGACGGCCGTGTTCAGCTCCACGGCGTCGGCGGGCAGTTTCGCGACGAGGGTGTCGATGAGTTGCTGGAGGCCGAGGCGGAAAGAGACGATCGGCGGCGCGCCTTTCTTCTTCACCTCGCCGGGCTTCCGCTTCGCCTTGGCGAGCGCCATGAACCCGCGCGGGAGCGAGCCCTTGAGGCGCTCAGCATCCCAGAGGCTCGGGAACGCATTTTTGACGGAGAGCTTTTCCGGATCGCCCGCGTAGATGCCCGCGATGAGCGGGTTCACGGCGTAATCGACGAGCTCCTGCGTGTAGTGGGAGCGCACGAGTTCGGCCAAACTGACGTCGGTGTGGCGGATGCGCGCGCGAGAGAAGAGTTCGGTAAAGAGCGAGAGCTTGGTGCGCGCGCCGAACAGCGGAGTGTTGAAGAATTGGCCCGGTTCCATCGGCACGGGCATGAACCAGCCGTTGCGGACGATGAAGCGTTTCTTGGCGGCCGGGTTGGCGATCTGCAGGTCGGTCTCGAGGCCGAGGTCGCTGATGAGTTTCTTCAGCTCGGGCGAACCGTATTGCACCGAGTTCGGACCGCATTCGATGAGCCAGCCGTCCTCGCGGATCGTGCGGATGGCTCCGCCCGCCTGGCCGCTGCGCTCAAAAACTTTCACTCGGAAACCGCGCTCGTGCAGCCGGTAGGCAGCAGTGAGGCCAGCGATGCCGGCGCCGATGATCGCGACTGATTTTTGCGAGTGCGGGTTCATGAGGAAACGGGAGGTAGGGCGCGACCGCTCGGCGCGCCGCGAAGACCACCACGGCCGACCCGGCGGTCCGGCCCGACCCGCGCTGCCGCGCGAGGGAAAATGGGGAAGCTTTGCCTGGCGGCGTTCATTTCCACTGCGTCACGGTTTCGACCAGGGCCTGCATGCATTCGACTTTGGCGGCGGGCGTGATGCCGTGGCCGAGGTTGAAGATGTGACCGCGGGTGCCGCGCATGGTTTCGAGCAGGCGCGTGGCTTCGCGGCGGACGATTTCCGGGGTAGTGTTCATCAGCACCGGATCGAGATTGCCCTGGAGCGCGACGTTGTCGGGCACGAGCCGGCGCACGACGCCGAGATCGACGGTCCAATCGACGCCGAGCACTTTTGCGCCGCTGAACGCCATGTCGGTGAGCTGCATCGGCGCGCCTTTCGCGTAGAGGATGATCGGGAAATCCTTCGGCATCGCGCCGATGATCTCGCGCATCCAGCGCAGCGAGGCGGCCTCGTAATCCTGTCCGGCGATGATGCCGCCCCACGAATCAAAGATCTGGATCGCGTCCGCTCCGGCGCGGATCTGCATGTGGAAAAACTCGATGACGGCGCGCGTGAGCTTTTCCATCAGCGCGTCGAAGAAAGGGCGGTCGGTGAAGAACAGTTCCTTGATCCGCGAAAAATCCTCCGAGCTGCCGCCTTCGATCATGTAGGTGGCGAGCGTCCACGGCGAACCGCCGAACCCGAGCAGCGCCTTTTCGCCCTTCAGCTCTTTTTTCACGCGCGCGAGCGACTGTGCCATGTAGTCCAGCCGCTCGGCGACCCCGTCGGCATTGAGGCGGTCGAGCTGCGCGCGGTTCTCGAGGCGGAACTCCATCGCGATGCCGCCTTCGTCGCGGAACTTGTAGCCTTGGCCGAGCGCTTCGGGGACCACGAGGATGTCGGAGAAGATGATCGCGGCATCGAGCGCGAAGCGGCGCAGCGGTTGCAGCGTGACCTCGGCGGCGAGGTCGGGCGTGCGCACCATTTCGAGGAAGGACGACTTCGCCTTCAGCGCGCGGTATTCGGGGAGGTAGCGTCCGGCCTGGCGCATCACCCAGAGAGGTGGGCGGTCGAGCGGCTGGCAGGCGGCGGCGGAGAGAAAACGTTCGCGGGAAGTCATGAGAAATTAGCCACCGATCGAGCGCGGTGGAACGCAGGCTCCGGACAAAGGAAACCACGAATGAACACGAATGAACGCGAATCGACCGAACGCGCTGGGAGGAGGGATTCGTGTGAATTCGTGTTCATTCGTGGTTCAAATGCTTTGGTTTCGCCGGCGTGAATTTGTGTTTCAGGTTTGGTTGGCCCAGTCGCGGGGCTTGAGGAACTGCTCGTAGAGGCGCGCCTCGGGCGACTCGGGCGGCGGGTTCCAGTCGTAATGCCAGCTCACGAGCGGTGGCAGCGACATCAGGATGCTCTCGGTGCGCCCGCCGCTTTGCAGGCCGAAGTGCGTGCCGCGATCCCACACGAGGTTGAACTCGACGTAGCGTCCGCGGCGGTAGAGTTGAAAATCCCGCTCGCGCTCGCCGTAGGTCTCGGCCTTACGGCGCTGCACGATCGGCAGGTAGGCCGGCACGAACGCGTCGCCGACGCTGCGCACGAAGGCGAAGCTCTTGAGGAAACCGGTCGCGTTGTAGTCGTCGAAAAAGATGCCGCCGATGCCGCGCGGTTCGCCGCGGTGCTTGAGGTAAAAGTAGTCGTCACACCACGCCTTGAATTTCTCGTAGAGGTGGGGGCCGTGCGGATCGCAAGCGGTCTTGGCGATGCGGTGCCAGTGCACGCAGTCGGATTCAAAGCCGTAGTAGGGCGTGAGGTCGAAACCGCCGCCGAACCACCAGGTGGCGCTCTCGCCTTCGCCGGCCATGAAGAAGCGCACGTTCATGTGCGTCGTGGGCACGAACGGATTGCGCGGGTGGATGACCAGTGAAACGCCAAGCGCGTGATACGGTTTGCCCGCGATTTCGGGGCGGTGCGCCGTGGCCGAGGGCGGGAGCGCGGCGCCGGTGACGTGGGAAAAATTCACCCCGGCTTTTTCGAAGACCGCGCCGTTTTCCAGCACGCGGGAACGGCCGCCGCCGCCTTCGTCGCGCGTCCAGCGGTCCTCCTTGAATTCGCCCCCGTCATCCTCGCGCTCAAGCGCTGCGCAGACGGTATCCTGCAGGGCGAGGAAGTAGCTGGCGACAGCGTTGAGATCGGGTGCGGACATGCGTGGAGAGTCTAGGAAAGCCGGACGCGAGCGCCGGGCAACCCTTTAGCAGGGTAACAACGGCGCTAACTGCTCGCCCTGCACGCTTTGGCGAGGACAGGGCGGATATTGTCGGGGCGGGCTTGGCGGGTGGGCAGGACGGCGTGGATGTGCCGGCGATTTGAGCCTCTCCGCGTCTCGGGAAAGGAGACGCGGAGCCCTCGCCGCGTCGTTGCCGAGCACCCCTTGCGACCGGGTGGGCTTCAAGGTGGTCGTCGCCGTCCCCGGAGGCGACGACGCTCGTTGCGCGCCGAGGCAGAGTAAACGTCGGCGGCGGGGGCGCGGCCCGTGACTCCGTCATCGGTGCGCCTCGTGAGCGGGATCGAGACCCCTTGACGACTTTGCTAAAGTCCACGTTCGACACGCCCATGACGGGCGGGTTTTCTTCCTCTTCCGCGCTTCAGCCATGCTCACCACTCTCGCCGCGACCGGGTTCACCGTTGCATTTTTTCACGCCGCCATTCCCACGCACTGGCTGCCCTTCGTGCTTGTGGCGCGGGCGCGCGGCTGGACGCGGGGGAAGACGATCGCGGTCGCCATGGCGGCCGGGCTTGGGCACGTGTTGCTCACGAGCCTGCTCGGCCTGGGCATCGCCTGGCTCGGGCTGCAACTCGACGAGCACTTTGGCGAAATGTTTTCGAAAGGCGCAGGCGCGCTGCTGCTGGCGATCGCGCTGTGGTTCTTCTGGCGGCAGGCGCGGGGCGGCGTGCTGCACCATCACGTCGGGGGCAGCGGACACCAGCCGACCTCGCATTGCGGCCACGACCACAACCACACGCACATGGAGGAGGAGTTGAAGGATACTGATCTCGTGTCGCGACGAGCCGGGGATTGGGCGGCGATCACGGGGCTGTTCACGATGCTGACGCTGTCACCGTGCGAAGGATTTTTGCCGGTGTATCTTTCGGGCGTCGCCTATGGCTGGCGCGGGTTCGTGGTGTTGAGCGGCATCCTCGCGGTCGGCACGCTCGCGGGCATGCTGCTGTTCACGTGGCTGACGTTGGTGGGCTTCGCGAAGCTGCCAATTCAGAAACTTGAGCGCTACGAAGCCGCGTTGCTCGGCACGATTTTCGCGGCGCTCGGATTGCTGATGCTGTTCGCCGAGCACGGGCACTAAGCGGAAAATCCGGCGCTCGGAATGGTAGGGCGGATTAGCGTTAATCCGTCGAGGACGTCGGCAGCGAGTGTGAGCGGCGGCTTAGGGCGCTTTCCGTTTTTCTGTAGCCGGGCTCGCTGAGCCCGGGTTGGCATTTCTTCGCTCGGCGACCGTCTTTCCGGGGTCAGCGACCCCGGCTACACCTTTGTTAAAAATGCTGTAGGGATAAGCCGCCCTACCTCAGTGCGCGCAGGCGCGCCATCCCGCGATGAAGGGACTTTGTTTAGCCGCGGATTTCAGGGATGACCTCAGATCACGCAACGCCTGCGCAGTGTCATCCGTGCATCCGTCCGATCTGTGGAATCCGTGGAAAAATAAAAATACGCGGGCGCGGCAGGTGATTCGCCGACGAATTCTCCTGCCTGCGTGAGCGATGGGCTAGGGAGCAGCCGCCCGATCATGACGCGCAGAGGGACCTGCGCGTCCACCTTTGATCGTGGTGCCGGGGCCGGGCTCGCGTCAGTCGAACGTCTTCACCGGCTGGCGGGCGAGCTGGTCCTTGACGATCTCGCCGCCCTTCATCACGAAGTCGATGTTCTCCAGCACCGTGACGTCGGCCAGTGGGTCGCCTTTCACGGCGATCAGGTCGGCGTGGGCGCCGGTGGCGATGGCGCCGAGTTTGCCCTTTTGATTGAGCAGTTCGGCGGCGTTCACCGTCGCGGCTTGGATCGCCTGCATCGGCGTCATGCCCCACTGCACCATGTGACGGAATTGTTTGCCGTTCCAGCCGTGCGGATAAACGCCGGCATCGGTGCCGAACGCCATCTTCACGCCGGCGCGGTGGGCTTTCTGGAAATTTTCGCGCTGCGTCCGGCCGACGAGCCGCTCCTTTTCGATGATCTTCTCCGGATAACCCATGCGCGCAAATTCGGAGAGGATGTAGTCGTCGTTGTAGATATCCATCACGAGCCAGGTGCCGCGCTCCTTGGCGAGGGCGATGCCTTCATCGTCGATAAAGCTGGCATGCTCGATCGAGGCGACGCCGGCGCGAATGGCGCGCTTGATGCCCTCGGTCCCGTGCGCGTGGGCTGCGACCTTCTTGCCCCACATCGCGGCTTCCTCGACGGCGGTGTGCATCTCGAGTTCGGAATACTGCGGCGCGCCGACGGATTCCTCTTCGGACAACACGCCCGCGGTCGCGGCGACCTTGATCCACTCGGCGCCGAACTTGATGTTCTGGCGGACGCGCGAGCGCACGGCATCGACTCCGTCGGCCACGCCGGACATGTCCTTGAAGCTGATGCTCGGCGAGAAGCCGGTGAGATCGACGTGGCCGCCGGTGGCACCGAGCGTGAGAGCCGCAGGAAAGATGCGCGGGCCGGCGACCTTGCCGCTGTCGATCGCGCGCTTCAGCGCGATGTCGGTGTATTCGCCGGCGCCGACGTCGCGGACCGTCGTGAACCCCGCGAGCAGCGTGCGGCGCGCATAGACGTGCGCCGTGATCGCGACATCGATGGGGCTCTTGCGGAAAATGTCGGTGTAGTAGTTTTCCGGCTGCGATGTGATATGGGTGTGGCAATCGATCAGGCCGGGCAGGACGGTGGCTTGGCGGAGGTCCACGATCTTCGTATTCGGCGGAAGGAGGGCGGCGTTGGTGTCGTCGGGGCCGATGGATTTGATTTTGTCGCCTTCGATCACGATCACCTGGTTGGTCAGCACCTGGCCGGAGGCGGGATCGATCACGCGGCCGGCGCGAATGTAAGTGATCGACAGCGGGGAAGCGGGCACCGGGGTTTCGGCGGCCGAGGCAAATGCGGCGCACGCGGTCGCGACGACGAGGGGTAACGAACGGCGAAGAAGCATCGGGCGAGGAAAGACGATTCGGGCCGCGAGGCAAGCGGCGGGCGCATGCCGCGAGGGAGCGATTTTTCCGCCACGGATTTCACGGTCTCATCCGTCCCAAGCCGTGTCATCCGTGGGAAATAAAACCGTGCGGGCGCGGCGCGGTGAGAAATCGTGCGCGAGCCCGACCTACAGCGGCGGCGGACGGTTGCCGGCGGCGCGGTCGAGCGTCTCGGCATCGAGGATGGCGCGGAGCTGGACGATCACGGGGTGGTGCGCGGTGAACTTCTGGCCGTAGGGCACGTTGAACGCGTAATCGAAGTCCGCCGGATTGCGGCCTTGGTTGTGTTGCAGAATCGTTTCGAGCTTATCGACCGCCTTCACGAATTTCGCCTCGGGGGTCGTGGCAGCGTTGTATTCCTCCCACCACGCGAGCGTTTGGGAGCGCACGGGCTCCGGCGCTGGCGCGAGGAGTTGCCGCAGGTCCTGCCGCTCCTGCTCGAGCTTCGGCGGCGCGCCGGCCTGCACGACAGCAGAGATGTCGCCGTTGATCGCTTCGCCGAGGTCGTGCACCAGCACCAGCGCGAGCACGCGTTCGAAATCTAGTTCGGGAAACCACGGCTTCAGACTGAGCGCGAAGAGTCCCATGCGCCACGTGTGCTCGGCGGTGCTTTCCTGTTTGCCCTCGGAAGTCCACGAGGTGCGCGTGACGGTTTTCAAGCGCTCCGCATGACGCAGGAAGGCAAGCAGGCCGGAGATTTCGTCGGGCGACATGGCGGTGACAAAAGCAACCGCCGCAGTGTGCGCAACGCGAATGCCGGCAGCGCTCGTCGGGCGTAAAGCCCGACCTACAGTGAATAGGTGGGGCGGACTGTCCCTAATCTGCCGAACGAGGTGCGCGGCGGGCGGCGGCTGAGGGAGAAGCTGCCCAACCTTTTACTTCGCGCCGAAAGTGTGCCTCGCCACCAGCGCGGCACCGATCGCCTGGGAAAGTTCGCCCAGGGTGGCGGGGACGATTTTCACCCGATCACGCTGTGGCGACCAGAAGTAGGGTTCGGCCGCGCGACGCACCCCGCTCAGGTAACGTTCGCGGAATTCGGGTGTTGTCGCGCCGGGGTCCATCAGCCCCCCACCGATCACGACGTATTCCGTGTCGAGCGCCATGACGAGGTTGGCGACATGCAGGCCGAGGGCGCGCGCTTGGAAATCGAAAATATCGAGAGCAAGGGCGTCACCTTGTTGCGCGATGCTCCGGAGCGAGAGGACTTTTTCCTTCGCGGGGAGTTTGGAGCCGGCGAGCGGATGGTCCGGATAGCGCGGCAGGAAAACCTCCAGCAATTGGGGCAGGCCGGAGATGGTGGTGTAGGCCTCGATGCAGCCCCAGTCGCGGCCGCAGCCGCAGCGGAAAGGCGGGACATTTCCGAGCAGGTGCAGCGGCGCGGGCATGTGGCCGCCTTCCATGCCGGAGAGCGTGTCGCCATTGAGTGGCAGGCCGTGCGGATCGACGTAGGCGGCCCCCAAGCCGGAGCCGGGTGCCAGCATCAGGACGCTGGCCGCGCGGCCGCCGGTAACACGGTGGGCCTCGCCGACGCCACCGTAGTTGCCATCGTTCCCGACCACGAGGGCAATGGTGCGGCCCGCGGCAACCGCGAGCGCGGAGGCGTAGTCGGC
The DNA here is from genome assembly GCA_013821985.1 of Opitutus sp. Lineage (GTDB taxonomy): Bacteria > Verrucomicrobiota > Verrucomicrobiia > Opitutales > Opitutaceae > Didemnitutus. The sequence goes on from PNJQ01000110.1 coordinate 8,916, forward strand.
CGCGAAATTCCAGCCGTAGAAGCTCGCGGGCAAATTCGCCGCCTGTCCCATGATGCCGTAGCTGAGGTAGGGGCCGGGCAATGCGAGGCCCACGCCGCCGACCTGCGACCAGGTGAGACCGTGCTCAGCAAGAAAACCGTTGGCGCCCTCCACCCAGCCGCGGATCACTTCGGTCGTGCCGGCTTGCGAGTTCGTCGAACTTTGCCGCAGGTGGTGCGAGATGATCTGGCCGTCGGCGAACACGCCTCCGGTCTTGGAAGTCGTGGCGCCGCTGTCGGTGCCGAGGAATATGGTCGCGCGTGACATGAAGGGTTGCGACCGCAGCGTGCCGGTCAGTGCGAGCAGACGCGATGCGGATTTACGGTGAAGCCCGCTTCGGTGCCGCTGAACTTTCCGCGTGAGGCCAGAAAATCGACGAGTTCGGCGCCACTCATGCCGCTGGCCGAACAGGTGTGAAAGCGCGCGCCGGCGCCGAATTCCTGCGTGATGAACGCGACGAGGGAATCGCGCGTGAAGAGTCGTTGCGATGCGGTCATGCGGTCCATCACGTCGTGGCCGTGGATTTCAGTGGTCATTGCCGCTATGAAACCAGAGTCGGCCCACCGCGGCTGAGCGCGTGTTGGCGAGGGTGCGGCGGATTTTGCGCGACGCGGCTTAGGGATAAGCCGCCCCTCCTTGAGAGCACGGGCGAGTTATGACGGGAGGGAGAGTTTTATTTTTAACCACGGATTTCACGGATGATCACGGATCACGCAACGGCTGCGCAGCGTTATCCGTGCATCCGTCCGAATCCGTGTATCCCGTGGTAGATAAAAATGCTCGGGCGCGGCGGGCGTTTCGGTTCTCACAGATGGCGCAGGAGGCGAGGAACGGAAAATTTGGCTCGGTCTCCTGCTAACGCCGGTCGGA
>PNJQ01000111.1 GCA_013821985.1 Opitutus sp.
GCGAGGCGCATGTAGTCGTCGTCCTTGTAGCCGTTGCAGATGATGAGGCGCTGGTTGCCCTCGTGCATCGCGAGCGCGATCATCAGCTCGGGCTTCGAGCCGGCTTCGAGGCCGTAGTTGTAGTCCTTGCCCGCGGCGACGATCTCATCGACGACTTCGCGGAGCTGGTTGACCTTGATGGGGAACACGCCGCGGTATTCGCCCTTGTAGCCTTCCTCCTTGATGGCCTTCGCGAAGGTCTGGTTGATCTGCATCACACGGTGACGCAGTTTATCCTGGAAACGGATGACGAGCGGGGCCTTCAGGCCCATGCCGACGGCCTCGTCCACCACGTCCATCACGCGGATGCTGCGGCCGTCCGCCAGCGGCTGGACTTGCACGAAGCCGTCGTGATCGACGGAGAAGTGATTGGCGCCCCAGCGCTTAAAACCGTAGAGGTCCTCGGATTGAGCGGCGGACCAGTTGGAAGCTGATTTGGTCTTCAAAGTGCGGGTGGCAAACGATCAGGGTTAGGCTTGCTTTTTGTTGGGCCGGTTAGATTAATCGCCGTTTTCATTTTTCAAATCAGTCGAAGTTTCAATGACCAAATTCTCACTACTCCTCGCCCAGGCCCAACCCGCCGCTCCTTCCGGTGCGCAGACGCTCATGTCGCTGCTGCCGATGATCCTGATTTTTGCGGCCATGTATTTCCTGCTCATCGCGCCCCAGCGCAAGAAGCAGAAGGAGCACGAAAAGATGCTCACGACGCTCAAGGCCGGTGATGAAATCATCACCACCGGTGGCATTTACGGCACGATCACCAGCGTGAAAGACGACCGTTTCGTCGTCCGCGTCGGCGACAACAACCAGAAGCTCGAAATCGGCAAGGGCTTCGTCAGCGCGCTCGTCAAGAAGACGGACGCGTCCTGATTTCCCTGCCGCGCCGGAGTTCGCCGGTGCACGCGCGTGCGACGCGCGAGCTTAGCCGCCCCCTTTTAACAACACCCACCCATGCTCAATCGTAATCTCTGGAAACTGATCCTGTGCTCGCTCCTCACGGCCTGGGCAGTCGTCACGCTGCTGCCGGTCAAGGACACGCCCTTCGATCAGTTCATCCGAACGGAAGCCGGCGCCAAGCAGTCGGACTTCAATGCGCTCATCGGCAAGGCCAGCGCCCGCGTCCAAAGCGGCCAGTCCGCGAGCGTCTTCATGGCGCTCAAGCAGATCGCGCGCGAAGAGAAGATCGATCTTTCGCAATACTTCCCGCAGGTCCGCCTCGAGGAGAATCTCAAGAACATCGAGAAGCGGAACAACATCCTGATGGACGAACTGCTCCGTCAGTCGAAGGGTCGCCTCCAACTTGGCCTCGATCTCAAGGGCGGCGTCGCCTTCACCCTCGAAGTTGACGAGACTGCCATCGCCAAGGACGACCAATACGTCCGCCAGGAAAAACTCACGAAGGCGATCGACATCATCGGCAATCGCGTCAACGGCCTGGGCGTCGCCGAACCGATCATTCGCCCGGTCGGCACCAACCGCATCGAAGTTCAGCTTCCTGGCATCTCGACCAAGGACAACCCCGAGGTGGTCAACAGCCTCAAGAAGCCCGCGCGCCTCGATTTCAAGCTCGTGCATCCGTTTGCCGAGCCGCCGATGGAAACACCTCCCGGCTACCAAGTCATGGCGCTCGATATTGAAGGGCGCAACGGCGAGAGCTTCGTCGAGGAACTCTTCGTCAAGCGCATCCCCGAGATGACCGGCGAGGCCGTGTCCGATTCGTATCCGATCATGGATGAATTCGGCCGCTTCAAGATCATCCTCAAGTTCACCGATGCGGGCCGGAAGCAGTTCGCCGAGGTCACGCGCGCCATCGCCAACGAGAACCAGCGCACCGGCCGCACCGGCCGCCTGGCCATCGTGCTCGACAACAAACTCTACTCGGCCCCGACGGTGCGCGAGGAAATCGCCAGCGACAGCGCCGAAATCTCCGGCCAGTTCTCCCAACGCGAAGCGATCGACCTCGCCAATGTGTTGAACAACCCGCTCGACGTGCCGCTCTCCATCAAGGAGCAGTATGAAGTCGGCGCCTCGATGGCCGACGACGCCATCATCAGCGGCCGCAACGCCTTCATCGCCGGCACGGCGCTGACCATCGCCTTCATTCTCTTCTTCTACACCATCGGCGGTGTGGTCGCGGCGATCGGCATGGGCCTGAACGTGCTCATCGTCCTCGCCGTCATGGCGAACATCGGCGCGACGCTCACCATGCCCGGCATCGCCGGCATCGTGCTGACGCTCGCGATGTCGGTCGATTCGAACATTCTCATCTTCGAGCGCATGCGCGAGGAATTGAAGCTCGGCAAATCGCTCCCGACCGCCCTGGAGGCCGGCTTCGACAAGGCGTGGTCCGCCATTCTCGACGGCAATACCACGACGCTTATCACCGCGGTCATCATGATCGTGCTCGGCACCGGCGCAGTGAAGGGCTTCGGCATCACGCTCACGATCGGTATCTTCACCACGATGTTCGCGGCGGTGGTCGTCTCGAAGCTCATCCTCGAACTGCTCATCCACAGCGGCACGATCAAGCGCATGCCGATGTTCTCAGTGTTGCAGAACACGAATTTTGATTTCCTGAAATACGCGAAGCCCGCCTTCATCGGCTCGTGGCTCATCATCGCGGTCGGCCTCGGCGTCGTCGCCTACAAGGGCAAGGAAGTTTACGGCATCGACTTCATCGGCGGTGACACCGTCGCGCTCACGTTCGCCAAGAAGGTCGAAGTCGGTGCGCTCCGCACCGCGGCAAAAGCCGCCGGTTTCGAGGAAGCCAGCCCGGTTTATCAGAAACAGCTCGGCGGCGATCTCGAGATTCTCAAGGTCACGACGAACTTCGGCCAGGGCGAGCAACTCACGCAGGCGCTGCAAAAGGCGTTCCCGGACGCGAAGCTCAACTACGAGGGCACGACCGCCATCGGCGCGTCCGTCGGCCAGGAAATCCAGTGGAACGCACTCTGGTCCGCCATCGCGGCCCTCGTGCTCATCCTCCTCTACGTGGCGTTCCGCTTTGAGTTCGGCTACGGCATGGGCGCGGTCGTCTCGACCATCCACGACGTGCTGATGACCATCGGTCTTTTCGTTCTGTTCGACCGGCAGTTCAACGCCTCCATGGTCGCAGCCATCCTGCTCGTGATGGGTTACTCGATCAACGACACCATCGTCGTGTTCGACCGCATCCGTGAAGAGCTGAAGTTGAACCCGACTGGTTCGCTCCGCGACATCGTCACCCGTTCGCTCAATCTCACGCTCTCGCGCACGGTGATCACGGGCGGCACGACGCTGTTGACGGCCGTCGTGCTCCTGCTCGTGACCGGCGGCGAAGTGAACGACATCGCGTTCACGCTCCTTATCGGCGTCATCACCGGCACGTTCTCGTCGCTCTTCATCGCCTGCCCGATTTTCTTCTGGTGGCACAAGGGCGACCGGAAGCACGTCGAGGCGCACCACGACATCGCGCCGAAATACGAGTGGTCCGGTTCGTCCCGCGCTTCCGAGTGATCCTTGCAGGTGGCAAACGCTGACCTCGCCGCGTTCGCGTCTGCGCGAAACCGGTCGGGGGCAACCGGCGCCACCTGACCTCCCGCCATGCGCTGGAATTATACGCCGGTCCACGCCGACAGCGTGGCGGCCCTCGCACGTCAGCTCGGCACGACTCCCGTCGTGGCCGAGTTGCTGATGCGGTGCGGGCACGGTGAGCATGAGCCGGCGACGCGGTTTCTGCAACCGGCCCTCGCGACGCTCGGTGATCCTTTTCTGCTCGGAAATGTCACGCCGGCGGTCGAACGACTGATTCAAGCCATCGAACGGCGCGAGAATGTCACCGTGCTTGGCGACTACGACGTCGATGGTGTGAGCAGCACCACGCTGCTCGTCGGCGTGTTGCGCCGCCTCGGATTGCAGCCACGCTATTTTGTGCCGCGCCGGCTCGATGAAGGCTACGGCCTCACGCGCAACGCGATCGATCGCGCGCTCGCCGTCGGCGCGAAGCCCGAATTGTTCGTCGCACTCGACTGCGGCACGAATTCGCACGACGAAGTCGCGCATCTGCGCCAGCTCGGCATCGACGTCATCATCGTCGATCACCATCGCTCGAAGGAAGCGGTGGTTTTCGACGCGCTCTTGATCAATCCGCACGTCAACGAATGCGCGGGCGACGCCGCGTGGCGCCACCTCTGCACCGTGGGTCTCGTGTTCAAATTGCTGCACGCGCTGCTGAAAGAGCTGCGCGCGCGCAATCATCCGGGCGTGCTGGAAATCCGCCTGCGCGATTATCTCGATCTTGTCGCGATGGGCACGATCGCGGACCTCGTTCCGCTCACGGGGGAGAATCGCATCTTCGCGCGCCACGGCCTGCAGGTGCTCGCGCAGACGCAGCGGCCGGGCTTGCGCGCGCTGATGACGGTGGCGGCGCTGAAGCCGGAGCAGGGACTCACCCCGGTCGATATCTCCTTTCGCCTCGGACCGCGCATCAATGCCAGCGGGCGCCTCGCGGACGCATCGTTGTCCGTCGATCTTTTGCTCAGCGAGGACCGCGCGTTTTGTCAGCAGGCGGCGCAACAACTGGACGATCTCAATCGCGAGCGCCAGGACATCGAACGGCTGATCACCGAGCAGGCCGAGCGCTACGTCGATGGGAGCTTCACCGACGCCTGCGGCTTCGTGCTCTTCGACGAGGCGTGGCATCCCGGTGTCGTGGGCATCGTTGCCGGCCGCATCTCGCGCAAATACAACCGGCCCGCGATCGTGCTCGGCAATGAAGGCGAATTTGCCAAGGGCTCCGGCCGGGGCGTGACGGGCATCAATCTCGTCGAACTCCTCGGCGGCTGCCAGGGTTGCCTCGAAACGTGGGGCGGCCACCCGATGGCGGTCGGCGTGTCGTTGCGCAAGCATCGGCTCGAGGAGTTTCGCGCCCAGTTCAACGAGTCGATCCGCGCCACGCGCGGCATCGATGCCTGCGAACCGATCGTCGAATTGTCCGGTTGGCTCGAGGGGCATCAGGTTTCCGAGACCCTGATGGACGAGCTGGATCAGATGCACCCGTTCGGGCAGGGCAATCCCGAGCCGATTTTTGGTGTCCGCGGACTCCGGTTGCGGCAGCGACCGGAGGTGTTCAAAGAGCAGCATTTCCGGTTCTCGTGTGAGGACGCCAGCGGCCGACGTCTGAGCGGCGTGGCGTGGAAGCTGGCGCAGAATCTTCCGCCGGTCGGCGTGCCGCTCGAACTCGCCGTGCAGCTCAATTGGAACCACTACAACGGCCGCAAAATGCTGCAGCTCGAGCTGCTGGATTGGCGCCGCGCCGCCGAGTGACACGCGGCGGAAAATTCTGCTTGCTGTCGCTCCGCGGAATTTACTTATTCGCCGTTCCGTTACGCACCCGTAGCTCAATTGGATAGAGTATTCGGCTACGAACCGAAAGGTTGCAGGTTCGATTCCTGCCGGGTGCGCCAGTTTTCCGCGAAGGCCCGTGTCCCGCACACGGGCCTTTTTGCCGGCCGTCCGGCGCACGGTCGGGTAGTTTTCCCTACGCCCTTAGAGCAGGATTTCCTTGCCCCGATTTCGCACCGACTGGATTAATTCCTGTCCCCACCTGCCCATGAAAGCTCCTACGCAGCAAGCAGACGCAAGCGGCATGGCCATGCCGACCGACGCCCCCTCCAACGCGAAGAAAAAGGTCCTGATCGTGGATGATCATCCGATCACCCGGCAGGGCATGCGGATGCTGATCGACCAGCAGCCCGATTTCGCCGTGGTCGGCGAGGCCGACAATGCGGCCTATGCGATGGAGCTGGCGGCCAAGCTGAAGCCCGACATCGCGATCGTCGATATCACCCTGCGGACGGCCAACGGCATTGAGCTGACGAAGAACCTGAAGGCGCATTCGCCGGCATTGCTGATTCTCATCGTCTCGATGCACGACGAGGAACTTTTCGCGGAACGCGCACTGCGCGCCGGCGCCAAAGGTTACCTGATGAAGCACGAGGCGAGCGACCAGGTGACGAACGCCCTCCGCCGAATCGTCAGCGGAGATATTTACGTCAGCGAACGAGTGCAGGCGCGCATGCTCTCGCGCATGGTCAACAACCGCACGGGTGAGGTCGTTTCGCCCGTCGAAAGTCTCTCCGATCGCGAGATGGAGGTCTTCCAATTGCTCGGCAATGGCTATTCGACGCGCCAGATCGCCGAGCGGCTCAACTTGAGCGTGAAGACGATCGATTCCTACCGCGAGCACCTGAAACTGAAGCTCAACCTTGAGTCCGGCGCGGATCTGATCCGCTACGCGATTCAGTGGGTGAAGTCGCAGGACACCGTCTAGTTGCGCCGAGCCACCGTCGCGGCGCGATCATCGGGAAATCTCCTAGAGAGACGCACCGTAGCGGCGAGGGGCGGGGAGCCTGATAGGCGTCCGTTGGCATTTTGCGTAGGCTTTGCCCGATGCAACGCCGCGCGATTCACCCGCTCAATGTCGGACCCGTGGGCGGGCCGCGCTCCGGAGGGGTCGCGAGAAGGAAGTCGGTGCGGGCGCTCCGTTCCGACCGCCGGTCGCGCCGCGGGCCCAAAGTCACCCCCGCCGGAGCGGTGCTGCGTATTCACCCGCTATGATTTTCCGCCTCAGTTTTTTTTGCCCGCCGCGCGAGTCCGGCCGGCGGTGGCTGGTGCATCCGGGAATACTCGGCTTGGCCACCCCTGCTTCTGCTGGAGACGCGGCGGGAATGACGCGCCGCGTCCTGGTCGCGGGAATCCTTTTCGCGCTCTGCGGGCTGCTCACCAGTTGCCCCGCCGGCCGTCCGCCCGGTGCGCTCGGCGTGCTGCAGCAGGTGACCGTTCCCGCGCGTGTGCTCGGCAATCTTTTCCTCATCGAAGCCCGGGTGGACGGACGCGGGCCATTCCAATTTCTGATCGATACCGGATCGTCGATTTCGCTCGTTTCCGAGCGCGTCGCCCGGTCCGGCGCGCCGCGCGACGGGAGCCTCACCATTCGCAATGCGCGCGGCGAAACCACGACCTTGCCCCGCGTAACGCTGCCCCGCACTGCGATCGGTGACGCCTCGTTCGCCGATGTCCCTGCGGGCGTGCATGAGTTTGGCGAGATTTCCGCGCAACTCGGCGTGCCGGTGGATGGAGTGCTTGGCCTTCCGGTATTCCGCGATGTGTTGCTGACGCTCGACTATCCCGCCGGTCGGCTCGTGCTCGACGCCAGCGCGGTGATCGACGCGAACGCCCAGCCGACCCTGCGCGCGTTTTACGGCGCGGGGGTGCCTCTGACGATGGTTCGGGTGGCCGGTCGCGAGACGGCGGCCCTGCTCGACTCCGGCAGCGACGGCAGTCTCGCGATCAACGCTGCTTCCGGAGCGGAGCTGGCGGCACCGCCTCGGGCCGGGGCCGTGAGGGCAACATTGGCGGGCGATTACCAGCAACGCGTCGGGCGTCTGACTTCCGATCTGGAAATCGGCACGCACGCAGTGCGCGAGCCCATCGTGGAAGTCACCGAGGGAATTCCTTCCATTGGCGGCGAAATTCTGCGGAATTTCCGCGTCACGTTCGATCAGCGTCACGAACTCGTGGCCTTGCAGCGAGCGGCCGCCGCAACCGGGCCCTTGCGGCCCGCCTCGCAGCGTTCCGTCGGCCTGAGCTTCTTCCGGGATCAAGCCGCGTGGCGCGTCGCGACAGTGATCGCGGATACACCGGCGGCCGGACTCCCGATCCATCCGGGCGACGTCTGCGTCAGCATCAACGGTGAGCCCGTCGCCGGCTGGCCTATTGATCGTTTCAACGGGCTTTTGCGGGCGGCTGACCACATCACCGTCTCGCTCGCCGGACCGCAGGGGGAGCGTGAAATCGTTCTGCCAGTCATCGATCTCGTCCCATGAATCGTTTGGTGCAAATCTCGCCGGTTGTGCTACTGTCCGCCGCGCGGGCCACTCCCGCCGCCAGCCCTCGCGAGCGCCCCGCCGGCGCCGGTTCCGCTGTTTTCACGTCCCTCAGTTTTCGGCCCCACCTTCCGTCGCGTCGTCCGACGCGGACAAAATCCTCACCGTCACTCTGTGAAACCGATGCTCTCCCGCACCGCTCCACTCTCCGAACAATTTCCGCTCTCCGCGACAACGCCGATCCGCGTGCTCGTCGTGGACGACGACGAAAATGATTTCTTCTGCGTCTCGCGTTTGCTGACGCGCAACACCTTCGCGCGTTACGAACTCGAGTGGGCGCCCAGCTATGAGGCCGGCCTCGAGGCGTTGGAACGCGGCGGACACGACGTCGCCATTTTCGACTATCGCCTGGGCCTCGGCACGGGCCTCGAACTCCTGCGCGCTGCGCAGACGAAGAACTGCGACCTGCCCGTCATCCTTCTGACCGGGCACGACAGCCTCGAGATTGACCAGGAATCCACCCGCGCCGGCGCGGCCGACTATCTCTGCAAAACTGGTCTGACCACCGGCCAGCTCGAACGCTCCATCCGCTACGCGCTGCGTCACGGCCGCACCCTGATCGAATTGCGCCAGAGCCAGAGTCGCCTCGAACTCTTCATGCATCACGTGCCTTGCGCGGTGGCAATCTGCGACGCCGATGGGCGCGTGCTGTTCAAAAACAGTCTCTTCGCGGAACACATGCGGGACTTCGACGGAGATCTGCGTGCCAACGTGAGTGCGACGCCGTGGATCCTCCGCCATCAGGAGCGCTGCTGGCTCGTGAGCACGTTCCCGATGTCCGAAGCGCAGGGTCGTCAGCTGCTGGGGCTCGCTGCGATCGACATCACGGAGCGCGTGCGCTCCGAGGAGGAACGACTCAAGCAGGCGCAGTTGCTCGATAATATCATGAAGAATCTTCCGGTCATCGTCGGCCGGCTCAACAATCGGGGCGAAGTCGTCGATGGTCGCGGCAACCTCGAGCACTGCGGCATCCAGGCCGAGGCGCTGATGGGCAAGACTTTCACGGACGTCTTTCCGCAGAGCCGCGACATGATCGAGCGCGCGATGAATCACGAGGAAGTCAGCTTCACGTTGCGCGGCAAGATCGGCGACCGCGAGTGGCATGCCGATTTCTACGCGGTCGGCAATCCGTCCACCGGTGTCACCTTCCTGGGCCGCGACATCACGGAGCGCCGCTGGCTCGAACAACGCCTGCTCACCGCCATCGACGTCGAGCAGCAACGCATCGGCGCCGATCTGCACGATGGCCTCGGTCAGAAACTCACCGGCCTTGCCTGCCTCGCGACGGCGCTGCGCGACAGCCTCACCGATCCGCAAAGCGCGGAGCAGGCCAACCTGATTGCGGCGCTCTCGAACGACGCGACCGTCGAGTCGCGCGCGCTCGCCCGCGGTCTCTGCCCGGTGCAACTCGAGCAGGCCGGGGGTCTGATGTCGGCGCTGACCGAACTCGTGGAGAGCACGGAGGTGATTCACGGCATTCGCTGCCGGCTGCGCGCGCAGGCGGAAAACTTCGAATGCGATCACCTCACCGGCGTGCAGCTCTACCGCATCACGCAGGAGGCGATCAACAATGCGCTCCGCCACGGCGCCGCGCGCAACATCGAGGTCTCGCTCGTTTCGCAGGGCGACGAACACAAACTCACCATCGCCGACGATGGCCAGGGCTTCGACACCGACCCGAAAAACCGGCTGCTGAAAGGCGGCCTGCGCCTGATGGAGTATCGCGCAATTACGATCGGCGGCTCCCTGACGATCGATTCCGAGCCCGGCCTCGGCACGCGCGTCATCTGCACGTTCTC
>PNJQ01000112.1 GCA_013821985.1 Opitutus sp.
TTCGGACCCGTGAGCAGAATGATCTGCGCATCCGTCGCCGAGAGCGCGCTGTCGTTCGGCACAAAGGTGTAGCTGCCCGCGAGCCCGAGTCGTTCCTGCTTCATCATCTGCTCGACGACGGGGTGTCGGCCATCGGCGATCGTGAGTGAATCGCCTTCGTCGAGGTCGGGCCGGCAATAATCCCATTCGCGCGCGAGCACGGCCCAGCCGGCGAGCACGTCGAGTTCCGCCAGTGCGTCGGCCGTGCGCGTGAGCGCGAGCGATTCGTCGAGCACGGCGTTCACGAGCGAGGCGAACAGCTCCTGTTCGCGCGCGAGCGATTTTTCCTCGGCCGAGAAAATCTCCTTTTCCTTCAGCTTGAGCGCTTCGGTGACGTAGCGTTCGCCGTTCACCGTCGTCTGTTTGCGCACGTAGTCCGGCGGCACGAGGTGGACGTTGGCTTTGGTGACTTCGATGTAGTAACCAAACACCGACGTGAAGCGGACCTTGAGGCTTTTGATGCCGGTGCGTTCCTGTTCCTGTCGCTCGAGCTCGACCAGCCAGCTTTTGTTGTCGGTCGTGAGGCTGCGCAGTCGATCGAGTTCCGCGTCGTAGCCGAGCCGGATGTAGTTTCCGTCGGCGAGGTCGTTGGGCAGCTCGTCTGCGAGTGCGCGGCCGAGCAGATCGCGCAAGGCCGGCAAATCCGTGAGCCGGGCGCGGATCTTCGAAACCTGGCCGCCGTGGCTGCCGACGAGGTGCGAGTCGAGCAAGTCGAGGCACGCGATGATGGCGGGAATCTGCGCGAGCGTGTCGCGCACGCCACCGAGTTCGCGCGGGTTGCGCAGGCGGTTTTGCAGGCGGCCGAGAATGCGCGGGATGTCGCGCACCTTGTTGAGGAGTTCGCGGATCTCCGCGAGGTCGCTCGGCTGCGCGACGAATTCGCCCACGGCCGTCTGGCGACGACGAATCTCCATGAGGTCGAGGGCGGGGGCCGCGAGCCAGCGCTCGAGCAGGCGCGCGCCGGAGGCGGTGGTCGTTCGATCGATCGCCCCCAGCAGCGAGGCCTCGCGTGTGCCGCGAATGGATTGGAAAATCTCGAGGTTGCGCAGCGTCGCGGGATCGAGGAGCAGCGTCTGTGCGCTGCGATACTCCTGGAGCGAGCGGAGATTCTCGGGCTTGGCGCAGAGGTTCTCCGTGGCGTAGTAAACGACTGCGCCTGCCGCGCCGAGTGCCGGATGCGTGTGCGCGAGGCCGAAGCCCTGGAGATTGAGCACCGCGAGCGCGTCCATCACGGTCTTGGCCCCGCTGGCGACATCGAAGTGATAACCCGGCAACTCCGTGATCAGCCGGTCCGCGCAGAAGTGTTGGAGATGGTGGACGACATGTTCGTCGTGCGGCGCGGCTTTCCACTTTTCGAGATCGCCTTCAATCAAGACGAGTTCGGCGGGGTCGAGGGCGGTGAGAACGGGCAGCAGGTTTTCCGGGCGGGCATCGGTCGCGACGCGGAATTCGCCGGTCGAGATGTCCAGCCACGCGGCGTGCAGGCCATGTTTGTTCAACTCGAGTGCGCAGAGATAGTGGTTTTTGGCCGCGTCGAGTTGATTGGCGGCCAACGTCGTGCCGGGGGAGAGGATGCGCGTGAGTTGGCGCTTCACCAGCTTGCCGGCTTTGGCGGGTTCGGCCTGATCGCAGATCGCGACTTTCTTGCCGGCGGCGAGGAGCTTCGTGACGTAATTGTCGGCGGCGTGAAACGGAATGCCCGCCATCGGATAATCCTGGCGCTTGGTCAGCGTGATCCCGAGGAGGCGCGAGGCCACCTCCGCATCCTCGAAAAACATCTCGTAGAAATCGCCGAGGCGGAAGAGCAGCAGCGTGTTCGCCGGGAGGCCGCGTTTGACCTCGAAATACTGCTGCATCATCGGCGTGAGCTTTTCGGACATGAAGAGCTTTTCTTGGACGACGAAGGCACGAAGGGCACGAAGAAAATCTCCTGCTCCCGGAGCGACTTCGCGCTCGTTTTGTGCGTTTCCGTGTGCTTCGTGTGTTTCGTGTGTTTCGTGGTTAACCTGTTTCAAGTCGATCTCGGTGGGGCGGGAAAGCCGCCGATGCTCGTGCTGCACGGTCTGCTCGGGTCGTCGCGCAACTGGCAGACGACGGGTCGCGACCTTGCGGAGCATTTTCACGTTCTGGCGCTCGATGCGCGCAACCACGGCCGCTCGCCGCATGCCCCGGAAATGACGATTGAGGCGATGGTGGCCGACACGCTCGGGGCGATGGATGCGCAGGGGATCGCGCGCGCCACGATCATCGGCCACAGCATGGGCGGGCGGACGGCGATGTTGCTCGCGTGCCGGCATCCGGAGCGGGTTGAGCGTCTCGTGGTCGTGGATGTCGCGCCGCGCGCCTACAGTTGGCAAGGGCACCGCGCGGAATTTGCGGCGATGAATGAGCTCGAACTCGAGAACCTCCAGTCGCGGCAGGAGGCTGAGTTGCGCTTTGAGGCCCGTGTGCCGGACTTGGGCATGCGGAAATTTCTCACGACCAACCTCGCGCGCGGCGAAGACGGTCGCTGGCAATGGGCGGTCAATTTGCCGGTGTTGACCGCAGCGCTGCCCGATCTGGAAAAGAGCGGCTTGACGGAAATCGACCGCTTCGACGGACCGACCTTGTTCATCGTTGGCGGGCGCTCGCGCTACGTCGGGACGGACGACCACGCGACGATCCGGGTGCATTTTCCGGCGGCGCAGATCACCACGATTCCAGAATCCGGCCACAATCCGCACATGGACGCACGCGAAGAATTCGTGCGCGCCGTGCTCGGCGGTTAGATCGAGCGAGCGACGCCGTTAGCCTCAGACTTCCGGCGAGAGAGGGATGGCGCGTCCGCTGTTGACCGCGTCGCGGCTGCGTTGGGCGTGCTGCATCCAGGAGCGATTTTTCCAGCGCCAATACATAATGAGGCCGCGCCACCATTCCTCGGCCAGCATCGCCACCCAGATGCCGGTGAGACCCCAGCCAAGTTTCAGGCCGAAGAGCCAGCAGAGCGGCACGCTGATCAACCATTGTGAGGCCATGCCTACGAGCACGGGGAAGCGCGCATCGCCGGTCGCGCGCAGTGCATTAATGATGACGATGTTCAGCACGCGTCCCGGTTCATAGATAATACCCATGAGGAGAAGCAGCGCACCCGTGGCGATGATGCTCGCGTCGTGTGAAAACAGATCGAGCAGTTGTGCGGCGAACACCGCGATGAGCACACTCACGCTGCCGGCGATCGCAAAGCCGAGGCGCACGCTCTTCAACACTTCGCGATACGCGCTCTCGAAGTCCCCTGCGCCGATCAATCGTCCGATGAAAATCTCCGTCCCCAGTCCGAGCGCCACCGTGAAAAGGATCACGAGCAACTGCACCTGTCGCGTGTAAGTCATCGCGGCCAGATCGTGCGGACCGATGCGCGCCACGAAACTCGTGATGACCATCAGCGACACCCAATAACTCATGTGCTCGCCCGCGGCCGGCAGGCCGATGTGCAGGATCCGCTTCACGCGCGCGAGCTTCACGTCCACAAAATCACGCGCACGGAGCATGAGCTTCAGGCGTCGGTCGAGCAGCACCCACAATGCGATGCTCGCCACGACGCGACTGAACACGCTCGCAAGGGCCACGCCGGTCACGCCCATTTTCGGCGCGCCCCACAGTCCGAACAGCAGGACGCAGCTGCCGGCGACATTGATGACGTTTTGCACCGCGGTGACGACCATCGCGTCGCGCGTGTGCCCATGCGCGCGCAACGACGCGCCCAGAGCGGTGTTCATCGCCTCCATGAACAACGTGCCGCCCATCAATGCGAGGAACGGACGCGCGTAGCCCATCAATTCGTCGGGCAGCTGCATCAGCCGCAGCAACGGCGTGGCGCACGTGAACGCCACCAAGCTGACAATCAGGCCGATCCAGGTGTTCACCGCGATGGCGGTGGTGACGATTCTCTCCGCGCCCTTGGCATCCCCCGCGCCGACGTGGTGTGTGATGACGACGCTCGCGCCGATGCCGATGAAATTGAAACAGATCAGCGCCAGCACGACGAACTGGTTGGCGACACCGAGTGCCGCGACGGCGCCATCGGAGACGTGGCTGACCATGAACGTATCGACCACACCGATGAGGATGCGCAACGCCTGCTCAATGAAGATCGGCCAGGCAATCGCCAGGAGAGTGGGAGTGGACTTGGTCAGAGCAGGCTTCATCCGCGCAAAGAACCAAACACAGCCGGGGACGCGCCAAGTAAAGGGGAATTCCCGTCAAACTTTCGCGCGCCGGATCGCGGCGAGTCCGCGCGCTGCGCTCAACGGCGCGACCAGATGCGCAGCGAGCTGAGGAGGAAATGCTCGAAGGCGGCCGCCTCGTTGAGATTCACGCGCAGCAAGCCGACGTTTTCTTCAAGTTGTGTGATGGCGGCGACCAGCGCGCGGCGCGCAACTTCATCGCCGCCTTGCAGGCGCGCTTCGCCGAACTCGCGCGTGGCGTGCTCGATCTCCGCGAAGAGCTTGAAACGGATGCCGTTCGTGATGCCGGTTTGGATGGCGTCGATCTCGTCGTCCTCCAGTTCGGCCGGCAGCTTTTCCTTCTGCTGCTTCCAGGCTTCGTCCGTCGCGGCGGACAGCACGGCATTGAAACGCGTGACCAAACCGTAAACGCCCATGATTTGGTCAGCAACGGCGCGCTTGTCACTCGCGCCGGCCAACACGCGCCCAAGCCAAGCGGCGTAATCGGCGCGCGTCTGCGTCCATTTTTCCTGCGTCGCCGCTTCGCAGCCGGCGAGCGCCGCGGTGCCGGAATCGGTGAAGCGGAAATGCAGGCAGCGGCTGCGGATGGTCGTGAGCAGCGAGTAGGGGCGCGTGGTGAGCAGCAGAATCATCGTGCTCGCGGGCGGCTCCTCGAGCGTTTTCAGGAAAATATTCGCCGCGGCGGTGTTCATGCGATCCGCCTCGTAGATCACGGCGACCTTGCGGTGCGAAACCTGCGCGGAAACCTGGATTTTGCCGATCAGCGCGCGCGTCGGATCGGCGAGAATTTGCCTGGCTTTGCCGGCCGGACGCAGTGCGAAGAAATCCGGGTGCTGCTTCGGCGGGAAATACTGGCTCGGATTCCGCGGGTCGTTCAGCACGCGGTCGGCGATGCCGTGGGCGACGCTGGCGAGCGTAGCGAGGTTTTCGCCGTGGAGCAGGAGGCTGTTGGCGAGACGCTGGCGTTCGAGCGCGCGTTCGATGACGGACACCGCCGGGGTGCCGGCAAGCGTCTCGGGCCAGGGGGCAGGAGCCGTGGGCGCGTCAGACACGCGTGACGTCGAGGCGTTGCTGCACCGCGGTCCAGATTTCCTTCTCGATGACGTCGGGTGGCTGCGTGCCGTCGATGACGACGACGCGTTCGGGCCATTGCTGGGCGAGGAGAAGATAGCCTTCGCGGACTTTTTTGTAGAACTCGATGTTTTCACGCTCCATGCGGTCGGGCAGGTCGGAGGCGCGCTGGCGGATGCGCGACAGGCTCACATCGGTCGGCACATCGATCACGATCGTGACGTTCGGCATGACGTTGCCGACGGCGAAGCGGTTGATCTGGTTGACGGGATCGGGCGCGAGGTTGCGTGCAATGCCCTGATAGACAGTCGAAGAATCGAGGTAGCGGTCGCTCAGCACGATGGCGCCCCGGATGATGGCCGGCGCGATGACTTCGCGGACCAATTGGGCGCGCGCGGCGGTGAAAAGGAGCAACTCGGTCTCGGGGCACATTTCGTCGCCCTTGGAATTATGGACGATGATGTTGCGGATCTGTTCGCCGATTTCGGTGCCGCCGGGTTCGCGCGTGGCGAGAACCTCGCGACCGAGTTTCTGGAGGTGTTCGGCGAGGCGGGCGATTTGCGTGCTCTTGCCGGAGCCTTCGGAGCCTTCGAACGAGATGAGTTTGCCGACGAGCTTGTTCTTGTTGGGCATGGGATCGGGAGCTGCGACAACGAAACGGGCGCGCCGGTTGCTGAGCAAACAGATTTGCGCGCGCGATTCGGAGGAAACCCCTTGATTGGGGAACCCAATCGCGCCAACACTGCGCCCCATGCTCAGCCTCGCCTCGGCGCCGGTTTTTTTTGCGACCACCAACATCGTTGAAGTCTTCCTGCGCTGCGATCCCGTCGGCCAGGTCATCACGGTCATTCTGATAATTTTCAGCATCTTTGCCTGGTCCGTGATGCTCGGGAAGAACGCGGAGTTGAACAAACTCCGCCTGCGCAATCACCAGTTCGAGCAACGCCTCCGTGAGGAACGCAAGCTGCTTGATCTGCCCGAAGCGTTGCGCAACTTGCGCGTCGTGCCCTACGCGGACTGTTTCGCCGATGCGGTGGAGGCCTACTGGCGCGCGACGGCGATCGGAAAGGAGAAGGGCGACGACTCGCTGCATTCGCGCCTGGAGCACGCCGAGAATGCCATCGCGCGCGCGCTGGCGCGTCAGGTGCTCCGCTACGAGGAGAACATGGTGTGGCTCGCGACGATGGTGACCATCGCGCCGTTCATGGGCCTGCTCGGCACCGTGTGGGGCGTGATGGAGGCGTTCAGCGCCGTTTCCGTGTTGCAGACGGCCAGCATCCAGACGCTCGCGCCGGGCGTTTCGGCGGCGTTGCTGACGACGATAGCGGGTCTGGTGGTCGCGATTCCCTCGGTCGTCGGCTACAATGTTTTGCTCAACAAAACGAAGATGCTCACCACCGAGATCGAGAATTACGCGAGCACGCTCGCGGACCGCATCGAGCTCGAAATGACGAAATAAGGAGCAACTGCCATGGCCCGCACCTTTCGTCGTCCCCGCGCCACCCACGCGATTTCGGAGCTCAACGTCACCAACCTCATCGATATCGCGTTCACGTTGCTGATCATCTTCATGATCGCGACACCGCTCATCCAGCAGGAGCAGACGATCCCGGTGAATCTGCCGGTCGAGTCGAAGAGCGAACAGTCGCGCCCGGACAAGGACGACCGCTTTCAAACCATCACGATCAAGGCCGACGGCACCTGCCTTGTCGGCGCGCAAAGCGTGCCGCTGGCCAACCTGCGGAGATATCTCGTCACCTTTGCCGCGGAGCCGAAGCCGCCGGTCTTCCGCATCCGCATGGACGCGAAGGCGACCGCGCAGCAATTCATCTCCGTGATGGATGCGCTCAAACAAAACAACCTTTCGCGCGTTACCTTCGATACCCAGGTCGGTTCCTGAGCGCTCCATGCGCGCCAATTCACCCAGCGCACTTTTCGCCTCTGTCTCGCTGCACTTCCTCGCCGCGGCGGTGATCGTGTTGTTTTCCCTGATGATTCAGCGGGCACAGGACGAGCAAAAGCCGCCGGTGATTTTCGACTTGGTGGCCGGTGAACCGACGGAGTCGCCGGAGCGCGGCCTAAACGTGCCGGCTGACCTGAAACTCAGCGTGCCCAAGGTGAAGCTGCCGCCTGAACCGGTGAAGGAAACGGTGGAACCGCCCCCCCAACGGAAGGAGATTCCCACGCCGCCGAAGGAAGTGGTGAAGGCGCCTCTCAAGAAGGAGGCCAAGGTCGTCCCGAAGAAGGAAATCGTCTCCTACGACGATTTCCGAAAGAGCAATCCGCTGCCGAAAAACAAGACCCCGGCACCTCCGCGACCCATCAGGACGCCTCGCATCGACACTTCGAAAATTTCCGGTGACACCGGGAAAAGCGGTGAACGCGGCAAGGCACTCATCGCCAGCGAAGTGGCCAATCAACAGGCCTACGAGGCGCGGCTTATCGCAATGCTGAAAGTCGCCCACGAAGACACCAAGCCCACAGGACTGGGGGACTCGGTCAGCGCGGAGGTGGTGTTCTTTTTGTCCGCCGATGGCCAGATACGCAATGTGGAGATCAGCCGGTCATCGGGGAACGCGGAGTTCGACCGGTCGGTTCTGGCGGCCATTCGCCAGATTACGTGGCCCGGTCCCCGGCCGGATCGGAAGAGCGACACGTTGAAAGTCATCTTCCGGATGCGGGAGCTGTGAGGTTCGACCGTCGCTTCCGCCGGATGCCGGGCGACTTCCAAAAAGTCCTTGCGTTCACTCCGCAAAGCTTACTTTTTGGCCCTTCGCTAGCGTTGGTTATGGGCTCGTAGCTCAGTTGGCAGAGCGCCTCAATGGCATTGAGGAGGTCGTCAGTTCGATTCTGATCGGGTCCACCACTTTGAAAGCCGCTCCCTCCGGGGCGGCTTTCGCATTTAGTTCGGACCGTGGTAGATGATGGGCGGGGGCGGGGGAGTGTCGCCGCGCTCGGACGCGGCCCTGGCCTGTTCGGACGCGACTCGTTGCGACCATTCTGCCCAGTAGGCCGTTTCCTGTTCCCGGCGGAGCAACTGGCGGTATTCGGCGGCACCGGCCGAGTAGATGAAGACAAACAGCACTGCGAGGAGGTAGTTCCCGTAGTAGAACGCCGCCAGCGCGGCTAAGGCCGCCGCGAGGATTCGCCCGACGATCGAGGCCCAATAGGTCGCCCGCAGATAGTTGAGCTTCGTCGCGAGCAACGCGCGAAAAATCCGGCCGCCATCCATGGGAAACACCGGGAGAAGGTTGAAGAGCCCCATTACGCCGTTCGCGACCGCGAGATTCAGGAGGAGGTTTTCCAGCCCATGTTCCGGCAGCGCCTGCTCCGACCACAAATCGGTCCACACGATCGGCAGCAGCACCGCCGCGAGGACGAAATTCACCGCCGGTCCGGCGACCGTGATCAGCAATTCCGCGGAAGGGCGGCGCGGGATACGGTCGAACTCCGCCATACCGCCGATCGGTAGGAGCAAAATGCGCGCCACACGCACGCCGTAGCGCCGCGCGGTCAGCGAGTGGCCCAGTTCGTGCAGCACGACACAGGCAAAAAACAAGATGATCAGCAGCAGACTCCAGCCAGCACCCGCGACCCCCGCCTCGAGCCAACCCGTGATCGCGAAATACGCGAGCAGCAGCAAAAAGCTCACGTGCACCGCGAGCTGTATGCCGAAGATACGAAACAAGTTAATTGACCACCCCAACATCGGGCCTAAGTAGAACCAGCTCGGGGCAAAGCGCTAATACAATCCTCATGTCCACCGAACCACTCGCGCCGACCATCCTCGTCATCGATGACGACACGGAGGTGCGCTACTCGCTCAACCGCGTCCTGAGCTCGCAACGCTACCGCGTGCAGGAAGCACCCAGCGGCGAGGAAGGCGTGGCGGCGGTGAAAAAACAGGCGCCCGACGTCGTGTTGCTCGACAACCGGATGAACGGCATGACGGGACTCGAGACGCTGCAACACATCCGCGCCGCGAGCCCGCGACAGCTCGTGATTTTCATGACGGCATACGGCACGGCGCAAACCGCGATCGAGGCGATGAAGTATGGCGCCTACGATTACGTCGTGAAACCGTTCGATCCGCCGAAGCTTTTGGCCCTCGTTGAAAGCGCGCTGCGCACGCAGGCCGACAGCAAGTCGGCCGGCAGCTACCAACCGGTCGTCAATTCCGACGAGCACAAGGAAGGCATTGTCGGCACCTCGCCCGCGATGCAGGAAGTCTTCAAGGCCATCGGCCAATTCGCCGCATCGGACGCGTCCGTCATGATTACCGGCGAAAGCGGCACCG
>PNJQ01000113.1 GCA_013821985.1 Opitutus sp.
CGGGCAGGCGGACGATGAGGGTGCGGCGCGGTTGTTTGGTGCGGTCGCGCAGGCTGGCTTCCATCCCAAGGATGTCGGCGGCGAGGTCGAACTGGTTGCACGCCTGATGGAAGACGGGGGAGTTGTAGATGCTGTTGGTAAGCGGCATGTGGATAACAGGTTTGGCCGTGGGGCCGGGGTTTTGCTTGGGGGAAAGGTTGGGCCGGGGGCGGCCCTTTAGCAATTGGCTTCCCGCGGGGCGACCGTTCAATGAAGGGTCTTAATTCGGGCAAAAGTCCGCGTGATTCATGGGTGCATTGGCCAGATTCTTCTCGTGGGGGCTCAGGAAGCTGACCTTCGGCTTCGTGCTGGGGGCGGCGGGATTGGCCGGGTTCGGACTCTGGCTTTACGTGCGGGAAAACGTGGATCTGGAGCAGGTGCGCCGGGAGACGCTCCGCCACCTGACTGGCGAGAACGAACGCATCCGCGCCGCCCTTCAGGACATCGAGGTCCGGCTCGACGGGATGCGGAGCGAACTCCAGCGGCAGCAGGAGCGCGGGCGCGAGGCCGCCCGGCTGCGCGAAGGGCTGGAGGCTGACAACCGCGGCCTCGCGCGGCTGGTCGCCTCGGCCGGCCAGGTGCAACTGAATGCCGAACGCATCGGCCGCCTGCAGGAGATCGAGCGTCAGGCGGAGGCGGAGGCCTCGCGTCTGCAGGACCTGATCGCCCGGACGCAATGGGAACGCGACGGCCTGCGCGTGGCGCTCGGGCGACTGGATGACGAGATCCGGGCGGCGGGGGCGAAGAAATCCGAACTCGTGCACTATGCCGACGAGGCGTGGCAGCGCTACGGCCGGTATGTCGTAATCGCGGCGCTCGCGTGGCTGCTCGGTCCGCCGACGGGCCGGCTGCTCGCCTATTTCCTGCTCGCGCCCTTCATTTCCAGCCGGGCTGCGGTGCGGTTGGGGGAAGCCGGCCGGGCGCTCCCCGAGGCGCAGGTTGGGGGCGCGTCGATCGAGGTCGCGTTGGAGCCCGGCGAGGTCCTGTGGGTCAAGGAACGCTACCTGCAGGCCTCGGACGAGGGCTTGCTGCGGGCGACGCGCTGGCTGCTCGATTGGCGGATGCCGTTCACCTGCCTGGCGGCGGGCCTGCGGGAGTTGGTCGAGATGCGCAACGCCGCTCCGGCGGCGCGGCTGCGGGCGACGTTTTCGTCGCAGACGGACGCGCACGCGGAACTGGCGGTGGTGACGATTCCGGCGGGGGCGAGCCTGGTGCTGCGGCCGAGTTTCCTCGCCGGACTGATCGGGCCGCTCGGGCGGAAGAGCCGCGCGATCCGACGGCATTGGCGGATCTTCTCGGTGCAGGCGTGGGCGACGGGGCAGTTCCGGTATTTCGAGTTCGTCGGCCCCTGCAAGCTGCTGGTGGCGGGAAGCCGCGGGGTGCGGGCCGAGCGGCTGGAGAGCGAGCCGGGGATGCCGGTGCCCGGCCGTCGCGCGAACCGGGATGCGACGATCGGATTCACGCCGGGCCTGGCTTACCGCCCGGTGCGGGCCGAGACGTTCTGGGCCTATCTCCGCGGGCAGAATCCGCTCTTCGACGATCTCTTCGAGGGCGACGGCGTCTTCCTCTGCCAGCAGACCTCGGCCAAGGGCGAGGCGGCGGCCGAGCGCTCGGCGATGGCGGCGTTCTGGCAGGGGCTCGGACGCATCTTTGGCTTGTGAGCGTTTGCGGCCGGGCCGACGCTGGCTAGCCGTCATCCCATGTTCAAACTGCACGCGGAATACCAGCCCACCGGCGACCAGCCGCAGGCGATCGAGCAGCTCGTCGCCTCGTTCCGCGCGGGCCACCGCGACCAGACGCTCCTCGGCGTCACGGGGTCCGGCAAGACCTTCACGATGGCCAACGTCATCGCGCAGCTGGACCGGCCGACGCTCATCCTCTCGCACAACAAGACCCTCGCGGCGCAGCTCTACTCGGAGTTCAAGAATTTCTTCCCGGAAAACGCGGTCGAATACTTCGTCAGCTACTACGATTACTACCAGCCCGAGGCCTACGTGCCGTCGAGCGACACCTACATCGAGAAGGATTCGTCGATCAACGAGGAGATCGAGCGGCTCCGCATCTCGACCACGAGTTCGCTCGTCAGCCGGCGCGACGTGATCGTGGTCGCGAGCGTGTCGTGCATCTACGGCTTGGGCTCGCCCGAGGATTTTTCGGAGATGCGGATCCAGATCCGGCGCGGCGAGCAATTCGGCCGGCAGCGTTTCCTCGAGCGCTTGGTGGAGAATCTCTACGAGCGGAACGATTACGAGCTGAAGCGCGGCGCGTTTCGCGTGCGGGGCGACGTGATCGACGTCATGCCGGCTTACCTCGAGCATGGGCTGCGCGTGGAATTCTTCGGCGACGATATCGAGGCGCTGACGGAGTTCGAACCGGTGAGCGGCGCGATCATCCGCAAGATCGACCAGTTCGACCTTTATCCGGCGACGCAATACGTCACGACGCGCGGCCGACTCGAGGGCGCCATCGGCGGCATCAAGCGCGAGCTCGAGGAGCGCGTGAAGTTCTTCGAAGGCTCCCAGCAATACCTCGAGGCGCAACGCATCCGCATGCGCACGAGCTACGACCTCGAGATGCTCCAGGAAATGGGCTTCTGCAACGGCATCGAAAATTACTCGCTGCACCTCACCGGCCGCAAACCCGGCGACCGGCCGTTCTGCCTGATCGATTTCTTTCCAAAGGATTTTCTGCTCTTCATCGACGAGAGCCACGTCACGGTGCCGCAGGTCGGCGGCATGTATAACGGCGACATTGCGCGCAAGAAGACGCTGGTGAACTTCGGTTTTCGACTGCCGTCGGCGCTCGACAACCGGCCGCAAAGTTTCGCGGAGTTCGAGTCGATCACGGGTCAGACGCTCTACGTGTCGGCCACGCCCGCGAAGTTCGAGATCGAGCGCAGTGCGGTGGTGGCCGAGCAGGTCATTCGTCCGACCGGTCTGCTCGATCCGGAGATCGCGATCCGTTCCACGAAAGGGCAGGTCGAGGATTTGATCGGCGAAATCCGCCGGGCCGTCGAGCAGGGCGAGCGCGTGCTCGTGACGACGCTGACGAAACGTCTCTCGGAGGACATCACGAGCTACCTGCGCGACGCGAAGGTGCGGGTGGAGTATTTGCATTCGGACATCGATGCGCTTGAGCGCGTCGAGATCCTGCGCAATCTCCGCCAGGGCAACTTCGACGTGCTCGTCGGCATCAATCTGCTCCGCGAAGGGCTCGATTTGCCGGAAGTGGCGCTCGTGGCGATCCTGGACGCCGACAAGGAAGGTTTTCTCCGCAGCGAAACCAGCCTGCTGCAAACCGCCGGGCGCGCCGCGCGTCACGAGAAGGGACGCGTAATCTTCTACGCGAATGTGATCACCGAATCCATTCGCCGCACGGTCGAGGAAACGAAGCGGCGCCGCGAAAAGCAGATCGCCTACAATCTCGAGCACGGCATCACCCCGCGCGGCGTGAAACGCGCCGCGCAGGCGAGCCTGCACGTTTACGACGGTTCGGGCATCGACCGGAATGCCCCGGCGGTTGCCGAAAGCATCGACGATGTCGCGGCTGTCATCGCCGAACTCGAGGACGAGATGCAGGAGGCGGCGAACAAACTCGAGTTCGAGCGGGCCGCGTTGCTGCGCGACCAGATCGGCGTGTTGAAATCCGGGGGCAAACCGACGGCGGCGGGCAGCGACTACGGCCGCAAGCGCGGCGGCACGAAATCGAAGCGACGCTGAGGAAAAGCTTCAGTTGTCCTTCCGCAGTCTCTGGCCGGAATATTGCGCGTCGCGGAGCGCCCGTTTTTGGGCGGCTTGCTCCTCGTCGCTGGTTTCGAGATCGGTTTGCTTGACCCGCACGGGCAAATTGCTGCCCGTCGGGTAGTAGGTGACATAGTCACCGTGCTTGGCTGCCGCTTTTTGCGCACAGCTGACGTTGCCGGTGGCAATTCCCAACGAGGCGAGGACGAGGCCGATGACTTGAAAGCGTTGCATCGCGCCAATCTCCGACCGTCCCGGCGCTCAGAGCGAGCGTCGCGCGGCGAGGTGCGTCGCGCCACCGGCGAATGGAATCTTCCGCTCGCCGAACACGCGATGCGCCGGCCTTGGCTGCGCGGCGGTGAAACGCAGGCGAGAGCGGTTCAGCGACCGGCGTCGCGCGGGACTCTCGAGTGTCCAGCTTGCTGCACTTTTTCGAGGGCGGAGCCATCGACGGTTTGGGTGCCGTCGCCAATGAGATCGGCCTGCTTCTTCACTTTGCGGGGAATCCAGCTGCCCATCGAATTCACCTGAGTGTATTCGTCTTTCGCGGCGCGCGGCTTTTCGGCCGTGGCTGTTTTGGTGCTGTTGCAGCCGGCCGTCAGGCCGAAGCAGAGGAGGAGTCCCGCCCAAGCGGCGGGTCGGATGAGGTGGGACATCAGGTGTGTTGGGGGGAAACTAACTCAGCCGCTTTGGTCGGCGCTCCGGCACTCGGCCATGACGCGCAGCCAGATTTCGCGCAGATCGAACAGACGCGGCGTCGCAAACTCACGGTAACGCACGAGCAAACCGTTCGCGCTTTCGGATTCGTGCGAGAGCCGCGCCAGGGTGTCGTTCAACTCACGGAGCGCGCGCTTGAAAAAACAGATCGCCAGCGCGTAGTCGCCCATGTCGAGCGATTGCACCGCCTGCAGGGCGTGTTCGCGGCCGCGATAGAGGGAACCGAGCACGCCGATGGCGTGCGCCGAGTGGATGCGCTCGGGGTGCGCCGCGATGCGTTCCCAGTTGGCAATGAGGCTGACGTAAAGCGCCTTGGTCGAGATGTGCACCGGGTTCCGGTGAACCGTATAGAGATCGAAGTCCTCCTCGAACCCCGGGCTGTCCTCGGAATCGTCGTCCTCCTCGGTCGTGCCGGCAGCGGGTTCCGCGGCGTCAAAATCCGGCGCCTGCATATCCCAGCCCATTCGGCGCGCGACTTCGTCGATGCGATCGGTCGCGTCGGGCAACTGCTCGTAGTGCTTCAAATAGTCCCGCACCGCCGTTTCGTGCTCGGCCAGGTAAGTTTCCCAATCCGCCTCGGTCCACGAGAGCTCCCGGCGCTCATCCCAGTCGTTCTCAAACATCCCGTCGGAATCTTGATTGGTCATTTAGGGGGAGCGTCTGGAGGGACGCTGGCGGCAGTGTGCGCAGCATCCCGCCTCGCGCAATTAAAAATCTTTTCCGTGACTTGGTTTGGATTTGATCGGCCCGGACGCCCGCTCTGTCATAGCCGCCGCCATGGCCGACGTGCATCACGAAACGGTATTTTTCACCGGCCGCGTGCAGGGGGTCGGCTTCCGTTATCAGACGCTGCAGGTGGCGAAAGGTTTCGACGTGGCGGGCTTCGTGCAGAATCTGCCGGATGGCCGGGTGCACCTCGAAGCGGAGGGCGAGGTGGGGGAAGTTGCGGCCTTCATCGACGCGGTGGCCGAGCAACTGGAAGGCTATATCCGCAAGACTGAGCGCGTATCCGCCCGGCGCGCGGCACAATTCCGCGGCTTTGCCATCCGATGAACTCGACGGGTGCGACGACGGCGGCGGCGGTCGAAGTGCGCAACTTGACGAAGGACTTCGTGACCGACTGGCGCGGCACGCGGAGCCGTGCGCTGGACGGCGTCGCGTTTTCGGTCGCGCGCGGGTCGGTGTGCGTCCTCGTCGGTCCGAATGGGTCTGGGAAAACGACGCTGTTGAAAATTTGCGCCGGGCTCACGCGAGCGACCGACGGAAGTTGTGCCATCGCAGGTCAGGCGCCGTGCGCCGCTGGTCGTGCCGGGCGAATCGGCTTTGCGGCGGATGATACTGTGATGCCGAACTATCTGACCGCGCGGAGCGCGCTGACCAAGCTGGCGCAGGTGGCCGGGCTCGATGTAGAACGGATCCCCGGCGCCGTCGCCTCCGCGCTCGATCAAACCGGGGCCAGTGCGCACGCGGATCGAAAATGGCGCGAACTTTCCCGGGGCCAGCGGCAACGGGTGGCACTCGCGCAAGCGTTGCTGGGCGAGCCCGAGGTGCTGTTGCTCGACGAACCGGCGGCCGGCCTCGATCCGCGCGCGCTCGGGCAATTTGTTTCGTTGGTGCGCGTGCAACGGGCGGCCGGCCGCACCGTGTTGTTCAGTTCGCATTTTCTGCCGCAGGTCGAGGAACTCGCCGATCAATTTGTGCTGCTGGAGAGTGGACGCGTGCTGTTCGACGGCGGGCGGACTGCGCTCGCCGGCCGCGGCGGCTTGAACGCGGTTTATCTGGAGGCGGTGCGCCCATGAACCCGTCGCGCCTGCATCGCGGGTGGCACCTCGTGCAATTCCAGCTCGCCGCAGCGGTGCATCAGCGCGTCGCTTGGGTGTTGAGCGGCGCAGCGTTGGCCGTGGTGCTCGCCGGAGCGGCCTTGCGCACGTTTAATTTCGGCGCGGCCGAATCGCGCTTTTTCGTCAGCGTGGCCGAGGGGGTGCTCGTCGCCACCGGCACGCTGCTCGCGGCCGTGCTGGGTCCGGCGTTGCTCGGCGAAGGAGGTGCAACCCGGACGGCACCGCTGTTTTTTTCCCGGGGTGTCCGGCGATCCGAGTGGGTCGGAGCAACCCTGGCGGCGGTGTGGGTTGTGCTCGGCTGGCTCGTGGTGCTCCTGGCCGGGGCGCTGACGTGGTTGCTGGTGCGGCATGGGCACGGCAGCGAAGTGGGCGCGGCGTGGCGGCAACTCGCGGGCGGAGCGACCGGATTGGTCATCGTGGGAGCGGGTGCGGTTTTATTTGCAGCGGTTTTCGAACGCGCGGCGGTGGCGACGACCGCGACGGTGGCGCTCGCGGTTGCAGGCCAGCTCGCGCCGATCCTGAAGCGCCTCGGTGCGACGAGCACAGGAGCGGAGGCGCTCGGGTGGCGCGCGCTGGATTGGTTGGTGCCGAATTTTTCCACGATGCACACCGCGCCCGGCCAGGTCGCGCTGCTCTATGTCGTGGGTTACGCCGCCGTCTATGCCGTCGCCGCCGCCGTGATCTTTTCTCGCCGTGAACTCTGAACGCGGCGGCCTATTCCTCGCGCTCATGGTGCTGCTGGGTGGCGGCGGGATGTTGGGCGTTTTCGAACCGCCGTTCCGGGAGCAGGGCGGCGAACGCGCACCGCTGCGGGAACTGTTGGCCGCGAGCGGTCCGGCCGCCGGCCTCATCGCCAACGCCGCCTGGGTGCGGCTCAACCTCGCGTGCGAAGCGCGGGACGAGCACGCGGTGCGCGCACTCCTGCGGGTGACGCTGGCTGCGGCGCCGGAGGTTGATTTTTTCCGTCTCAACGCGGCCCGCATGCTCGCCTACGATTTGCCGGCGTGGCGGACGGAGGCCGAGCCGATGGCGCCCGGCCCGCTGCGGCAGCGCTGGCGCTCCGACGCGGCGGATGAGGCGGAGGCGTTGTTGCTCGGAGACGAGAACACGGAGCCATCATGGCTGATTGAAGCCGCCAACCTCGCGCTTTACGTGCGCGGCGATCGCGAACTCGCGGCGCAGCGCTACCGGCAGGCGGCGGAATTGCCGGGCGCGCCATGGCACGCCGGCCGCATTTACGCCCAATTGCTGCGCGAGCTCGGCCGCGACCGCGACGCGCTCGAGTGGCTGCGCGCGTGGGCGCCGTGTTTGCCGGCGGGAGATCCTGCGGCGCAGCGCGACCTCGTGCTGGCGCGCATCGCCGAACTCGAGCTGGAGCTGCAATCCCGCGGAGAACCCCTTTGACACCTGGGAGCGGCGCCGGGATAACCGGCGGCTTCATGGAAGTTTCCTTCGAAATTCACTGGCCCTATCTGGCGCTCGCGCTGGCGATGCTCTGGTTTCCGCGGCAGTGGATGCGACTGGGAAAATGGCGCCCGAAGCGCCGCAAGGAACGCGAAACGATGGAGAAATTCGCGACCGATGGCGCGGTGGATCCCGAGGACAAGTCCGTCCGTCTCGCGCGCGAGTTGAAGTCGCCGCGCAACTACCTCGATTTTTTTCGCGCGCTCGTTGGCGGAGTGTCGCTGTGGGAATTCAGCTTCACGTTCGGCGGAGAGGACCGGGCGATTTTCTTCGGGCTGAAAATCGGCATCACACTGATTGCGGTCTTGATTCAGCTCATCCGCTGGCGCGAGCGCATCACGTTTTTTGCCCCGATCTTTTTCTTTGCCGGATTGAGCATTGGCATGGGGAATTATTTTTCCGGCGCGATGGCGTTCCTGCTGATGTGCGCGATCAATCCGGTCATTCCCACGCCCCGGTTGTTCATCAGCGCGTTTGCGCTGCTGTTGCTGCCGTTCAACGTGTTCCTCGGGGCGGGCCTGCAACTGGCGGTGATCAATTCGCTGTTGGTGTTGCTCGGGCCGTTGCTCAGCCTGCTGGCCAAGCGGCCGATGGTGATCTTCACGCGGAAGCGCAACCTGATGTGGTGAGATGAGCGCGGGCGGGAAAATCTGGTTCGAGGCGGCACGGCCGAAAACTCTGCCGGCGGCGATCGTGCCGGTGATGGTGGCCACGGCCTTCGCGCATGCGCACGGCGGCGCGAACTACTTCAAGGCCGGCGTGTGCCTGGTGTTTGCGCTGCTCGTGCAGATCGGCACGAATTTCGCCAACGATTACTTCGATTTCTGGCACGGCGCAGACACCGCGGAGCGCGTTGGTCCGCGCCGCGCGGTGGCGGCGGGTTTGATTTCGCCGCGGACGATGCTGGGCGCGACGGCGGCGGTGCTCGCGCTGGCGTTTGCGGTCGGACTCGTGCTCGTGATCGAGGGCGGCTGGCTGCTGCTGCCGATTGGTGTCGTCAGCATTCTCTGCGCGATCGCCTACACCGGCGGGCCGTATCCGCTCGGCTACAACGGACTCGGCGATGTGTTCGTTTTTATTTTCTTCGGATTGGTGGCGGTGGGCGTGACGTTCTTCGTGCAGGTCGGTCCGCCGGGATTCGACACCCTGTTGGCGGCGGCGGCGATCGGCTTGCTGGCGGCGAATATCCTCGTCGCGAACAATTATCGGGATGTGGAGACCGACGCGCGGGCGGGGAAGCGAACGCTCGTGGTGCGCTTCGGGCGGAAGTTCGCGTGGTGGCAGTATGGGCTTGCGACGGCGGCGGCGCTGGTCGTGCCGGTGGCGTTGTGGGCGCTGGGCCAACGCTGGCCGGTGCTTGCGCCGCTGTTGCTCACGCCGTGGGGCGTGTCGCTTACGCACCGGCTCGGAGCTTCGTGCGCGCCTGCCGAGCAGATTGCCATCCTCGCGGACACGGCGAAGTTTCTCGCCGTTTACGGCGTGCTGCTGAGTGCGGGCGTGGTGTTCGGCGCGTGAGGGAGAGGCGGGCCGAGTGCTGCCTCGGTCAGGGTCTGCACGCAGGCAGTTCGAGGCGTGCGCTGCGGCCAAACGTTTTTATCGCCTGCCAGAGGCTCCTCCAGGGGAATAAAAAAAGCCGGAGCGATGGGCTCCGGCGGAAATGGAGTGACGAGGCGTCGTCGCGTCAGACTTTGCCGGCGAGCTTCGCCTT
>PNJQ01000114.1 GCA_013821985.1 Opitutus sp.
GCGCTGACGCTGCTGTTCACGGGTGGCGTTTCCGTGCTGGTCTGCGCACTGGCCGGTCTCGTGCCCGCGTGGCAGTCCGCGCGACCCGATCTCAACCTCGCGCTCCGCTCCGGCGGCAACAAGGGGCTGATCGGCGGAGCGGGGCACAAACTGCGCAGCGCGCTGGTCGTGGTGCAACTCGCCATCTCGCTCCTTCTCCTCTGCGGTGCTGGCCTGTTCGTCCGCAGCCTGCGCAACCTCGAGTTGGTCGAGACCGGTTACCGGGCCGAGGGCGTGCTGGTGATGACGGCGACGTTCCCCGTTTCCGCGCCGGCCGATCAGCCACGCGCGGCGGCCTATTTCGGCGAGTTGCTCCGCGAGACACGTGCGCTCCCGGGCGTGACCGCCGCCTCCTATACGGGCAGCCTGCCGATCGACGCCATCGGCAGCAACGGCACCTACTTCGTCGAGGAACGCCCGAATCTGCCGAACAGCGAATGGGACAAATACTCCGCGCTCTGGCGCGTGGTCGGACCCGGGTATTTCGAAACGCTCGGCATTCGCATCCTGCAGGGCCGCGGCATCGAGGAACGCGACGCCGCGGGAGCCACGCCGGTGATGGTCGTGAATGAATCAATGGCGCGCACCGCCTGGCCCGGCCAGGACCCGATCGGCCGACGCCTGCGGATCGGCTGGACGCAATCGACGGCGGATTGGATCACCGTGATCGGCGTGTGCGCCGACGTGAAGCAGGTCGCGCTCGACGCGCCGACGCGCCAGGAGCTTTTCATCGCCGGCGCGCAGCACCCTGCGCTCCTCACACGCATGAAACTCATCGCGCGCTCCGCTGGCGAACCTGCCACACTCACCGAACCGCTGCGGCAACTGGCGCGAAGGCTCAACGCGGATGTGCCCGTGCAGTTCACCACGGCACAGCTCCTGATCGAGGACACGATGTCGGCCCCGCGATTCCGCACGGTGCTCGTGGCGGTCTTCGCCGGAGTCGCGCTGTTGCTGGCGGTCGTCGGCGTCGCCGGCGTGCTCGCCTGCATGGTGACCGAGCGGCGCACGGAAATCGGCATCCGCATGGCGCTCGGCGCGCTGCCCGGCGACGTCGTCCGCGACTTTGTGCGGCGCGGGGCCCGGATGGCGGTGCTCGGGCTGGTGATCGGACTCGCCGGAGCATTCATGGCGTCGCGGCTGCTGCAAACGCTGCTCTTCGGAGTCGGCGCCGGCGACCCGCTGGTCTTCGGCACAGTGAGCGTCGTGCTTTTGGTCGCCGCGTTGGTTGCGAGCGCCATTCCCGCGTCGCGCGCCGCCAAGGTGGACCCGCTTGTCGTGCTGCGGTCGGATTGAGTCGCGGATTTCACCCGCTCCATCGCTGGATGGTTGGCGATGAACGCGAGTCCAACAGGCTGGAACTTGCCGCACCCGCCACATTGGCAGTAACCAAGGTTCGCGCCGCGGGTTTACCCGCACTAACCCACGCCACGCCGATGAATGATTTCCGCCTCGCGCTGCGTCAGCTGCGCCAATCGCCGGGCTTCACTGCCCTTGCCCTGCTCACGCTCGCGCTCGGTATCGGCGCCTGCACGGCGATCTTCACCGTCGTCAATTCCGTCATCCTGCGTCCCCTCGCCTATCCCGAGTCGGAGCGGCTGATGATCATCCGCGAGACGAATCTCCCCCAATTTCCGGAGTTTTCGGTTTCACCGGCCAACTACCGCGACTTCGCGAAGGCCGAGGCGTTCAGCTCGATTTATGTCGTGCAGGGTTTCTCCTACAACCTGACCGGACGAGGCGAACCGCAACGCGTGATCGGTCAGCGGGCCAGTGCGGGCATCTTCGACGTGCTCGGCACCGCTCCCGCACTCGGACGCACCTACACCGCCGACGAGGAGCAACCGGGTAAGAACAACGTCGTGATCCTCAGCCACGCCTTCTGGCAAAACCAATTCGCCGGCTCCCGCGACATCGTTGGCCAGTCGATTACGCTCAACAACACGCCGCACACGGTGATCGGCGTCATGCCGGAGGGATTCCGCCGCGGCACGACGACCCAGGTTTACGCGCCGTTTTCGCTCAATGAACAACAGTGGGCCAACCGAGGCGGACACTACCTCACCGCCTACGCGCGCCTGAAACCCGGCGTCACCCACGAGCAGGCACGCGTCCAGCTCGAGACGATCGCGGCGCGCCTGGCCGAGCAATTTCCCGACACGAACAAAAATTGGGGCGTCCTCGCCAAACCGTGGCTCGAATACGCCACCGGAGACATCCGCCCGACGCTTTTCGCGCTCCTGGGTGCGGTCGGCTTTCTCCTCCTCATCGCCTGCGCCAACGTGGCCAACCTCCTCCTCGCCCGCGCCACCGCGCGCCAGCGTGAGATTTCCGTGCGCGCCGCACTCGGCGCCACGCGCTGGCACATCCTGCGGCAATTGCTCGCGGAGAGTCTCGTGCTTGGACTGACGGGCGGTGTGCTCGGCGTGTGGGTGGGCCATTGGGGCTTGAAGGCGATGCTCGCCATCGCGCCGCCGAATCTCCCACGCGCCGCGGAGATCGCGCTCGATGGACGCGCGGTGCTCTTCACCGTCGCGGTCGCGCTCGTCACCGGCATCGCGTTCGGGCTCGTGCCGGCTATCCAGAGCTTGAAAATTAATCTCGTGGACGCGCTCAAGGACGGCTCTCGCGGCACGAGTGACGCCCGACGGCATTGGGTGCGGAGTGGACTTGTCGTGACAGAAATCGCCCTCGCCCTGGTGTTGCTCACCGGCGCCGGTCTGTTGATGCGCAGCTTCACCAAGCTCGCCCACACGCCTCCCGGCTTCGAACCGGAGAACGCGCTTTTCGTGCAGGTCACGGCGCCGGCCACCAAATACGATACCCGCGAAAAGCAGGCGGCCTTCATCGAGGCACTCCTCTCCCGGTTCGGCGCGCTGCCCGGCGTGCAGGCCGCGGGCGCGACGCAAGCGATGCCGTTTTCCGAGACCGACTATGTCCTCGGCCTCGAAATCGAGGGGCGCGCCGTGCCGCAAAGTGAATTGCCGAGCACGAATTACTTCGCCGTTTCGCCGGATTACTTCCCGGCGATGGGCATCAAATTGCTGCGCGGTCGCGGCTTCACCGAGCAGGACCGCGCCGGCTCGCCGCGAGTGGCGATCATCTCACAGGCCCTGGCGGACAAGTTTTTTCCGGGGCAGGACCCGCTCGGCAAACGCATTCACATGACCAACGGGCCGACGACGTGGCGTGAGATCGTCGGTGTCGTGAACGAAATCAAACATGCGTCCGTCGATCAGGAAACGACGCCGCAGACCTATGAGCCGCTCGCGCACACGCCGTTCACGAATCTCGGCTTCGTCCTGCGCACGGCTGGAGATCCCGCAGCGATCGCCGCCACCGTGCGTCGCGAAGTCTATGCCGTCGATCCCGACCAGCCGGTCGCGCGCACGGAGTTGCTGACCAAATTAGTGACCGATTCGACGGCGCGTCAGCGCTTCGCGATGACGTTGTTCGGCGTGTTCTCCAGCCTCGCGCTGCTGCTCGCCGCCATCGGGATTTACGGCGTCATGGCTTACGCCGTCACACAACGGACGAACGAATTTGGCGTCCGCCTCGCGATCGGCGCGAGTCCCGGCGACATCCTGCTGCTCGTGCTCAAGGAGGGCGGCAAACTCGCCGCGTTCGGGATCGTGGCCGGACTCCTCGGCTCGCTCGCGGCGGGTCAGGCCATTCAATCGATGCTCTTCCAGACTGGCGCACGCGATCCGGTGGTGTTCGGGGCGATCGCCGCGCTCCTCGGCGGCGTGGCGCTGCTCGCCTGTCTCATCCCGGCGTTGCGCGCGACGCGGGTTGATCCGCAGGTGGCCCTGCGCGTGCAGTAAGGGAAAAAGCCAACCGCGTCGCAGGTGGTCGCCGCCGTCCCAGCGGCGACACGAAGCCGCGCACTTCCGTGTCTCCCGCGTTCGCGCCTGGCGCCGCTGGGGACAGCGGCCCACCCTCGCAGCAGTTTTATTTGGCGGCAGGTGCGCGCGGGTGGTCGATTCGCGGTTGAGCGCGCGGGCCAGCCATGGGACTAACAGGCTCATGCAACTCACCGTTCCCGCCGCGCTGCGGCTCACGCTCATGCTCGTCGCGTTCGCGGTGGGCGCGTCAATTTTTGCACAAACCGCACCCACGCCCGCTGCAACGGCTTCGTCGCCGGCCACCACGGAACCGGCGGCGGCTCCGCTGGCCCGCGTTGCCGACCTCGCGTGGCTTTCCGGCCATTGGCGCGGCACGCTGAAGAGCGGTGCAACGTTCGAGACATTTTACACGGACGCGAGCGGCAACACGATCGTCAGCGCCAGCAAGGAACACCGCGCCGGCCGCACGCTGACCGTGGAGTTTGAGTTGTTCTACGAGAAGGATGGCCGGGTGATTTATCAGCCCCATCCCCACGGCGCGCGCAGTCCGCACGCGTTTCCGCTGGTGGCATTCGACGCGGCGGCGAAGCGCGCGACGTTTGAAAACAAGGAGCACGACTTTCCGCAGACATTCGTTTTCGACGCGGGCACGAGGGACGTGTTGCTTATCGTCTTAAGCGGACCCGGCCGGAACGGCGCGACGAAGGAGCTGCGCTACGAATTGCGGCGCGTGCCGTGACGGCCGCGAAACGCGACCGCGGGCGACGGACCGCGATTCCCAATTTTGGGAAAGATTAATCCCGTCCACGAGCGACAGCCCGGTTCTGCCCTCTTTTCAATTTGGACCTACCCGCTCTATTTCAGCTGTTTACAATAGTTTCCTCCCCTGGCACGAGGGTTGCAAACTCATCGCCACCCAACGCCCACTCATGCCTATTTTTCGGCGCCTCATTGCCCTTACCCTCGCCCTTGGAGGTCTCGTTGCTTCGGCCCAGACCGCCCCGGTCGAAAAACTGACGCTCG
This sequence comes from Opitutus sp., assembly GCA_013821985.1. Taxonomy (GTDB): domain Bacteria; phylum Verrucomicrobiota; class Verrucomicrobiia; order Opitutales; family Opitutaceae; genus Didemnitutus. Next base: position 4,908 of record PNJQ01000114.1, read on the forward strand.
ACGAAGCGATCCGCCGCGCCGTCGCGAAGAACTTCACGATCAAATCCGATTCCTACGACGTCGCGATCGCCAAGGCCCGCGTGCTCGAGCAACTCGGCATCTTCGATCCGCAGCTGACGGGCACCTACTCGACGAGCGAAAGCGACACGCCGTTGCTGACCTTCGACCCGGTGACCGGCGTGCGCAATTACACGCGGTCCAAGAACGAGAGCTACGAACTTGGGGTGAACGGCACGATGCCGTGGGGCCTCACCTACACGCTCGGGGCGACCCAGTCGAACGCGCGCGGCACCTTCAATAATTTCTCCAACAACTTTGACACGTTCGCCGGCGTCTCCGCGCGCCAGCCCCTGCTCCGCGGCTTCGGCTTCGGCGCCACGACCGCGCAGATCCGCATCGCGATGACGAACCGCGCGATCAGCGAGTGGGCCTTCAAGCAATCGGTCATCGACACGATCACGCGGGTGATTTTCGCCTACTACGATTTGAATTTCGCCAAGGGCGCGCTGCGCAGCTCGATCCGCGCGCAGGAAATCGCCGCCCAACTTGTCGATGAAAACGAAAAGCGCTTCCGCGTCGGCTCGATGTCCGAATACGACGTCACCTCGGCCCGCGCCCGTTTGGCGAACCGCACCGAAGGCATCCTGAACACCCAACGCCTCCTCCGCGAAGCCGAGAACAATCTCAAGGCCCTCATCTCCGACGAGCGCACCATGGCGCTGCACGACTGGCATCTCGACATCGAGCCGATGACCACGCTGCCCGTCACCGTCGTGAACGCCCCTCTCGACTTCAAGGAATCGCTCACCAAGCGCCCCGACTACCAGCAGGCGCTCCTCAACGTGAAGCGCGCAAAGATCGGCTTCGGCTACCAGCGCAACCAGATGCTCCCGCGCGTCGATCTCGTCGGCAGCTACGGCTACGCCGGTCTCGATTCCAGCCGCGAGACGGCGCAACGTCTCATCCGCAACGAGGACTATCGATCCTACTCGTGGGGCGTGCAGGTCACCATCCCGCTCACTTTCACCACCGAGCGCGGCCGCTACCGCGCCGCGAAATTCGGCCTTCGTCAGGCGGAAACGGATCTCCAGCAGATCGAGCAAAACATCGTTGTCTCCGTCGGCAACGCAGCCGCGAACATCGAGACCACCCGGCAGCGCGTCGATGCGGCCCGCAAGGCGCGCGAACTCGGCCAATCCACGCTCGACGCCGAACAGAAGCGCCTCCGTGCCGGCACGGGCAACACGTTCTTCGTCGTCCAGCAGCAGGAAATCCTCGCCTCCCTCGAGGTCGCCGAACTCCGCGCCGAAGCCGATTATCGCCGCGCCCTCGCCGAATACGACCGTCAGCTCGGCATCACGCTGGAAAAGCTCAACATCGCGATCGCGGTGCCGAAATAACCTTTGGTTTGTTAGTGTGTGTGTCCCACCGGCGGCAGCCCCTCAAGGGTGCCGCCGGTTTGCTTTTCCTGCCGCCGCTTAATGAGCCGGGCTGGCGCGACCACCTCTGCGTCGCGTCGAGTTCCGCTCGAGCTCCGGGTCCTGCACGCGCGTGCCGGACGCCGAACTCATGAAGAAGCACGCGACGCCGAGCGCAAAATCCACGACGGCGCCCCACTGGTTGATCGCGAGCCAGTTCGTCAAATAGTCGCGCGTCATCGGCAGAGACCAGAAAACCGCCACCGCAAATAAGAGCCCGCCGAGCGAGGTCAGGTAGCCCAACGGCCGTCCGCGCACCGCGGCCACGATTGCCCCGATCCCGAGCGCGAGATGAATCACCGCCCGCGTGCGATTGATCGTGAGCACGCCGAACACCTGGTCGCTGAACAGTCCCCACAGTCCCTCCACGATGAGCAACGCGCCCACGAATATGAGGAATATCGCCGCAGCCTTCCATTGAGTTTTCATCGAAAAACGGACCGCTCCTCCGCCCCGCGGTTCGCCGCCACAATGCCGGGTCGCTCCGCCCGGCGAACGCCCGACCGGCGCTCGTGCTCTCCCGCACCGCGAGCCATCCGGACATAAAAAAGTGTTCTTCCAACCCTGATATTCGCGCGACATTAGCGGACTAACTTGCGACCGAATCAACCGTCCCAAGGGACGACTTTCCTCAATCACTCGCCACGCGACAAAGTTGGAAGAACGCCGTCACTCTAGCGCATGACCGTCGCTGGGAAAATCGGAGCGATTCCCGCCCGCCACCTGCGACGCCCGCCGGAGGCCCGGCCGCGCAGCCACCGATGGCCCTCCGCTCGATTCCCGGTGCGCGGTCCGCAGCGCAGCGGGCCGTCCCGCGTTGGACGTATGATTCTCCGGCTTCGGCTCTAATTCCCTGCCATCTGTCGCGAACGTGATTTCTCCGGGGAATAATTGCGGCATCCCGTCCTCCTGCCTTCTCACCCCATGAAAAAATCCCACCTGATTCTCGCCGCCCTCAGCCTCGCGGCGCTCAGTCCGTTCGTCCACGCCCAAGGCGTGACGCTGCCCAACGCCAGCCCTCGCGCCACGGTCTCCCAAATCGTCGGCATCACCAAGGTCGGCGTCGATTACAGCCGACCGAGCGTCAATAACCGTCCGGTCTGGGGCCAGCTTGTGCCCTACGGATTCAACAACCTCGGCTTTGGCACCTCGACCGCCGCCCCGTGGCGGGCGGGCGCGGACATGAACACCGTCGTGACTTTCGAGCATGACGTGAAAGTCGGCGGCCAGCCGCTCGCGGCCGGCAGCTACGGGCTCTCGATGGCCGTGGCCGACACCGGCAAAGTCACGTTGATTTTTTCCCGCGACACGCACAAGTGGGGCAGCTTTTTCTACGAACCCGCCAACGATGCGCTCCGCGTCGAGACGCAGTGGGAAGACGCCCCGCACATGGAGCAGCTCGCCTACGAATTCTCCGACGTGAAGAAGGATTCCGCCGTGCTCGCGCTCCGCTGGGAGAAAAAGCGCATCCCGATCGCACTGGCCTTCGACACGGATGCGATCGTCGTGGCGAACCTCAAGCGTGAGCTGCGCGGCAACAAGCAATTCCAATTCCAGAGCTGGCTCGGGGCCTCGAATTATCTCCTCACCAACAACGGCGATCTCAACCTCGCGCTCGAATGGGCGGACGCGGCGATCGCCGGCCAGTTCGTGGGTCAGCGCAATTTCGCCACCGTCTCGAACAAGGTTGCGGTCTTGGAAAAAATGGGCCGCGGGACCGAAGCCGAGCCACTGTATGCGGAGCTGATGAACACGGGCACGGCGCTTCAGGTCCACGGCTTGGGCCGCCAGCTTCTCGCCGCCGGCAAGAAGGAGCGCGCCCTCGCGGTGTTCAAGAAAAACGCCGAACGCCACCCCGGAGTCTGGCCGACCAACTACGGCCTCGCCCGCGGCCTCTCGGCCATGGGCGAGTATCCCGCCGCCCTCGAAGCGCTCCTCAAGGCGCAACAGGAAATTCCTGCCGGGGACACCGTGAATGCCAACGCCATCAAGGCGAACATCGAGAAGCTGAAGGCCGGCCAGGACATCAACTGAGCCCGCAAGGCTCGCCCTCCTTTCTTTGCCACCAGGCGGCCCTTCCGGGGCCGCCTTTTTTCCACCCACCCGGCGAGGCGGCCTTGCGACACATGCAACCGAACGGGATACGTTGGGGTGCCTCGCGATGCGGCGGGAGCGAACTTGCCCCGATCGGAAGCGCGTGGCTCAATCGCCCCGTCCCATGCCTCCCTCGCCTGATCCGCTGCACGGCGTCACCCTCGAAAAACTCCTGCGGGAGCTGGTCGCGGAATTCGGTTGGGCCGAGCTCGCACGCCGCGTCCCGATTCGCTGCTTCATGTTCGAGCCGACGATCACGTCGTCGCTGCGGTTCCTGCGCAAGACCCCGTGGGCGCGCACGAAGGTCGAGCAGATCTACGCCGGCTGGAAGCGCTCGGGCTAAAGTTTCAAGTCGCGGATCAACGCGTCGAGTGTCGCCTGCCCGAGCGGTTCCCCGTCGAAGGCCTGCAACACCACCAGCACGGGCTTGTCGCCCACCCGGCCAAAGGTGGCGCGGCGCACCACGCTGTTCCAGAGATAGCGGCCGAGCGAGGCGTGTCGCGCCACGCCGTCGGAAAACCAGAACGCCGCTTCCGCCACGCCGCGGTCGTTCTGCGCCCGCAGCCACGCGGCCTCGCCCCCCGCCACCGGTCGCCTGGCCTCGTCGAGCAACCGCCAGCCGGCGCCCTGAAAACAATACCGCGGATCGTGCACCGCGTGGCGATCGCGACTGCCATCGATTAGCGTCACATAAACGGCCCGATCCGCAAAGGCGTAGCGTCGGTGCACGACATCGACCCGACCGAGCACTTTCTTTTCCGCTTCCGTGAGCGCCACGTCCCGGCCGGCGAACTCGCCTGCGTGCAGCGGCACGGCCCGCAGCCGTTCTGCGGCGTTGCTCAACGGATAGATGCCCCACGCGATGCCACAGCCGACCGACACCGCGGCGGCGAGCCACAGCGCCCGCCGCGCCGGACGAGGCATGAGGTCAGCGCGCAAGGCGAGCCCTCCCCGGCACCGCGGCCGCCACCGGCCCCGCGAGCGCAACGAAATTGTGGCGG
>PNJQ01000115.1 GCA_013821985.1 Opitutus sp.
GACCTGAAAAAGCGCGAACAGAATCTCGAGGCGCGCCGCGCGCTGAAGGCGCTCAAGTCCGCCCGATGAAATCGCGCCGCGCGCCTCGCTCGCTTCGGGCTGTTTCCGTCCGCGTTCCCGCGAGCACGTCAAATTGCGGCGCCGGTTTCGACACGCTCGGTCTCGCGCTCACGCTCTACAACGTTGTGGCGCTGCAACGCATCGCGGACCCCGGAGTGGCCGCGGCGAACGGCGCGGTTGTGCCAGGTCTCGCGATGGCGACAGAGGCGGCGGAAATGTTTTTCCAACGCACGGGTGTGGCGCCGTTCGGATGCAGATTTTCCGTTCGCGGCGCGGTGCCGATGTCACGCGGGCTCGGCTCGAGCGTCACGCTGCGTGCCGGCATCGTGGCGGGACTCAACGAACTGAGCGGCGCAGGACTCGCGAAGCCCGCAGTGGCAGCGATCGTGCATGCGCTGGAAGGCCATCCCGACAATGCTACGCCGGCGGTGCTCGGCGGCTTTTGCGTCGGTCGTTCCAACCCGCAGACCGGCGAACTGGACGGCGTGGTGCGCCGCCCGATCGGACGCGAGTTGGTTTTTGTCGTCGCCGCCCCGGCGCAGCAGCTCGAGACGAAGGAGTCCCGCGGCGCGCTGCCAAAGGAGCTGCCGTATTTTGATGCCGTGCGCAGCATCAACAGCGCCAGCTATGTCACGGCGGCGTTTCTCAGCGGTGAATACGACCGGCTCGCGCACGCGGTGGCCGATTTCATGCACGAGCCTTATCGGCTGCCGAAGATTCCCGGCGCGCGGGAAACAATTTCCGCCGGCGTGGCCGCGGGCGCGCTTACGGGTTGGTTGAGCGGCAGCGGCTCGAGTGTGTTGTGCGTCGCGCGCGCGGCAAAGGCCGCGACCGTCGCGCGTGCGATGGCGCGGTCGTTCTCGGCGGCCGGAGTGAAGTGCCGCGTGTTCAAGCTTCACGCCGACAACACCGGTCTCACGATTGTCGCACGCCGCCGATAACGGCGGCTGGCGGAGCGCGCATCGCGCTTAGCGCCCGCCGAGCGGGAAGGGCGGACGCGATCCGGTCCAGTGGCGTGAAATTTCCTCGGCGAGCACGGTCCACTTGAAGGGCTTCTTCACGATCGCCTTTAATTGGGGCAGGCGTTCCTGCCACTCCGGCGTGAGTTCGATGCCGTGCCCCGTAATCATCACGGCCGGCAGGTGCGGGCGGATTTTCTTCACCTCGAGGAGAAACTCGAAGCCCGTCAACCCGGGCATGTGGTAGTCGGTCACGATCAGGCCCACGTCGAGGGAAGGGAGCGACTTCAACGCTTCCGTCGGCCGGAAAAAACTGTGGACCGGACAGGCGAGGTGTTCGCCGAGCAGTTGCTCAAGGAGATCGATGTAGGCGACTTCGTCGTCCAGCAGCAGAACACTCTTGAGGGCGAACCCGTTCGCGCTGCTGCTGACAGCCGCGGACGGTGCAATACTGGACGAAGACGACAAGGGCATGAGGGTGTTCAGCTACGCCGGCGGCCCGGAGCCGGAATCACTATGGGATGGAATAGCGTCCCGGCTCTGGCCAGCCTAAATCAAACGGTTCCGACCGCTGCCGCATGCTCCACCTCGTGCTTTATCAACCGCAGATCGCGCCCAACACGGGCAACATCGGTCGGATGTGTGCCGTGACGAAGTCACGCCTGCACCTGATTCATCCGCTGGGCTTCGAAGTCACTGACAAGCACTTGAAGCGCGCCGGGATGGACTATTGGTATTCGCTCGACGTGCACCATCACGCCGACTGGGCCGCCTTTAAGGCCAGCGCGGCCGCGCCGCAGCGCCTGTGGCTTTTCACGACCCACGCGCAACAGACTTTTTGGGATGTGCGCTACGCCGACGGCGACGGCCTGGTGATGGGCAACGAGGAAGCCGGCGTGCCGGACTGGCTGCACGCCGAGTTCGGCGACGAACGCCGGCTAAAGATCCCGCACGCCAACGCCGCGCTGCGCTCGCTCAATCTTTCCACCGCCGCCGGCATCGCCGCTTATGAAGCGCTGCGTCAGATCGGATTGCCGCGGTAGCAGACGAGTTCGAACACCGGAGCAGTCGTCCCGGAAGCATTTTGTAGGAGCCTGCTTGCCGGCGATGAACAACGTCCGATGCGCCTGCGGGCGGCGAAAATCCTCTTCGCCTGCAAGCAGGCTCCTAGAAAGCGCAGCGCCTGGTTGCCGGCCTTGGGTCAACTGACATGCGGCGACGGAATTTCGTCCCATCGCACGCAAGCGGCGGTGTGCTCCGGACCGGCCGGAAGGAGCGGCGGCACCGCGGCCTTGCACTTCTCCACGGCGTAGGGGCAGCGCGGGTGAAACGGACAACCGGGCGGCGGATCGAGCGGAGACGGCGGGTCGCCGCCGAGCACGATCCGGGTCCTGCCATCGACGGTGTGCACGGTCGGAATCGCGCTGATCAGGGCACGCGTGTAAGGATGGCGCGGGCGCTCCATCACTTCTGTGGCCGTGCCGAGCTCGACAATTTTTCCGAGATACATCACCGCCACGCGATCGGACACGTGCTTCACCACCGACAAATCGTGCGCGATGAACAGCAGCGAGAGGTTCATGTCGCGCACGAGTTGCGCGAGGAGGTTCAGGATTTGGGCCTGGATAGAGACGTCGAGCGCGGAGACCGGTTCGTCTGCGATGACGAGCTGCGGTTCCAGAGCGAGTGCCCGGGCGATGGCGATCCGCTGGCGTTGCCCGCCGGAAAACTCATGCGGATACTTGCGCATGAAGCGCGCGGAGAGTCCAACTCGCTCCATCAGCTGCGCGACGCGTCCCGGGATTTCCAAGGGAGGACACACGTCGTGCACGCGCAGCGGCTCCGCGAGCGTATCGAACACCGTCATGCGCGGATTCAGGGACGCGAACGGGTCCTGAAACACCATCTGCATGTGCCGGCGCGCGAGCTTGACCTCGTCCGCCGTGCCCGCGGTGAGATTTTTCCCTCCAAGCCACACGGAGCCGCCGGTCGTGGGCAGGAGTTGGAGTATCGTGCGCGCGAGCGTTGATTTGCCGCAGCCGGACTCGCCGACCAGCCCGAGCACTTCCCCGCGCGCGAGGGCGAACGACACGCCGTCCACCGCCTTCACCGTGCCCACGTGCCGACGGCGCACGAAGCCCGTCTCCACGGGGAAATGGGTTCGGACGTCGCGGAGTTCGAGGAGTGTTTCGGCCATCAGATTTCTCCGCGTTGCACGCGCAGGCAAGCACTGCATTGGCCGGGGGCGACTTCAAGGAGTGCGACGGGGTCGCGCCGGCAGTAGTCCACGGCGAACTCGCAACGCGTCGCAAAGGGGCAACCTACGACGGGCGCAGACAAATCCGGCGGCATGCCGGGAATCGTGTAGAGCGCCGCGCCCTTCGGTTGGAGCGCCGGGATCGAGCGCTGCAACGCCTGCGTGTAGGGATGGCGCGGCGACGTGAAGAGCGTGCGCGAACCGGCCCGTTCGAGAATGCGCCCGGCATACATGACCTGCACGCGGTCGCAGAGGCCGGAGACGACGGCGAGATCGTGCGTGATGAAAATCACCGCCATGCCGAATTCCCGCTGCAGCTTCTTCAGGAGTTCGAGAATTTGTGCCTGCACGGTCACGTCGAGCGCGGTCGTGGGTTCGTCGGCAATGAGCAGTTCCGGGCGGGTGATCAAAGCCATCGCAATCATCACGCGTTGCCGCATGCCGCCCGAAAATTCGTGCGGATACTGGTGCAACCGTCGTGCCGCGTCGTTGATGCCGACGGCTTCGAGCATGGCCAGGCCACGGGCGAGCGCGTCGGCGCGCTGGATCCTTTCGTGAATGAGCAGCGGTTCGATGAGTTGCTCGGAGATCCGGAGATACGGATTCAGCGACGTCATCGGGTCCTGGAAGATCATCGCGATGCGCTTGCCCCGGATGGCGCGCGCCTCGGCCGGGGAGCAACTGAGCAGGTCAATCCCGTCGAACAACGCTCGTCCGCTCTCGATGCGGCCCGGCGGCTGTGGCACGAGCCCCATCAGCGAGTAACACGTGACGGATTTGCCCGAGCCGGATTCGCCCACGATTCCCAGCGTTTCGCCGCGTTCGATCGAAAAGCTCACTCCCTCCACCGCGCGCATGATCCCGCTGCGCGTATGAAATGAAGTGCGGAGGTCGGTGACTTCGAGGAGAGGCACGGAGAATTTATGAACGTGGCGCCTCGAGCGCGGCGCGCAAGGCGGCGACGACGGTGGCGGGAGCGAGCTCGGCGAGGGAGCCACCGCCGGTGCGCGGGCAACCGGGCGGCTGAAGAATCGTGACGCGGGAGGAGAAAATCGGGCCGGTCCGCACAGGATTCGTTGGGCCGAACAAGCCGATGAGCGGAACGCCGAGCGCGTTCGCGAGGTGCAGGCCGCCGGTGTCGTTCGTGACGAGGACGCGGCAGCCTTGCAGGTGCGCGGCGAATTCGACCAAACCGGTTTTGCCGGCGAGATTTTCCACCCGGTCGCCGAATCCGACGGCGACGGCCTCGGTGATCGCGCGATCGTTGGGCGTGCCGAAAAGCGCAAAACGCTCATCCGGCAGGGCGGCGATCAGCTGGCGCCAGTGCTCGACCGGCCAGCGTTTCGCCGGCGTGTTCTCCGAGCCGCAGATCAGACCGATGACGGAAGATGCTGAGCGCTGACCGCTGGGTGCAGAGAGCGGGAAAGGCGCCAAACTCGCGGGCTCGACCAATCCGAAATGGCGCAGGAATTCCGTCCAGAGTTCGAACTGGTGGTGCGACGCTTCGTCGTAGCCGGCCGGGAGTTTGAAGCAATGCGTGAGCAACGAGCGACGGTTGCCCGCACGCGCGATGCCGAAGCGCTGCCGCGTTTGCGTGCACCACGCCTCGAGGTCGCCGCGCGTGGAATTCGTGAAAAGCAGGTAGCAGTCGATGAACTCGCCGCGGGCGCGCCGAAACTCCGCGAAGTAGGCCAGGCCGCCCGCGGTGGGCAGCGGACGAAACCGATCGGCGACGCCGAATTTTTCCAGCAGAGGCAGGAACTGCGCTTTGGCCACGAGCGTGACTTCCATGTCCGGCCGTGCGGCGCGAACCGCGCGGAGCAGCGGCAGCGCCATTACCACGTCGCCGAGCCAGTTCGGGAGACGAATCCAGAGTCGGGTTTTGCGGGGGAGCGTCGCGAGTCCGCGCAGCCGCAATTCGGAGGCGAGCAGATCGCGCTTCTGCTCGAGCCGGAGGCGGACGTGCGGTGCGTCCTGTGTTTTCCAGCGTTGATGGCCCCAGAGCCATGAGGTGCAGATGGTGTCGTCCGTGCGGAGTAGTTGTTCGAGCCAGCGGTTGAGGTTGACCGTCACGGATTCGGAGGTTCCGTCGTGCGCGATCGGCACCATCCAGATCTCGACGCGCCAAAACCCGAGCCGGCGCGCGTAAAGGCCGACGGTCTGTGCGGAAAATTTCTGCGCGAGCAGGCCGACGAGTTCCGTGGTCGAGCACACGCGGTCGAGCAGGAGCGAGAGCGCGCCCTGCGCGCCGGCGTTTTGGTCGTAGAGAATGCCGACGAGTCCGTTGCGCCGCAGGATGCGCACCGCTTCCTGAAAACCATCGCGGCGCGAGAGCAGGCGAAAACCGAAGCGCTCACGCGACGTTTTCACGAAGGCATCCGCGGCGGGGTTGTCGAGCGGGCGGAAAATCGCGCCGAATTCCGGGAACGGCTTTTCCTCCACCAGCGGCATCGCGGTGAGCACTTCCCAATACGCGAGGTGCGGTGTGCTGATCAGCACGGGGCGGGGATTGGCGCGATGGTCTGCCAGAAAGGCGCGGCTCGATGCGGTGGGCCGGATGATCGCACGCAGCCGCTCTTCGCTGAGATACGGCGTGGCGAGCGAGAGCAGGCCGGTTTCCGTGAAGCGCAGAATGCACTCGCGCGCCGCGGCGCTGCGCCACCCGGCGCCGCGTTCGGGGAAGGCGTGGTGCAGGTTCGCATGGATGAGCCGGCGGCGGCTTGGCAGTGCAAAATAGATCAGCCGCGCGATGCCGAGCGCGAGCACGCGCACGACCGCTTCCGGCAGATGCGCGAGGAGCCAGCCCGAGACTTGGAGGGCGGTTTTAATCATGACGGCCCGGGTGGCGGGCGCGGGCGTGAATCTCGCTTAAATTTGTCCGGCTCAAGGTGATTAGAAATTGCATTCGACGCCCTCGCATGAAACCTAACTGGCGGGTGGTTGAAAGTCATTTCTCCGTCCGGACCATGCGCGAATTGCTCATCATCCAACCGTCCTCGCTCGGCGACATCGTGCACGGGTTGCAGGTGACGGCCTCGTTGAAGGCCCAGCAACCCGGCTGGCGCGTGTCGTGGATCGTGCGCGATGTCTTCGCGCCGCTCGTGCGTTCGAGCACGGTGGTCGATCAGATTTTTGTCTTCCGCCGGCAGGGCGGGGTGCGCGGATTTTTCCAGCTGATGCGCGAGGTGCGGCAGCGAAAGTTCGATGTCGCGATGGATTTTCAAGGCCTGCTCCGCTCCGGTCTGATGATCAAGTGGACCCACGCCGCGCGGAAAATCGGCCGACCCGACGCGCGCGAGGGTGCCTCGTTGTTCTACGAGGAGACGATCACCGCGCCCCAGGGTGGTGCGCCGGCGCATCCGATCGAACTGTTGCTGCAATTCTGCGCGGCCGTCGGCGCCAAACCCGAGTTGGATGGGCCGTTGGAATTCCGCGACCACGCGAAGCTCAACCTCGGCTTCATGGAATCGCGCCAGAGTCTGCGGCCGATCCTCATGTTTCCCGACAGCCGCCGGTTCGACAAGAAATGGAACGGATTCGCGCAACTCTCGTCACTGCTCGTGCGCGAGACCGGGCGCAAAATCGTGTGGGCCGGCAGCCACTACCTGCCGTGCAAGGAGGCGTTTCCCGATGGCGCTTTCGTCAACCTCACGGGCAACACCAGCCTCACGTCGCTCACGGCGCTGATTTCGCAGGCCGATTGGGTCATCTCGAACGACAGCGGTCCGCTGCAACTTGCCGCCGCGATGGGCGTGAAGACGCTGGGGATTTTCGGGCCGACCGATCCGCGCCTCTCCGGACCGTATCCGCTGAACGGGCCGACGAATTTCGTTATCCAGGCGCCGGTAGGCGACCTCAAGCTGCTGCCGGCGAAGGACGTGTTCGCGCGCTTCAAGCGGGTGCTCGAAGTCGCCCCTGCGCGTGCCGCCGCGGCGACGCGCCCGAACTGACGACGGACGATCCGCATCATTTGGCTGACGACAACACTGGGATTTTTCGCCGCGCTCAGAATGACACGAATCAGAATGGATTTCCCCACCTGTCATTCTGAGCACAGCGAAAAATCCATGGACGCGCGAAATGCTTCAGATACGCGCTGAACTCTTCCCGTGCAACCTGCTCCCGCCAGCATCTGTCTCGTCCGCCTCTCGGCGCTCGGCGATGTCGTGCTCGCCACCGCGCTCGTGCAGACGCTGCGCGCCAGGTTCCCGGAGGCGAAACTCACCTGGATCAGCAGCGCGATGACGCACGAGCTGCTCGGTGGACTCGACGGCATCGAGTGGATGGTCGTGCCGCGGCCGATGCAGTGGCAGGATTATTTTGCCTTGCGGCGGCAACTGCGCGGGCGGCGGTTCGATGTGCTGCTCGCAGCGCAGGCGAGCTTTCGCGCGAACCTCGTGCACGCGTGCGTCCCCGCGGCGCGCAAGATCGGCTTCGACGCGCGGCGCGGGCGCGACCTCCACGGATGGTTCGTCAACGAGCGCATCTGCTCCCGCGACGAGCATCTCGCGGACGGGTTTCTCGCGTTTGCCGAGGCTTTGGGCGTGCCATCTTCGCAATTCGCGCGCCGCCTCGCGTTGCCCTTGAGCGAGACGGACCGCATCGCGTCGCGTGCCATGGTGGGTGAGGACGAGCGGAAATATTTCGTCGTCAATCCGGCCGCGAGCAAGCCGGAGCGCAACTGGCTGCCGGAACGCTACGCCGCGGTGTGCGACCGGATCGCGCGGACTTCCGGCTGGCGAATCGTGCTCACCGGCGGCGGCAGCGCGGCGGAGATGTCATTCACCCATGCCGTGGCGGAGAAATTAAGCATTCCCGCGCTGAACCTCGCGGGCCGCACGTCGGTGCGCCAGCTCGCGGCCGTGTTGGCGGGGGCGGAAGGGTTGCTCGCGCCCGACACCGGACCGGTCCACCTCGCGGCCGCGGTCGGCACGCCGGTGATCGGACTTTACGCCGTGGCGCGTTCGGCGCTGACCGGTCCGTGGCCGGACGCGCGCTTCTGTGTCGATCGCTACGCCGAGGCGGTGCAGCAGATTCTCGGTCGCACCGCCGCGGAAGTCGGCTGGCACACGCGAGTTCACGATGCCCGTGCGATGGCGTTGATCTCGGTCGAGGAAGTTTGCGCCCAGTTCGCCCGGTTGCATGCCGCACGCGGGGCCGCACGGTAGGTCAAAATCCACTTGCTGGCGCGCGGGCGAAACCGGTTAATCGTCGCTCCTATGCTCGATCCCAAACTCATCCGTGAAACGCCCGAGCTCGTGCGCGCGGCCATCGCCAAGAAGCACCTCGATGTCGATCTCGACGCCGTGCTGGCCATCGATGCGGCGTGGCGCGCGCAGTTGAGCGAAGTCGAGCAACTCCGCGCGAAACAGAAGGCCGCCAACAACGAAATGGCCGCGTTGAAGAAAGGCTCGCCGGAATTTCTCGGGAAAGTCCAGGAGATGAAGGCCGTTTCCGCCGAGGCGAAGGCGAGGGAAGAGGCGTTGAAGCCGATCGAGGAAAAGTGGCACGCGGCGATGCTCACGATTCCCAATCTCCCGCACGCTTCCGTGCCGGAGGGCCGCACGCCCGAGGAAAATCAGATTTTTGCGACGCACGGCGATCCGGCGAGCGCGTCGGCGCACGCGCAGCCGCACTGGGAAATCGCGGGTTTCGAGCGGCTGCTCGATTTCGGTCGCGGCGCGAAGGTGACCGGCGCGGGTTTTCCGTTCTATGTCGGAGACGGCGCGAAGATCGTGCGCGCGCTGATCCAATTTTTCCTGAACGAAAACGGGGCCGCCGGCTACACCGAGGTCAACCCGCCGATCCTCGTCAACGCCGCCAGCGCCACCGCCGTCGGCCAGTTGCCCGACAAGGAAGGCATGATGTATGAGACGACGCCCGATCATCTCTACGCGG
>PNJQ01000116.1 GCA_013821985.1 Opitutus sp.
GTAATTCAGATTCAGTGAAAAACCTCACTTTGGTTTGGCCCGCTGCGGCGAATGTGGGGAAAAGTTGCTGAGGCTCAAGGATGTTGTGCAATGACGCCGCTTTGGCGCGCTCGGTCGCATCCCGACAAAAACCTCACTTTTTACCGGACGGAATTCAACTTCGGGGAGTGGCGGCGGGAGGGCATTCTCGGAGAGAGCGCCCTACCCGTGGGGCGCGGTCACGGCGGTGATTCTTTCCGGCAGGTGCGCAGAGGACGGCGCCGGTTCGGCGCCTCCCCACAGCTGCGCCGATGGAAAGGCCGCCGCGGGTTGCACTCCACGGCGGCCAGAACGGCGGGGTTGTTCGAGTGGTTCAGGCCCGTCGAAAATTTGGGACGATAAAGGCGGCGAAAGTTCCTTGGGAGGCGGCGAGGATCGGAGTCCGCGCCTTAGCCGCGGGTCGAAGACCCGCGCTCCTTTATTGCTGGAGAAGGCGGAGGACGCTTTGCGGGGTTTGATTCGCTTGGGCGAGCATCGCGGTGCCGGATTGGACGAGGATATTGTATTTGGCGTATTGCGTGGATTCCTCCGCGACATCGACGTCGCGAATGCGCGAGATGGCAGCGCCGAGATTTTCGTATTCGACCTGCAACGTCTTCGCCGCGAGTTCGAGGCGCGATTGCGAGGCGCCAAGCGAGGCGCGCTCGGTGGCGACGTCCTGGATCGCATCCGTGATCTTGCCGATCGCATCGCTGTCGGTGACGCTGAGCGCGTAAACGCCCGAGCCATCCTGGTCGATGATGTCGAGCATCTCGCCGTCGCGGAGATTGGATTCCGGAATGGTCATGTCCTGGCCGACGGCCTGGCCAATCGTGACGGTGAGGCCGGTGGCGTTGGACCCGAAGAGCGTGATGCCGTTGAATGCGCCGAGCGGGGCGTCGATGTCAGCGGTGCCGCCGATCTCGGAGGTGGGGCCGCCGATGGTGGCGCGGAGTTGGTCCTGCAGGGCGTTGAACTCCTCCTGATACAGGGCGATGTCAGTGGAGTTTTTCGTCACGTCCTTGGCGAGGATGGCGAGCTCGGACATGCGCGAGAGGATCTTCGTCATGCCGGACATGAAGCCGTCGGCCGTCTGGACGAACGAGATCGCGTTCTGGACGTTGGTGGTGGCGGCTTTGACGCGGCGGTTTTGCGCGTCGAGTTTTTCGGAGACGGCGAGGCCGGCGGCGTCGTCGGACGGGTTGACGATCTTGGAACCCGACGAAAGGCGGGTGAGGGAACGCCCGAGCATTTCCTGCGAGGCGTTGAGGTTGCGGGCGGCCGAGATGGCCTGGATGTTGGTATTGATGACGCTCATGGCGGTGGTGGTTTTGGGTTAGGCCGCGTCGGCCTTCGCATTGGGTTTCGCGAGGGGCACTGCGGTTTTGTTGCCACCATCCATGGCGGGCGACTGAGCCGGTCCGTTGTCCGTGGTCCGGTTGATTTTGGGAAGCGAAGGGAGGCCGCGCGGGAGTCCGGAGGCGGCGCCGGCCGGACCCTTGAGGGCGGCGGCCTGATTGGTCGCGGCGATGGCGGTCTGCACTTCCTTGCGGAAAATGGGGACCTCGCGCGGGGCGATGATGCCGATCTTCACCACGTCGCCATCGATGCGGTTGATGCGAATTTCGATGCCGTCGCCGATGACGATGGCTTCGTTGGTTTTTCGGGAAAGGACGAGCATGGGGAGTGGTGAGCAGTGAGCGGGAAGCAGTGAGCAGTCGGCGGGGCGCAGAGATCGACCGTTATCCGCTCTTCCCTCGGTTAGGCGGTGGCGGCGTTGGCGACGGCGGAATTCGCGGCGCGGGAATCGACCAGCGCGTGGTGCGCGCTGTAGTTCGAATAGTTGGAAATCACGAGCTGGCGCCCGAGTTTCGTGCGGCGGTTGACGATGATCGGACCGATGAGGTTGACCTTCGCCTCGAGCGGGCGCTGCTGTTCGAGCGTGACGATGTTGAGCACCATCGCCTCGGAACCGTCGCGCAGGTCGAGGTTGTCGGCGTCGTCATCGAAGAGTTCCGGGGTATAGTGTGGCAGCACGCCGCCCGGTTCGAGGACGACGAAATGGACGCTCTCGTCGCGCGCGTTGGATAATTTCATCCAGAGAAACGGGAGGTGATCCGGCAGATAGAGCAGCTCGGCGCGCGTGTAGTCGCGGAAGCCGATGATGCCCTGCGGCAGGGTAAAGCCGTTGGCGAGCGGGTTCTCGAAATCGGTCGGGGTGAATTCGGTGAGGACTTTCATGACGGGCGGCGGTCGGGTGGTTTACTTGAGGTAATCGAGAAGGGAGAGGCGCATGATATTGGCCGAGGATTGGAGCGCGGCCTGATAGGCGACTTGCGTCTGGTTGAGCGCGACGATGGCGCTGGCGAGGTCGCCGTCGGCCTCGGCGGAGACAAGCGCCTCGAGATTTTCGCCCCGGACCCGCTGCTGCGTCTGCGCGACTTCGATGCGCATCTGGATCGCGCCCTGTTCGGCGAGCGCATCGACGAGGAGATCTTCGCTTGCGAGCAGATCCGGCTGGACTGCGGCCACCGGGGCGCCGCCTCCGGCGGACAACCCGTCGCGCAGCGCCACGAGGCGGTTGAGAAAATCGCCGAGGCCGGCGTTGGTCGCGGGAGTGGTGCCTGGCGTGATGCTCGACGATTCGGAAAGGGAGATGCCCGCCTGGAGCGCGTTGCCGGCGAATGCAACGGAAGTGATCCTGCCGGAGGCGTCGCGCGTCACCGCGAACGGCGGCGTATCGACCGCGGTGCCGGCGAAAATAAAGTCGCTGCGGAACCGCGTATTGCCGAGCTGGACGGCCTGCTCAAGGAGCTGGTCGATTTCCGCGGCGTAGGCGCTGACGGCATCGGGATTCACCGTGCCGGCGCCGAGCGTGCCGACTTCCGTCGCGCGGTCGGAGAGTTTCTTCAGCTGCTGCAGGCCGGAGAACGATGCCTGCGAGACTTCCATCGCGCGATCGGCATTGCGCGAGAATTGCTGGAGGCCGCGCCGTTCGCTCTCGAGATTGATCAGGCGGCTGATGGCCGCGGGATCGTCGGAAGGATTGGTGACGCGCTGGCCGCTCGCCACCGCCGCCTGGAGCTTCGACTGTTGCGTCCCCAGCTGTTGAATCTGGCGGACAATGTTGTCGGAGACGGTGGCGGAGGCGATGCGCATAGCTAGAGGTCGAGGTCTATCGGGGCGAAATTCCAGTCGAGGAGTTCAAGCCAGGAGAACGAGACGAAGAGGGTGATGGGCATGGGAGAAATTACCGGAGGTGGAGTTGTGGAAACTCCGAGGAGGGAGCGCGGCTTCTCTCCGAACGCGAGGGGAATCAGTGAAATTTTTCATCGTTTACCGAAGGTTCACCGGCCGAGGCGGTTGACGACCGTGTCGAGCAATTCATCGACGACGGAGAACACGCGCGAGGAGGCCTGAAACGCGCGTTGGAAGCGCACAAGGTCGGCCATCTCCTCGTCGAGCGAGACGCCGCTCACGCTGTCGCGCTGCGATTTGATCAGGTTGGTGATGTTGGCTTGGTCCTCGACGCGGGAATTCACGCTCGAGAGCGCCTGGCCGAGGTTGCTGACGGCGCCGGAATAAAACTGGCTGAACGTGCCGTCGATGACGTCGCCGCTACCGGTGGAGAAACTCTGCGAGGCCAGCGCGGCGACGGCGGCAGCGATGCTGTTGTCGCCCGCGGCGCCGGTGCCGGCGCGGAGATTGGCCGCAGTGAGTCCGGGCGTGAGCGTGATCGTGCCGGCGGTGAGCCCCGCGGCGTTGAAGAAGTCGCCGCCGGGAACGGAAGTCGGGTTGTAGGCGGCGTTGACGGAAGTGACGATCTGCCGGGCGAGCTGGCTGAGATTGTCGCGCAGCGTTTGCACGGCGCCGTCGCGGGCGTTGAGCGCACCGCGAATCGCACCGGAGGAAAATTCGACGGCCGTGGCCGGTGCGCCGGCCGTGAGTCCGCTGCCGGCGAAGGTCACCGGGCCGGTGACGCTCGCGAGATCGACGAGCACGACGTCGGTGTTCGTGGCATCGCGGAGGACGACCTGAATCTGGCCGTTGGTGGCATTGCGGACCTCGACGGGGAGTTTCGCGGAAAGTTCTTCGAGACGCGCCTGGCGCTGGTCGCGCAGGTCGATGGCGGTGCCGGGCTGGCCGCTCTCAATGCGGCCAATCTGGCTGTTGAGGTCGGCGATGGTGGAGAGGAGGCGGTTGACGTCGGAAACGCCGGACTGGATTTCGACGTCGATATCACTCTGCACCTGCGCGAGACGCGCGTCGGTTTGCTGAAAGCGGTCGGTGAGGATCGAGGCCTTTTGCAGGAGCGTCTGGCGTTCGCCGGAATCGGTCGGACGCGCGGCGAGGCTTTGGAAGGCGTTGAAGTAGTCGTCGAGCGCGGCGGCGAGGCCGCCGGTGGAGGCATTGGAACCGCTCGCGGTCGTGGCGTTGGCGCGGTTGATGTTCTGGCCGAGGCCGGCCTGCGCCCGGTCGAGGGCGCGCTGTTCGGATTCGAAGCCGGCCTTCAGCGCGAGTTCGCGCATCACCTGATTGTCGAGCAGCGTGTCGCGCAGCTGTTGGATCGCGAGCGCCTCGAGGCCGAGGCTCTCGGCGCCCTGCGCCGTCATCACCGTGCCGCGATCGCCGTAGAGGACGCGCTGGCGGGCGTAGGCGGTGTTGTTGACGTTGGCCAGATTCTTGCCCGCGGTCTCGATGGCGCGGCTGTGCGCGGTGAGCGCCTTGACCGAGGAACCGAGAGTGGAGAAGAGGCCGGACATGGGGGAGAAGCGGTAGGCGGTAAGCTTTAAGCTTTAGGCTGCGTTAGTTGGCTGGGTCGGTTCCGAGCTTAATGCTTGAAGCTTTTCGCTTTGAGCTTTTATGCCTCATCCTGCGACCTTGAAGGCCGGTTCGGGGCGGGCGGTGGAGAGGGCAACGCGGCCGTTGGGGGCGTAGGTTTGCGTGAAGCTGTCCGGGCGCAGCGTGCGGATGAGCTGCTGCTGTGCCTCGAGCGAGCGGGAGAGCAGCGAGTGGTTGTGGCGCGAGACGCGGCGCACGCGGTGAATGAGGACGTTGATTTCGGAGATGAGCGCCTCGATCAGCGGGCGAACCTCGGCGGCGAAAAAGGGCAGGAGCGAACGCAGCGTGCTCGTGGGAGATTGGCGGTGCTCGAGCGCAAACGCGGCGACGGCCGCCTCGCGGTTCCGGCGGCACTCATGGAGATTCATGGCGTGCGCCTCGATCTCGGTGCTGAGGTGGAGCACGCCATCCACATCGCGGCGGAAAAGATGCTGTTGCTGCTGTTCGAAAAGATGGAGGAGGCCGCCGTATTCGGCGATTTCCTGGCGGAGCGCCTCCGCGATGATCTGCCACTCGTGGTTCATGGCTGTTGTTCCTTGTCGTCTGGCGCGGCCGTGACGGAGGCCAGCGATTCGCGGGGCGTGAGTTGTTGTTGGAGCATGCCGCCGAGACCGAGGCCGCCGCCTTCGGTGAGTTTGTTCGCGAGCACGTCGGTGAGCAGGTAGCCATAGACGCCGGCGGAGGCGCCGCCTTCCTTGCCGCCCATGATGCTGCCGACGCTCTCCTGGAGAAATTGACGGAGCATGATCGCCTCGAATTGACCGGAGACGGCCTTGGCCTGCTCGGCGCCCGACATTTTCGCAACGCGCTCGGGGTTGCTGAGATTCGCGGGCAACAGGCCGGAGGTGGAACTGACAGCGGTGACGTTCATGGTCAGTTGATGACAAGTTCGGCTTGGAGCGCGCCGGAGCGCTTGAGCGATTGGAAGATGGCCATCATGTCGCGGGTGGAGACGCCGAGGGCGTTCAGGGCCGCGGCGAGGCGCTCAATGGTCGGCGGCTCGTTGAGCACAGTGAAGCCGCCCTTGGTTTCGTTCACCGCGGTCTGCGTGCTTTGCACCTGCTGCGT
The DNA here is from genome assembly GCA_013821985.1 of Opitutus sp. Taxonomy (GTDB): domain Bacteria; phylum Verrucomicrobiota; class Verrucomicrobiia; order Opitutales; family Opitutaceae; genus Didemnitutus. The sequence continues at coordinate 5,929 of PNJQ01000116.1, forward strand.
CGTGCCGCCGCTGAACGCGCCGGGTTGCGAGACGCCCTGATTGTTCGTGACGGTGATCGTCAGCGCGCCATGCGCGATGGCGACGTGGGAAACGCGGACGGTGGAAGTCGCCACGATCGTGCCGGTGCGTTCGTTGATGACGATGCGCGCCATCGTGTCGGGTTGAAGTTCGACGGTGCCGAGGTCGGCGAGGAACGCGACGTGGCGCAGCTTGTAGTCTTCGGGGACCTTGACCGCGACGGTCGCGGCGTCGGTCGCCTGCGCGATCGCGTCGGGCCAGCGGAGATTGATCGCGTCGGCCATGCGCGCGGCGGACGTGAAATCGGGATTGTGGAGGAGGAGGCGCAGCGTTTCCTCGTGGACGAATTGGGCGGGGATTTCGCGTTCGATGATCGCGCCATTGGAGATGTTGCCGACGGTCGGATGATTTTTTTGCACGGTCGCGCCGCCGGCGCCGCCGCTGCCGCCGAAGAATCCGCCGATCGCCACGGGGCCTTGCGCGACCGCGTAGGTGCGGCCGTCCGCGCCGAGGAGCGGGGTTTGGAGAAGCACGCCGCCTTGGAGAGTTTTAGCATCGCCCATCGAGGCCACGAGCACGTCGATGCGGCCACCCGGCTTGAGGAACGCCGCGATGTCGGCCGTGATCATGACCGCGGCGACATTCTTCGCCTTGATGTCCTGCTGGTTCACCGAGATGCCGTAACGCTGCAATGTGTTCTGGATGGAGCGCAGCGTGGAAGCGGCGTTGCTGTCGCCTTCGCCCGCCAGACCAACAACGAGGCCGTAGCCGACCAGTTGGTTATCGCGTCCGCCCTCGACGATCGTGAGGTCCTTCACGCGCGCGGCGTGGAGGGCGGCGGTGCTGCCGAACAAAACGCAGGCAACCGCCAGCGCCCACTGGAAAGTGGAGCGAGTCGGTCGGCAAAAGCATCCTGTAAGATTCATCCGTGATCCTGGTTGTCCGGCGGTTCGGTTACATCGGGCGTTCAGAAGGGCCGGAGTTTTTCGTAGAGTTTGGTGAGCCAGCCGCGCTTCTGCGCGTCGGTGAGGTTGCCCTCGGCGATGAACTCCACGCGGGCGTCCGCGATGTTGGACGAGAAAATGGTGTTGCCGGACGAGATGTCGTCGGGGCGCACGAGGCCGTGGAGGACGACGTATTGCGTCTCGCCGGAAAAGGTCACGACGCGCACGCCTTCGATCACGAGGTTGCCGTTCGGCAGCACGTCGGTGACGAGCACGGCTGCGCGGCTGGTGAGCGACTGATTGTTGGAAACTTCGCCGCCGCCGGAGTAGTTGGCCTTGCCCTTGATGTCGGTCGCGGGGAGCTGGCCGTTGTGCGTGCCGAGCGCACTCGCTGCGGCGGTGAAGAGGAAGCGGTTGACGGTGTCCTCGAGCGAGGATTCGCGCGTGGAAGATTTGCTCTGGGAATTCGTGGCGTTCGCGCTTTCGGCGACGACGACGGTGAGGATGTCACCTGCGCGCGCGGCCTTGCGATCGGCGAACATGCTGCGCTCCCCCGCCCCATTGTTCCACAGGGACGCGGCGCGTGCGTCGGCGGCGCCGAGGGCGAACAGCGTAAGCGCGGCGAGTGACGCGGCCTTAGAAGCGGACTTGGACGCGGTTTTCATCGATGACGAACGCGGAGAAATCTTTCTTCGAGTCGGGATTGCGGACGGTGACGACCTCGCCTTGGGCGCCGTTCTGCATCGCCACGCCCTTCATGGTGACGGACAGCTGGCCGTCGGCGGCCGAGACCTCGACGTATTCGCCCTTGCGAACGAGGGGGCGGCGGGCGACGTCGCGCCAGGTCAAAACACGGCCGGGCTGGACGCTGCGGGAAAAAATATAGGAACGGTCGCCCACGGCGGCCGGCAGCGCATCCTTGTCGCGGAGAAGATCGGTGCGGCGGGTTTCCAGCAGTGCGGCGTCGAAGGTGGCGTTGTGCGTCAGCGGCTGGCGCGCGACCCAGGCGTCGCGCCAGAGCGCCGCGCGCAACGTGAGCGTGACTTCGCCACCGAGCGGCTCGCCGTCGGCGAGGAGGCGCACGCGCAGCAGCATCGCGGTGGCGGGAACGGAAGGATATTCGACGACGACGATCTGCCAGTCGCGCGCCACGCGATCGGGCGACGACCACGGACGCAGGAATTCGAGTTGCAGATCGCCCTCGAGATTGAAGTGGGACGATAGTTCGCGCGCGAGCACCGCCGTGAACTGGCTTTGCGACAACGGAGCGGCGCCCGCCGGCTCGTCCGCCCGCAGCGCGACCGATGCGGCGGCGAAGAGGAGGGCGAGGAAGCTGAGGCGAAGGAAACGCATGGCGGTCACCGCTTCATGTTGGCCACGTTTTGCAGCATCTCGTCGGACGACTGCACGGACTTGGAATTAATTTCGTAGGCGCGCTGCGCGACGATGAGCGCGACCATTTCTTCGACGATGTTCACGTTCGAGGCTTCGATGTAGCCTTGGATCGTGCGGCCGAAACCCTGTTCGCCGGGGTTGCCCGACTCGGGTGTGCCGGATGCGCCGGTCTCTTCATACAAGTTGCCACCCATCGAGCGGAGACCCGCGGGATTGGCGAAGCGCGTCAGCGTGAGACGGAACGTCTGCGTGCCGGAGGACGACTGCACCGTCACCTGGCCGTCCTCGGAAATGGCGACGTTGGCGCCGGCCGGGATCGCTTGGAAGCCGCTGAGGATCGGCATGCCGTCAACGGTGACGACCTGGCCCTGCGCATTGAGTTTGAAGGAGCCGTCGCGCGTGTAGCCGATGGTTCCGTCGGACCGCTGCACTTCGAAGAACCCGTCGCCCTGCACGGCGAGGTCGAGTTTTTCGCCGGTGTTGGTGAGCTGGCCCTGCGTGAAAACCTTGGAGGTCGCGGCGACGCGCGAACCGTTGCCGACTTCGATGCCGGTCGGGATCAAGTTGCCGCCGCCGGAGTCGGTGCCTGAGGCGCGCGGCTTCTGGTAGAGCAAATCCTGAAACTCGATCTTGCTGCGCTTGAAACCGGGCGTGTTCACGTTCGCGAGGTTGTTCGCGATCGTGTTCAGGTTGAGCTGCTGGGCCTCCATGCCGGTGGCGGCGGAGTAGAGCGAGAGGTTCATGGCGTGAGCAGGGAGCGGTGGGCAGGGAGGAGAGAAGCCATCCGCACCGCGACTGGGGCCGGCCCGGCCCCACACCGGGCGCGGCCATGCAGTCGTGATAGCGGTTGTCTATATGGGGAATTCATGG
>PNJQ01000117.1 GCA_013821985.1 Opitutus sp.
TGGCACGTCGCACCTCGACGTCATCAAGATGTTCAACGACGACCCCGACACCTGGGGCATCATCATGATCGGTGAAATCGGCGGCAGCGCCGAAGTCGAAGCTGCGCGCTGGGTGAAGGCGAACTGCAAGAAGCCGGTCGCGGGCTTCATCGCGGGCGCCACCGCTCCTGCCGGCCGCCGCATGGGCCACGCCGGCGCCGTCGTTGGCGGAGCCGAAGACACCGCCGCGGCGAAGATCGCCGTGTTCAACGAGTGCGGCATCGAAAACGCCGTCACGCCGTCCGACATGGCCGACGCCCTCGAACGCGCCGCCAAACGCCTCGGCGCCAAACTCGCCTAAGGTAGCGCGCGGACTCCATCCGCGCCGCACCCGCGGCAAATCTCAGTCACGAAGGCCGGGCCGCAAAGCCCGGCTTTTTTGTGCCGCGATGCCACGCTGGCTCGTGACGACTGCGTAGTCTCCTCAATGCCGAACCGGGCCGAACGTCAGTTTGGCTCAGAGCTCCGCCTGATATTCACTCTCCACGATTTCAGTTAGGGTTCGGCTCGTCCCCTGAACCCCGAACCCTGCTCAATCATGCCCAAATTCGTCATTGAACGTGAAATCCCCGGCGCCGGTCAGCTGACGCCCGATCAACTGCAAGGTATCTCGCAAACATCCTGCGCCGTCCTACAGGCCCTCGGGCCGAAAATCCAGTGGGTCGAAAGCTTCGTCACCGACGATAAAATTTACTGCGTTTATCTCGCTCCGAATGCGGAGCTCATCCGCCAGCACGCTTTGCAGGGTGGATTCCCCGCTAACCGGATTTCGGAAGTCCGCAACGTGATCAGCCCCACCACGGCGGAAGCTCGCAATCACGCATAGAAGCGAGCCGGCTGGCCATCGAGAGTGCTTACCGCGTTCCGTTGCGGGTTCGTCGCCGCGGGGTTGAGCGCGCGCCGTGCAAGCCGCATGCAAGGCCATGACTCGATTTCTCCGTCTGCTCGCGCTGCTGGCAATTTCATCCGCGATCTCACAGGCCGCTGAAGCAACAACCGAGATAGAGGACCGTGCCGCCATCGCGCGCCAGAGCGCGGCCTTCTCGGCGGCGTTCGTCGCGAACGACGGCGATGCGCTCGCCGCCTGCTACACCGCCGACGGCAAAATTTATCCACCCAACCGCACCATCGTCGGTCGCGCCGCAATCAAGGAGTTCTTCGCGTGGCGCCCCGGCCGCCGGCAGATCGCACATCGCATGGAATCGGAATCACTGCGCATCGACGGCAACACCGCCGTCGATGTCGGCACGTGGCACAGCACGACGCAATCCGAAGGTCATGAACCGGTGAGTTTCACCGATCGCTACCTCGTCGTCTGGGTGCGCGAATCGGACGGCGTGTGGCGCATGCTGCACGACATCTGGCACAACGCCCCGCCGAAGCCGCGCAGTTGACGAGGCGGAGCTTACCGCAACTGGCGGGACGACCCATGAACCCCGGAACATTCTGGCGTGCCGCGACAACGGTTCCTCGCGGATCCTTCGCGTGGAAACGCTTCGATGGGGTGACCACCTACTACGCAGCCCGGTTTTTCCGGAGCAGAATTCAGGCATGCCGCCGCACTCACCCCATCTACCCCAGGCTTCGCTGCGCAGCACGAAGGAGCCCTGTTCTCCCCCCACGTCCGCCGTGTTGCCTCCAGGGCGCGAACGGATTGACTGGGCCGACGTCGCAAAGGGTCTCTGCATCGTGCTCGTGGTGTTGCTTCACTCGACCCACGGCGTGGAAAACGCGCTGAATACGGTGAGCTGGCTGCACCCCTTCGTCGAATTTGCGCGGCCATTCCGCATGCCGGATTTCTTTCTCCTGTCCGGACTTTTTATGGCGCGCGCGCTGTTGCGCGACCGGGGCGCTTACCTGGACGCCAAGGTCACTCACTTCGTTTACTTCTATGTCCTTTGGACGCTGATCCAAGTGGGCTTGAAGGAGACTTCGATCCTCGCCACCGACGGCGCGAACGCGTTCGTGCTGCATGTGCTGAACCGCCTTTTCGTGGCGCCGATCGGAGTGATGTGGTTTCTCTACATCCTCACGGCGTTTTTTCTCACGGCGTGGGTATTCCGCCGGCGCCCCGCGCTGCTGTTGGTCCTCTCAATTCCCCTGCACCTCTTCGACGATGAAATTGTCGCCACCCTGGATCCGTGGATTGGTTCCGCCGGAGGACTACTTTGGGAATATTGCAGCCGAATGGTCTTCTTCGTCACCGGATGGCTCGGCGCATCCGCCTTTTTCCGGCTGGCCGCTTGGGCCAATGGCTCGGCGAAAACCGCCGTCGCCTTGCTCGTCATCTGGGCCGCGATCAACGGCGCGTTGGTTTGGCAAGGGTCGCATCTCACCAATTGGATCGGGCTGTCGCTCGGCCTGGTCGGCGCCGCTGCCGTCGTGGTCTTCTCGAGCCTAGTCGCACCCACTTTCTTCGGCACGATGCTGCGGGCTGCGGGCCGGCGCTCGCTGATTGTGTTTTCGAGCTTCTTTCTCTGGATTGCGGCCACGCGCACGGTGCTGTTGAAGCTGTTCCCGGGCGGCGACGCCGGAACGATCGCCTTGGGCGTCTTCGCGGCCGCGTTGCTCACCCCGTTCGTCCTCTCTTGGTTGATCGAGCGGACAGGACAGGGTCGATTCCTGATCGAACGTCCGCGGTGGGCGCGTCGGCGCAAGGACGTATCGTCATCGCCCGCCTTGCAACCCGCCGTCTAAACCGCGGCAGGGTCGCGCGCGCTTAAAGCACCTTCACCGCCGCGCTGACCAGGCGTTCAAACGCGGCAGCGCCCTTGGCCGCATTCTCGAGCGTGTGCGCGTGGGAAAGAATCTCGTCGGAAAGTCCCGCCCCCATGTTCGTCAGGCAGGAGACGCCCACGACCTTCAATCCGCAATGCCGGGCGAGCAGGCAATCGGGAACGCTCGACATCCCGACTGCATCCGCGCCCCAGCCCTGCACCATGCGAATCTCCGCCGGCGTCTCGAACGACGGTCCGCGGAACGCCACATAGACGCCCTCGTGCAGCGCGATGCCCTGCTGCTGCGCGACGGATTTCATTTTTGCACGCAACGCGGGATCCCATGCCTCGGCGACGGGAAAAAAGCGCGGTCCGAACGTATCATCGTTCGGACCAGTGAGCGGATTGAGGCCGAGGAAATTGATGTGATCGGAGATCAGCATCAGCTCGCTCACCTTCATCGCGGGCCGGAGGCTGCCGGCCGCGTTCGAGAGAAACAGAATCTCGACACCCGCCGCCCTGACGGCGCGGATCATCGTCTTCAGCGGATACGCGTCGGAGGTTTCGTAGAAATGTTTGCGGCCGTTCAACACGATGACCGGCACACCGTCGAGTTTGCCGACATGAAATTTTCCCGCATGCCCGGCAACCGTGAGCACGGGGAAACCCGGCAGTTCCCCGTAAGAGAGCGTCACCGCCTCCTGCAGCCTGCCCGCCAGTCCGCCGAGACCGGAGCCGAGCACGATCGCAATTTTCGGCGCCATTCGACCGCACGCGGCGGTGATCTTCGCGGCGGAGAGCCGGACATTTTCGACGTGCTGCTGCTGCTCAGTCATGGCGCGACGCTACGATGCGCGCCGCGCCAGCGGAAGCCTGCATTTCCGCGAAGTGTTTCACTCGGCTCCACCTCGGGCCACGAGCAGCAACTCAAGTCGCTTCACTTCGCGCAGCACGCGGTTGGTGTGCATCTCGAGCCAGAACCACACCTTGATGAACGACACCATCATGATCAGGAGCAGCGCCAGTCCTCCCCACTGCAATTGCGCCGTCACCGTCGCAGCGTGGTAGAACTTCACGCCCGCCCACACCGAGCCGACGAAAAGGACGAAGCTGAAGACAAAGGTGAAGGTCGTGAGCGCCCGATGCCGGCCGCGAAAGGCGGCCGTGATCACCTCCTGGGCAATGTTGGGCTCAGCGAGCATTTCTGCGGCGCCTCGCTGCTCCCGCAGCGCGGCTTGGATTTTTTGATCGAGGTCTTTCATGGTGATTTTCTTTCGAGCTTTCGTTTCAGGGTTTCGCGAACGGAATAAAGACGCGACTTCACCGTGCCGACCGGCACATCCAGGATCTCGGCCATCTCGGCGACGCTGCGGCCGAATTCGTAGAACAGCTGCAGCAGTTCGCGCTGCTCCTTCGGCAATTCCGCAATGGCCGATCGGAGTGCGAGCAACTCATCGTCCGGCTCGGTGCTGCCGGACTCTGTCGTGGGAACAAGCAGCTCCACCGACGCCTGGGCAATCGACTCACGCCGCCGTTCGGAAACGCGCCGGCGAACCCAGTCCGCCGAGCGCCGCTCCACGATGCGAAATGCCCAGCGCGGAAAACAGGCCGGATCGTCCAGCCCACCAAGACCGCGCGCAATCGCCAGCCATACCGTGTTCACGACCTCATCGGCCGCGGCCGGCTGCTCCACGCGCGCCAGCGTCAAACGGCGCAGATCGCCGTGCCACAACTCAAAGAGCTGTCGAAAGGCCCCTTCGTCGCCCTGCCGCGCCTGGAGGACCAGCAGTTCGGTCAGGACTTGTTTCGGATCGTGGATCATCGCTTTGCCACCAAGGTCGCAACTCAACGCTGTCCGGTTCACCTTGCTTTGCCGAGCCCGGCTTTAGGGCCGCCTGACAACGAGTTGCACCCATTCCGGCTTGCTCCCGCCGGCCGAAGCTGACCGGCCTCCTACCGCAGGCCGGAAATGAACTCGACGGCCTGGCGCACGATATCCGGTGTAGCCAGAATGCGATAGTGCCCGCGCCCGGGACACGGCACGAGCCGCGCGCCGCGCCAGACGGCGACGATCTTTTCCGCTTCGACGAAACTCGTGTCACCGTCGTCAGGGTCGTGAAGGACCAGCAGCGGGCATGGCGCGCGCTCAGCGACGCGCCGCAGGTCAACGTCTTCGAACGTCGCCGCCGTGCGGCGCTCCACCACACGGAAAAAAGCCTCGCGCAATTCACCTTCGAGCTGCATGCGGCCGGCCACCCGCTCGACGCGTTCGCGCATGCTCATCGGCGGTGCGAGCAACACCAGCCCGCGCGGCGCCACGCCCAACGTCGTGCTCATCGCCGCCGCCGCTGCGCCCATCGAATGACCGAGCAAGGCGTGAAATCGTCCGACTTCCTGCTCGATTTCCGGCAGGACGCGCGCCAGCAGCGGCACGTGTGCTTCGTCGCCCGGCGACTCGCCGTGCGCCGGCGCGTCAAACGTCAGCACCCGGAATCCCGCCGCGACCAGGGGCGCCGCGAACGCCCCGAGCTGCGCGCCGTGACCTTCCCAGCCGTGCACAAAGCCGACGAGCGGCGCGCCGGCCGCGCCCCACTCCCACGCGGCGAGTGCACCGCAACTCGTCGGCATCGTGCCCCGCCGCGCCGTTTCCAAGTATCCTTCCTCGCGCGGCACGCGCCGACCCGAGCGCATCGGACGCAGAAAGATCGACGCGGCCAGTTCCGCCATCGCAGCGACATCGTGCGGCGGCGGCGGCACCGGCACGCCACGTTTTGCCGCGGCGAGCAGAAGTATCTCGCTCATGTCGCCACCGCGCTCCTCGGCGGATTCGGGTAACCCCCCGCTGCCTCAACGCCCGGAGAAACGTGGAGCGACGCACTCACGCTTTCGCGAACACCAGCGATGCGTTCGTGCCGCCGAAGCCGAAGCAATTCGACAGCGCCGCGCGCACCGGACGCTGCACCGCGGTGTTGGGAGTGAAGTTGAGGCCGAGTTCGGCGCACGCTGGCTCGACATTCTCCAGATTGATCGTGGGCGGCACAACGCCGTCCTTGATAGCCATAACGGCCGCCAGCGCGCCCATCGCGCCCGCGGCGCCCAGGAGGTGACCGGTCATCGACTTCACGCCGCTCACGTTGAGCTGCGCCTTGTTGTCGGCAAACACCGCCGCGATCGCCGCGCCTTCCTCACCGTCGCCGCCGGGAGTCGAAGTCGCGTGCGCGGAAACGTAATCGATGTCCGTAGGAACGAGACCGGCGTTCGCGAGCGCGGCGCGCATCGAGCGCTGCGAGCCTTCGCCGCCGGGAGCCAGGGACGACAGGTGGTGCGCGTCGGCACTCGCGCCGTAGCCACGGAGTTCCGCGTAGATTTTCGCACCGCGACGCTTTGCCTGTTCGTATTCCTCGAGCACGAAAACCACGGCGCCTTCGCTGAGCACAAAGCCATCGCGGGCGACGTCATAGGGCCGCGAAGCCTTTTTTGGGTCGTCGTTGCGCTTCGAAAGCGCGCGCATCTGCGCGAACGCGCCGATCGCGAGCGGCGTGATGGTCGATTCGGCGCCGCCGGCGAACATCACGTCCGCATCGCCGCGCGCGATGGCGGCCGCCGCTTCGCCAAGCGCATGACCGCTGGTCGCACAGGCGGAGGCGACGCACATGTTCGGACCGCGCAAATCGAGCGTGAGACTGAGCTGCCCGGCGAGCAGGTTAGGCGCGATCTGAATGATAAAGAATGGCGAGATTTTACGGAAACCATCGCGGCGCCACGTCTCGTGCGTCGCCTCGATTTCCGGCAAGCCTCCCAGGCCAACCCCGAGATTCACACCCATGCGATCCGGCGAGAGCGTGGCGCGATGCGCGTCGAGTCCGCTATCGACATAGGCCTCGAGTCCCGCGCCGCAGCCGAGCAGCGTGAAGCGCCCGAATTTTTTTGTATCCTTGGGATTGAACGCCGCCGTCACTGGGTCGGTGCCGGCGCCGCGCGGAAAAACCGGTTGCGCGAGCGGACGCAGCGGATCGAAGTTCTTCACCTCGCCCGCGATCGTCACCGGACAATGCGTCGTGTCGAAGCGGGTGATCGGACCAATGCCGGATTCGCCGGCGACGAGCGCGCGCCACGAGTCAGGCGCCGTGAGTCCGACCGGAGTGGCGGCGCCGATGCCAGTGATGACCACGCGACGGCGCGGCTGTTGGAGGGGAATGTTCATGAAAAATTCAGGTGGAGCGGGCGGATGGCGCGAAGCACGTGAGTGCGGTGGCGCGCGCGTGCGCGAGGACTTGGCGACTCGCCTCGTCGTCGGGTAGCGATCGCGCGAGAATCAGCGCACCCACGAGCAGACTGAGCAATGAGGTCGCGAGCCGGTCGTTTTCGACCGCGTCGTCGTGCAACCGCAACGCCGCCGCCAGCCGCCCGCGGTGGAGTTGCAAGGCCGCCGCGTAGCCGCGCCGCGCGCGGCCGCCGGGGCGCGACGCCTCGAAACCTAGGGCCGCCACCAGACAGCCGCCCGCGCGGTTGTCGCGATGGTGCGCGCTGAGGTAACTCGCGACGAGCGCGCGCACGCGAGCGCGTCGCGTCGGCAACGCGGCGATGCGCCCGAGATTCTCCTGCCCCATTTCAAAACCCGTCGCACAGGCTTCGGCGATGAGCTCCGACTTATCCCGGAAATGCGCGTAGAAACCACCGTGCGTCAGACCCGCGCGTCGCATCACTTCATCCACCCCCGTGGCGGCCACGCCTTTCTCCCGAAACGCCTCGCTCGCCGCCTGCAGGATGCGGCGGCGCGTGACGGTTTTGTGATCGCTGGGATAGCGCATGCAGGATGGTATGACGGCCGTCATATTCGACGCCCGCCCGCACCTGTCAAGGGCCGGCTCATCGCGAACTCCGGGCCGCACGTGCACGGCCGGACCTGCCCGGGCTTTGACACGGCCGCTCAACCTCTTACGGTGCCGGGCAATGGATCACCTGCACGCCTACTGGCGCATGGAATACATCGAGGCGCCGCGCCAGCCGTCCGGCGGCAACATCTTTGCCGATCTCCCGGCGTTGGGCAACGATGCCGCAGCGTTGATCGTCCATCGCAGTCCGTTGAGCTATCTCATCCTCAACCGCTTTCCCTACAACGCCGGCCACCTGCTCGCCGTGCCCTTTCGCGCCGTGACCGATCTCAAGGAACTTACCGCGGCGGAACGGGCGGACTTGATGGATGAAATAATCTTTGCCCAGGAATTGTTGCGCGTCGCGATCAGCCCCCAGTCCTTCAACATCGGATTCAATCTCGGACCCGCCGCCGGCGGCAGCATCCCGCACCTCCACGCCCACATCGTGCCGCGATGGAACGGCGACACGAATTTCATGCCGGTCATCGGCAACACGCGCGTCCTTCCCCAGTCGCTCGAAGCGATGTATCTGCGCCTGGCCGAGACCGCCAAGGCAATGCCGCCGCGCGTCTAAACATTCGGCGGCAACCGCCCGCCAGCTCCGCTGTCCAATTTCTCGCTCCTCGTGCCTACGACCAAAACGCTCCAGTTTCCAAACGCCCGCCAGCTCGCGCAGCTCTACTGCAACAACGAGGAAAACCTCAGCCTCGCCGAACAAAAACTGGGCGCGCGCCTCGTCACCCGCGACGACTGGCTGAAAATTGAGGGACCCGACGACGCCGTCGCGACCGCCGAGGAATTTTTCAACCTCCTCGAACAAGGCCGCATGCAAGGCCTCGCGATGCGCACCGCGGATTTTCACCGCCTCCTCGCGACCTACATCGGCACGGACGGTCCCGCGCGCCTGCGCACGCTTTTCTCCGAGCCGGTGCAGATCGGCACGCCGAAGAAAACCGTCGTCCCGAAAACCGTCGGTCAGAAACTCTATCTGCAGGCGATCCAGAAAAACCCGATCGTCTTCGGCATCGGCCCGGCCGGCACCGGCAAGACTTACCTCGCGATGGCCGCCGCCATCACCGCGCTGATGAAAAATCAGGTGCAGCGCGTGGTGTTGACCCGTCCCGCCGTCGAAGCCGGCGAGAGCCTCGGGTTTCTCCCCGGCGACTTGCGCGAAAAAATCCTCCCCTACCTTCGCCCGCTCTACGACGCGATGCACGACCTGCTTTCGCCCGAGGACGCGACGAAACTTGCGGAGAAAGGCATCATCGAGATCGCTCCGCTCGCCTACATGCGCGGCCGCACGCTGGCGAATGCGTTCGTCATTCTTGATGAGGCGCAGAACACGACGCCGGAGCAAATGATGATGTTCCTCACGCGCCTCGGC